>NZ_BAAHAZ010000009.1:0-224658 GCF_054777115.1 Nocardioides maradonensis | reverse complement strand
ACACTCCGCATCTCCTGCCTCGAGCTCGAGGACAGGTTCTCGGAGGGGGTCAGTTTTCAGTTGCCGTTTGGGGGTCAGTTTTCACGTGCCGTCGACAGGGTCGACCCGGCCGCCGGCAAGGTCACCTTCCGGCAGTGGTGGGAGCAATGGGCCGCATCCCAAGACTGGGCCGACGGCACCGCCGCAACGGCTGACCAGGTACTCGCATCCCTCGGCTTCGCCGACGTACCCATCAAGGCCGTGACCGAGAACCACGTCCGGCAGTGGATGAAGGCGCAGCGGCTGCCCGGTCCGAAGCGCAAGCGTGGCCTCGCGGCCTCCACCAGGCGCACCCGGTTCAACTACGTCCGAATGTGTTTCACCGCGGCCGTGCGGGCACGCGTCATCCGGCTGGACCCGACCGCGGCCATTGCTCCGCCGAAGGTGCCGAAGGCCGAGACCAAGATGCAGATCCCTTCCGCCGAGCAGGTCGCCAAGGCGTTGGCGGTCGCGCCCGCGGAGTTCCGCGCCTTCGTCGCGGTCTGCGCGTTCGCCGGCCTGCGGCTCGGCGAGGCCGCCGGGCTGCAGCTCGGCGACGTCGACTTCCTGCGCCGCACCTTGACCGTCGAGCGCCAGATCCAGGGCCAGGTCAACAGCAAGGCGGTCGAGACCTCACCCAAGTACGAGTCCGCGCGGATCGTCTACCCTCCCGACGACCTCGTCACCATGCTGTCCCAGCACCTCAAGCGAACGGCGCCGCACGGCGAGGACGGCTACCTGTTCTCGCTACGCGGCTATGTCTACAACCGCAACAGCGCCGGCAACCAGTGGCGCCGCATCCGCAAGCAGGTCGGCATGGAGCAGTTCACCCTGCACGACCTGCGCCACTTCTACGCCTCCGGCCTGATCGCCGCCGGCTGCGACGTGGTCACCGTCCTGCACGCACTGGGGCACTCATCGCCCTCGATCACGCTCAACACCTACAGCCACCTGTGGCCCAAGGCAGAGGACCGCACCCGCAACGCCGCAGCCGGCCTCATGGCGACCGTGTTTCGCCGAGAAGCCCGAAAATTCTGCGGACTCTCTGCGGACTTTTGACCACCGCGAGGCCTCTGGCCTGCGGAAATACAGCGGATCAGCGATAGTTGGTGAACTGCACCGCGAAGTCGTAGTCCTGCGCCTTCACCAGCGCCTGGACGGCCTGCAGGTCGTCACGCTTCTTGGAGGAGATCCGGAGCTCGTCGCCCTGGATCTGCGCCTTGACGCCCTTGGGGCCCTCGTCCCGGATGAGCTTCGAGATCTTCTTGGCGTCCTCCGACGAGATGCCCTCCTTGAGCGCGATCGCGATCTTGGACTGCTGGCCGGACTGGCGCGGCTCGGAGGCGTCGAGGATCTTCAGCGACTGGTTGCGCTTGATCAGCTTGTCCTGGAAGACGCTGAGCACGGCGCTGGCGCGGTCGTCGGCCGACGCCGTGATCTCGATGGCCTGGTCGCCCTTCCACTCGATCGTCGCGCCGGTGCCCTTGAAGTCGAACCGGGTGGAGATCTCGCGCGCGGTCTGGCCGAGCGCGTTGTCGACCTCCTGGCGGTCGAGCTTGCTGACGATGTCGAACGACGAGTCGGCCATGGGTCCTCCATTTTCGGGGGCGGTCGGTGCTGCGCTATTCTTTCGCCTCGTTGTCCGGCCGCCAAACGGAGGCCCGGACGGCACCCGAGGCAGGTTGCCCGAGCGGCCAATGGGAGCGGACTGTAAATCCGTCGCGAAAGCTTCGAAGGTTCGAATCCTTCACCTGCCACGGTTCACGAGGAGGGCCCCTGGCCTGCGGAGACGCAGGGCCAGGGGCTCTTTCGCTGTCGACCGACCCGGTCCGACGAGCTACGCGCCGGCGAGCTGCTCGCTCAGGACCCGTACGTCGTCCGGCCCGGTCCCGCAGCACCCGCCGACGTACCGGGCGCCGGCCTCCACCCATGCCGCGACCAGGGCAGGGTCGAGCGGCACGCTCGACGACCAGCTCTTGGTGACGCTGTCCCAGGTGCCGCCCCGGTTGGGGTAGGCCACGCCCGGCACCCGGCAGGTGCGCGCCACCTCCTCCAGCGCGGGGAGCACGTCCGCCTGGTCCGAGCAATTGACGCCGGCGGCGATGATCGCGTCGCTCCCGGCCAGGACGGCGTACGCGTCGGCAAGGGGCTGGCCCGCGCAGGTCGTCGCTCCGCGGACCGAGTAGGAGAACCAGCTGGGGATCGCGAGGTCGTCGAGGATCTCGCGGAGGACCTCGGCCTCGACGGCGTCGGGGATCGTCTCGACGGCGAGGAGGTCCGGACCGGTCTCCGCGAGGACCTCCAGGCGCGACCGGTGGAACGCGCGCAGGTGCGAATGGCTCACCCCGTAGCGGCCCCGGTACTCGGATCCGTCGGCGAGCACGGCGCCGTAGGGCCCGACCGAGGCGGCGACGAGCAGTCCGGGGCGGTCGGCGAGCTCCGCGCGGGCCTGCTGGGCGAGCTCGACGCTGAGGCGGATCAGGCTGCGGGCGGTGTCGGGGTCGTGACCGGCCGCGACGAAGCCGTCCACGCTCGCCTGGTACGTCGAGGTCGTGGCGAC
The DNA here is from genome assembly GCF_054777115.1 of Nocardioides maradonensis. Classification (NCBI taxonomy): domain Bacteria; kingdom Bacillati; phylum Actinomycetota; class Actinomycetes; order Propionibacteriales; family Nocardioidaceae; genus Nocardioides; species Nocardioides maradonensis. Next base: position 222,080 of record NZ_BAAHAZ010000009.1, on the reverse strand, counting down.
CTGCGCACCGGCGGCGAAGTAGGCCCGATGGGCGGCGCGGATCCGGTCCGGCTCCTCGGCGAGGAGGCGAGCGGTCCACAGCGGACCGTCGAGCCGCACGCCCTGCTCCTCGAGCGCCGTCGACAGTCCGCCGTCGAGCACGACGACCGGGGTCTGTTCCATGGGTCGATCCTCGCAGGGTCAGGCCGGGCGACGTACCCGGAGCAGGGCGTACGGCGACGCGAGCAGCGCGCCGATCGCGGCGCCGTACCCGTTGTGCAGCACGTCGGTCGCCGTGCCGACCCGCAGCGGGAGGAGCTCGGCCTGCACCACCTCGATGAACACCGAGCCGAGGACGCCCAGCAGGACCGCCGGCCACACCCGCCCGAGGAGCAGGACGAGCAGGAAGCCGATGGGCACGAACAGGGCCACGTTCGCGAGCACCTCGGTCTGGCTCCAGGCCATCCGACCGCCGGAGAACAGGTCGGCCAGGTGTGCGGCGCTGCCGAAGGCCCACTCGCCCGACGACGGGTCCATGAGGGTCAGGTTGGCGACCACGAGCGAGTAGCAGACCAGCAGGACGAAGGCGGCGGTGCGGACCATGCGTTCGACGCTAGGTCGCGGAGCCGCCGCGCCACTCGGTCGCAGGTACCGACCTCCGGCCCCGAGGTACCGGGTGTCAGGCGGGCGTCAGCAGGAAGACCGGGATCACCCGGTCGGTCCACTCGACGTACTTGTCGTAGTTCGGCCACACGGTCACCATGTGCGCCCAGGCCCGCTGCTTCTCGTCGCCGACGAGCTCGCGCCAGGTGCAGGTGTGCTCCCGGCGCCGGAACCTGACCGTGACGGTCGAGGCGGCGCGCAGGTTCGCCGCCCACATCGGCGGCTTGGGCGCGCCGAAGGAGGACCCGGCGATGAGCCACCCTCCCTCCCACGGCACGCACAGCAGCGGGGTCGAGCGCGGGATCCCGCTCTTCCGCCCCGCCACCGTGAGCATCAGGCTCGGCAGGCCTGCCAGGTCGACGAACCCGACCCGCCCTCGCGTCCAGCGCTGCAGCTGCTTGTCGATCCAGGTGATCTGCGGCAGCAGCCTCGGCATCCACGAGAACGAGCCGAGTCGGATCGCGACCGGTGTGAACAGACCCATCAGGCGGTGACCGGCTGGCCCTGGAGGAACCGGTAGGTGTACGCGCTGCCGAGTGCGATCACCGGTACGGCGACGAGCAGACCGACGCCGCAGACGGCCTCGCCCGCGAGGTAGATGACGAGCCCGATGAGGAACCACACACCTGCCGTCGAGAAGTTCGACCGCACCATGGCGAAGCTGGCCTTGATCGCGTCCATGGGCGCCAGCCCCTTGTCGATCGCGAAGAACGGCGCCCAGCAGATCATGCAGAACAGCGCGATGCCCGGCAGGTAGCACAGGATCGCGGCTGCGCCGCTGAACACGGACACCAGGATGCCGGTCAGGATGACGTTCGTGTCGAACCGGAAGACGTCGGCCGCGCTGAACGGCCGTCCGGCCGTCACCCCGAGAGCGCCGCGCGCGATGCCGGCGGCGAACACCTGCTGGACCACCATCAGCACGATGCCCAGGAGGACGTAGATCAGCATCGTCACGAAGAAGGGCGTGCCACCGGTCCAGTGGCAGTCGAGGGTCGTGCTGGTCGGGTCGCACACGTAGCTCTTGGTCGTGATCGCGAGGCTGGCCAGGAAGAAGCCGATGCCGCCGATCACGAGTGCCGCGACGAAGAGTGCCCCGGTCGCGAGCACCATCTGTGCCGCGTTCACCTGGAACTTCGCCCACGCCCAGCTGAAGGTCGCACCGAGGTCCCAGCCGTGGGAGGGCGGGGGAGCGCCGTAGGGCGGCTGCGGGGGTCCGCCGTACGGCGGGGGCGGCGGGGGCGTGGTCGACATGACGATCACGCTAGTGCTCGCCCAGCCCGCTCGGGCGGTGTTGCGCGAATGATTCCGGCGCTCATCGAGGCGTCGACGGCCGTCGTCGCGGCGTTCGCCGGGAGGTCATCCGGGCGACCTACGGTCACGCGCGTGATCCGACGGGGGCTGACGGGCAGCGTGCTGGTGCTGCTCGGTGGACTGGTGGTCTCGACGCTGCCCCGGTCGGCACCCGTCGCGCACGTCACCACGCTCGCCGCGCTGCGCCAGTCCGAGGCCGGCCGGATGGTCGGCCTGTCCGTCGTGCTGGTCGGCCTCGGCGTCCTGGCCGGGGCCTGGCTGGACCTGTGCCGGGAGACCGCGGCGCTCGTCGCGAGCCGGTGGGACGAGGGTGTCGACCTGGTGCGCTCGGCCGCCGTGGTCTGGACGCTGCCGCTCCTGGTCGCCCCGCCGCTGTTCTCCCGCGACGGCTGGTCGTACGCCGCTCAGGGCGCACTCGCCCACGCGGGGCTCTCCCCCTACTCCTACGGCCCGCACGCGCTGGTCGCGCAGGGGCCGGGTCTGCCGACCTCGCTCGCGCCGATCCTGCAGGCGGTCGACCCGATGTGGATGCACACCGTGACGCCGTACGGGCCCCTCCCGCTCCTCCTCGGCCGGATGATGGCCTCGGTCACGGGCAACCCGTGGGTGCTGGTGGTCGGCCACCGGCTCGTGGCGCTCGCCGGGCTGGCGCTGCTCGCGTGGTCGGTGCCGCGGCTCGCCCGTTGGGTCGGGGTCAACCCGGCGCTCGCGGTGGCGCTCGTCGTCGTGTCGCCCCTGATGATCGCGAACGGGGTGGGTGGTCTGCACAACGACCTGCTCATGGTCGGGCTGATGGCGGCCGCCCTCGTCGTGGCGGTCGAGCGGGGATGGGTCGCAGGCGCCCTGGTCGCCACGCTGGCCGCGTCGGTCAAGGTGCCCGGAGGGCTCGTGTGCCTGGGCGTCGCGCTCGTGACGCTCCCGGTCGCCGCAGGCCCGTGGCACCGCGTCCGGCACCTCGCCGCCGTGGGAGGTACGACGCTCGCCGGCGTGCTCGTCCTCGGCGTGGTCACCGGTCTCGGCAACGGCTGGGTGGGCGCTCTTGCCGTACCGGGGGAGCTGAACACGGTGCTCTCGCTCCCGACGATGCTCGGGCAGGCGCTCGACCTCGCCGCCCGCGGCGCCGGTCTGGACACGTCACCTGACCTGTTCCGGTCGGCCGTGCGGCTCCTCGCGACCCTGGCCCTGGCCGGCGTTCTCGTGCGCACGACCCTGACCGCGCGGACCGGCGACCGGCGCGCGGCGGTCGCGGCGACGGCCACCGCGGTCGGCGCGTTCGTGCTGCTCTCGCCGGTGGTGCACCTGTGGTACCTGCTGGTGGTCCCGACGTTTCTCGCGCCGATCGCGCTCGCCCGGACCTCGCGCCGAGCGACCGACGTGCTCATGGCGGGGTCGGTCATCGCCGGCCTGACGGCGCCGCTCGACTCCTCGCTCCACGGCGCCTACCTGGCCATCGTGCTGGGAGTCGCGGTCCTGGCCGCGGTGCTGCTGGCCCTGTGGGCCCGGCAGGTGCTGCTCGGTCGGGCGGCACCCTCAGGCCGACACCCGCAGCCGGTCTCCTGACGTCTCGCCCGCGTGGATCGCGAGCATCGACTCCACGGTCCGCGACCACGGGAACTCCTCGGCCCTGGCCCGCGCGGCGGCGCGTCGCCCGGCCTCGGGGCGGCGGGCGAGCCGCAGCACCGCATCGGCGAGGCCCGCGGGGTCCGGCCGGCCCCACGCCCCGCAGCGCCCGTCGACCAGCTCGCGGGCGCCCCCGCGGTCGGCCGTCACGACCGGGGTCCCGCAGGCCAGCGCCTCGAGCACCGCGAGGCCGAAGGTCTCGCCCGGGCAGACCGACAACGCGATGTCGGCGGCGGCGATCCGCCGGCCGAGCTCGACCCGGCCGTCGACGTACCCGTGGAAGTGGACGGGTGCGTCCCCCGCGATCTCGCGCAGCTCCCACAGGTGCGGACCCTCGCCGTACACGTCCAGCCGCACCGGTACGCCGCGGCGGTGCAGCTCCACCGCGGTCGCGACCGCCAGGTGCGGCGACTTCTCCCGGGAGAGGCGGCCGACGTACGCGAGCTTGAGCACCCCGGGCTCGTCCCCGACGTCCCCGATGACGTGCGGGCGGAAGGTCTCCAGGTCGACACCGAGCGGCACCCGCTCGATGGGGCAGTCGACCGCGTCGGCGAGCCGCTGGAACTCCTCCTGCGCGTAGCGCGAGGTCACCACCAGGGTGTCGAACGACCGCACCACCAGCCGGTTCACGACCGCGATCGAGACCCGTGACGTGGTCGGCTTCCCGCTGCGCATCGTGAACATGTCGGTGAGCTGCTCGTGCGACAGGCACACGGTGCGGACGCCGGCGCGACGGGCCCACCACGCCACCGGCAGCAGCGTCAGCTTGTCGTTCCACTCGATCGAGGTCGGCTGGAACCGGTCGAGCACGTCCACCAGCCGCCACGGCTCGACGATCAGCCGGTAGCCACCGCCGACCTTGGGGGCGCGCACCTGCGCGACGGTCCCGTGCTCGGTCTCCGTGATCCGGTCCACCGGGCCGGGGACCACGAGGAGTCGGTCGGCGCCGGCCGCGACGTACCCCCTGCCGAGCTCCGCGAGGGCGGTCTTCATCCCGCCCGAGGAGGCCCCGACGAAGTTGGCGAGCTGGGCGATGCGCATGGGGGCAGGCTCCCGGGTGCGGGTGAACGGACCGCGACGTGCAGGTAGAGGTCGCCTGACGTCGGTGGCGCAGGCGAGAATGGCGCGGTGAGCAACCCCGAGGCCCGCCCGGAGGAGATGGTCTGCGGAGGCGACGACGCCCGCGGCACCGAGATCCTGACGCCCCGCGACGTCCCGCTGGGAGGTCCCCGCGCCATGCGGGTACGCCGCACCCTCCCGTCCCGCCAGCGCTCGCTGATCGGTGCCTGGTGCTTCGTCGACCACTACGGCCCCGACGAGGTGACCGAGAGCGGCGGCATGAACGTCGCCCCGCACCCGCACACCGGGCTGCAGACCGTCAGCTGGCTCTTCCAGGGCGAGATCACCCACCGCGACAGCGCCGGCACGGTCGGCCAGGTGCTGCCCGGCGAGGTCAACCTGATGACCGCCGGCCGGGGCATCAGCCACTCCGAGATCTCCACCCCGGAGACCACGACCCTGCACGGGGCGCAGCTGTGGGTGGCGCTGCCGGACGGCGACCGGTTCACCGAGCCCGGCTTCGAGCACTACGCCCCCGCCGAGGTCTCCGGTGAGGGCTGGCGGGCCCGCGTCTTCCTCGGGTCGTTGCTGGGCGACACCTCGCCGATGCGCACCTTCACCCCGCTGCTCGGCGCCGAGCTGGTGCTCGACCCGGGTGCGCGGCTCGAGCTGGCCGTGGACCCGACCTACGAGCACGGGGTGCTGGTCGACCAGGGCTCGTTGCAGGTGGCCGAGCAGCCCACGGAGTACGCCGAGCTGGCGTACGTCGCGCCCGGCTCCGACGCGATCGAGCTGTACGCCGGAGCCGCGGGTGCCCGGGTCCTGGTGCTCGGCGGCCCGCCGTTCGGCGAGCAGATCGTGATGTGGTGGAACTTCGTGGGCCGCACCCACGAGGAGGTCGTGGCCTTCCGCGAGGAGTGGCAGGCCCAGGTCGCGCCGTACGGCACGGTGGTGGCCGACAGCCAGGAGGTAGAGCCGGGTCGGTTCGGGGTCGTGGTCGGCGACCACCTGCCGCCGATCCCGGCGCCGGTCCTGCCGAACGCGCGGCTGCGCAGCCGGTCCTGATCGGCTCGCTCGGATGGTGGAGATCGGGGAGGACGGCGTCGCGCGCTGCCCGTGGGCCGGTGGCCCGGGGCCGATGCGCGACTACCACGACACCGAGTGGGGCCTGCGGGTCAGCGGCGAGGCGGCGTACCTGGAGCGGATGACGCTGGAGGCGTTCCAGTCCGGTCTGTCCTGGGCGATCATCCTGGCCAAGCGGCCGGGCTTCCGCGCGGCCTTCCAGGACTTCGACGCCGAGGCGATCGCGGCGTACGACGACGTCGACGTGGAGCGCCTGCTGCAGGACCCGGGCATCGTGCGCAACCGCCGCAAGATCGAGGCCACGATCACGAACGCGCGGGCCACCGTCGACCTGCGCGAGCGCGGCGGCCTGGAGGAGCTCGTCCTCGGCTTCGCGCCCGAGCGCGACCCGGCACCCACGACGGCAGCCGAGTGGCTCGTCTCCTCGCCCGAGTCGGTCGCGCTCGCGAAGGCGCTGAAGAAGGAGGGCTTCGTCTTCGTCGGGCCGACCACGATGTACGCGCTGATGCAGGCGATCGGCATCTTCGACCCGCACCTGGTCGGCTGCCACCGCCGCGGGACGCGATGATCACCGGGCTCGCGTGGCTCGTCGGCTTCCAGCTGGCCGGTGAGCTGATCGCCGAGGTCCTCGACCTGCCCGTGCCCGGCACGGTGATCGGCATGCTGCTGTGCTTCGGCTGGCTCCGCTGGCGTCGTACGCCGGACGACGCGCCCATCGTCCGCTCCGCCACCGCCCTGCTCGGCCACCTGCAGCTCTTCTTCATCCCCGCCGGGGTGGGCGTCGTCGCCTACCTGACTCTGCTCCGCGACCACGCCGTCCCGATCGCCCTCGCCCTCGGTGGCTCGTGGTTCCTCGGGCTCGTCGTGGTCGGCTGGTCGGCGACCTGGCTGGACAGCCGGTTCGGGCGGCCGCGATGACGAATCCGCTCACCGCCCTGCACGACGTCCTCGTCTCCCCGCTGGGCCTGGTCGGCATCACCCTCGCCGGCTACCAGCTCGGGCGCTGGGTCCAGCGCCGCAGCGGCGGGCACGCCCTCGCGCAACCGGTGCTGGTCGCCGTCGTGCTCGTGGGCGTGGCGCTGCACCTCCTCGACGTCCCGTACGACGACTACAAGGTCTCCGCCACGCTCGTCTCGGTGTGGCTCGGGCCGGCCACGGTCGCGCTGGCGATCCCGCTGCACCGGCAGGCGCACCGGCTGACCGGGTTCGTCCTCCCGATGCTGACGGCGCTGACGCTGGGCGCCGTCGTCTCGATCACCAGCGCCGTCCTGCTGGCTCGCTGGACCGGCGCCGACGTGGTCCTGCAGAAGACCCTGGCCACCAAGTCGGTCACCACCCCGGTCGCGATCGCGGTCAGCGACCGGCTCGGCGGGCTCCCGCCGCTCGCGGCGGTCTTCGCCATCGTGATCGGCATCGTCGGGGCGGTCGCGGGCCCGGCGACCCTGAACCTGCTCCGGGTCCGCGACCACCGCGCCCGCGGCCTGGCCATGGGCGCCGTCTCGCACGGCGTCGGGGCCTCCCGGATGCTGCGCGAGACTGAGACCGAGGGTGCCTTCACCGGGCTCGCGATGGGGCTGACCGCGCTCCTGATCAGCGCGCTCGTCCCCCTCCTCGCACTCTGGCTCTGGTGACTACCCTCGCACCATGCGAGTGCACGCTTTCGGAGACGACGCGCTGGGCGACCTCGACGCGGTGGGGCTGGTGGAGGCACTGCACCGGCACGAGGTCGGTGTCGGTGAGGTCGTCGAGGCCGCCATCAGCCGGGTGGAGAAGGTCGCGGGTGCGCTCAACCCCGTGGCGTGCTCGCTCTACGACCGCGCCCGCGCGGAGGCCCGCGACCCGCGGCCGGGCTACTTCGCCGGCGTACCCACCCTGGTGAAGGACAACGTCGACCTCGCCGGCGTCCCGACCCTGCAGGGCACGGACGCGTGGACGCCCAGGCCGGCCAAGGTCGACGGCGACTGGGCGAAGATGTACCTGGCCACCGGCCTGGTCCCGATCGCGAAGAGCCGGCTCTCGGAGTTCGGCTTCTCCGCGTCGGCCGAGCACCCCCGCCTCGGCCCCGTGCGTACGCCGTGGCACACCGACCACACCGCCGGCGCGTCGAGCTCCGGGTCGGCCGCGCTGGTGGCCGCCGGGGCGGTCCCGATCGCCCACGCCAACGACGGCGGCGGCTCGATCCGGATCCCGGCCTCGGTCAACGGGCTGGTCGGGCTCAAACCCACCCGGAACCGCTTCGCCCAGGACAGGACGATGCGCGACATGCCGGTCCGGATCGTCCAGGACGGCGTCGTGACCCGCAGCGTGCGGGACACCGCTGCCTTCCTGCGCGAGGCCGAGCGCGTCTACCGCAACGTCGCGCTGGCCCCGATCGGCGACCTGACCCGGCCGGGCCGCAAGCGGCTCCGGATCGCCCTCAACACGACCGGGCTGGGTCACTCCGCCGACCCCGAGGTCACGGCCCTCACCCAGGACGTCGGCCGACTGCTGGAGAGCCTCGGTCACGAGGTCGAGGAGGTCGACCCGCCCGTCGCCGCGTCGTACGCCGACGACTTCCTCCTCTACTGGGCCTTCCTGGCCACCGCCATGGTCCGGGGCGGCCGGCTGATGCACGGGCGCAGCTTCGACCCCTCGCGGCTCGACAACCTGACCCGCGGCCTGGACCGCCACGCCCGCCGCAACCTGCATCGGCTGCCCGGGGCGATCGGTCGGCTGAAGCGGACGGCCGCCCAGTCCGACCTCTTCCACCAGAAGTACGACGTGGCGCTCACCCCCACGCTCGCGATGTCCACACCGCTCGTCGGCTGGCTGGACCCGACCCAGGACTACGAGGTCATCATGGAGCGCCTGCTGCAGTGGGTGGCCTTCACGCCGCTCCAGAACGGCACGGGTGCGCCGGCGATCTCGCTGCCCCTCGCCACCACCTCGACGGGCCTGCCCCAGGGCATGATGTTCGGCGCCGCGGCCGGCCAGGAGGCCACCCTGGTGGAGCTCGCCTACGAGCTCGAGGCGGCCCGCCCGTTCGCCCGGATCACGGCGTGAACACGGCCTGAATCCCCAGGTGGGACCGCGGATTTTGCGCCGAGGTTCGGCGGCTGTAGTGTTTCCCGGCGTTGCCCCCTTAGCTCAGTGGTAGAGCACTTCCATGGTAAGGAAGGGGTCGTCCGTTCAATCCGGACAGGGGGCTCGGAGATAGGGCGCCAACCCGTGTCGCGAGGCGCGGTCGGCGCCCTCCTCATGTGGCGGGGTAGCTCAGACGGTTAGAGCGCACGACTCATAATCGTGAGGTCTGGGGTTCGATCCCCCATCCCGCTACCGCGATTCAGAAGCAAACCAAGAACCGAGGACTTCCAGTGGCCAGCAAGAGCAGCGACGTTCGCCCCAAGATCACGCTCGCGTGCGTGGACTGCAAGGAGCGGAACTACATCACCAAGAAGAACCGCCGCAACGACCCCGACCGGTTGGAGTTGGCGAAGTTCTGCCCGCGGTGCCGCAAGCACACCGCGCACCGCGAGACGCGTTGATCTGATTCGTCTTCTCGGAAGGCCTGGTCCCTCGGGGATCGGGCCTTTCGCGTTCCCTAGGCTCTGCACATGACCGACAGGCTGGCCGACCACACCACCCTCCGCCTGGGCGGCCCCGCCCGCCGCTGGGTGCGCGCGACCACCGAGCAGGAGCTGGTCGCGGCCGTGGACGAGGCCGACCGGGCCGGCGAGCCGGTGCTGGTGCTGGGCGGCGGGAGCAACCTCGTGGTGGCCGACGAGGGCTTCGCCGGGACCGTCGTCGAGGTCGCGACCACGGGGATCGCGAGTGACTCCGACACCACCGACCGCACCCGCACCTCGGTCTGCGGGGGAGTGCTCGTGACGGTGGCCGCCGGCGAGTCCTGGGACGCGTTCGTCGCACGCGCCGTCGAGAGCGGCTGGGTGGGCGTCGAGGCCCTCTCGGGCATCCCTGGCACCGTCGGCGCGACGCCGATCCAGAACGTCGGCGCCTACGGCCAGGAGGTCGCACAGACGATCGCCCGGGTACGGGTCTGGGACCGCAAGCTGCACGGCGTCCGCACCTTCGCCGCGGCCGACTGCGGCTTCGCCTACCGCACCTCGCGCTTCAAGGCCGACCGTTACGACCCCGCCGACGACTCCGGCGGTCGCCACGTCGTCCTCGACGTCACCTTCCAGCTGCCCGTGGGCGACACCTCCGCCCCCATCGCGTACGCCGAGCTGGCCCGCGCCCTGGGCGTCGAGGTCGGGCAGCGGGCCGGCGTGGCCGAGGTCCGGGAGGCCGTGCTCGCGCTGCGCGCTGGCAAGGGGATGGTCCTCGATCCGGCCGACCACGACACCTGGAGCGCCGGCTCGTTCTTCACCAACCCCGTGGTCGAGCCCGAGCGCGTCCCGGAGGGCGCACCGGCGTACCCCCAGGGCGACGGGACCGTGAAGACCAGCGCGGCCTGGCTGATCGAGCACGCCGGCTTTGCCAAGGGCCACGGCAACGACCGCGTCTCGCTGTCGACCAAGCACACCCTGGCCCTCACCAACCGCGGAGACGCCACGACGGCCGACCTGCTCGACCTCGCCCGGGAGGTCCGGGCCGGGGTGGAGAAGGCCTACGGCATCGAGCTCGTCAACGAGCCGGTCATGCTCGGTTGCGCTCTCTGACCCCGATCACCGTGAGCAGCCGGGTCACGTGGGCCCGCACGTCCTCGGATGCCTGACCGACCGAGCCGGGCGTGGTGATCAGCGAGACGATCACCCGGAACAGCCACTCCGTGACGATCCGGGCGTCCTCCTCGTCCGCGAGCGCGAGGGCCTGGGCCAGCGGCCGCGCGAAGAGCGCCTGGCAGCGCTCCAGCACGGGTCCCGATCGGGTCGTCAGCGCGGGCAGGACGATCTCGGGATGGTCGCGCAGGGCGATCTGCAGCAGCTCGTGGCGGTGGGCGTAGTCGACGATCAGGGTGATCCCGTCGATCAGGTCGGGCACCACGTCCTCGCCCACCCGCAGCAGGGGCAGCACCACGGCGAAGAAGCGGTCGATCTCGCGGTCGACCAGCCCGGCGAGCACGGCGTCCTGGTCGCCGACGTACTTGTAGACCGTGGGGCGGGACACGCCGGCGCGCTGGGCGATGAGCGCGTGCAGCCGGGCGTTCAGGCCCTCCTTGAGGATGCACGCCACGGCAGCGTCGAGGATCCGGTCGCGCAGCTCGGCGGCGCGGTCCGGCCCGGCCGGGCCCGGGCGGAGCGGTGCCGGGGTGCTCGCCATGCCCGCATCGTAGCCAGCGGAGGTCCTTGAAGAGTTGTTTACGAAATGCAAGACTTCGTCAACAACCTGCCGGAGAGGGAACCGATGTCCGCCACCCGAGCAACGCCCCGCACCACCCGCGCCGCCCTCGACCCCGACGTGGTCGCGGAGCGGCTCAACAGCGGTTCGGTACGCCGCTCCTACCGACCCGAGGTCGCCATCGACTGGGCCGCGCCGCTCGACCCCGACAAGTACTTCCTGCCGCCGCAGCTGATCAGCCTCTACGGCACGGCGTACTGGGAGGAGCTCAGCGAGGCGCAGCGGATCGAGTTGTCTCGACAGGAGATGGCCAACATCCTCTCGGTCGGCCTGTGGTTCGAGAACGTGCTCAACCGCGGGATCCTGCACCGGCTGCTCAGCGAGGACCACACCTCGCCCTTCGCCCACTACGCACTCACCGAGATGGGCGACGAGTGCCGGCACATGACGATGTTCGGCAAGGCGATCGCCCACTCGGGCGCGCGGATGTACAACCTGCGTCGCTGGGAGCGCGTGGTCGCGGCCCGGCTGCCGTTCCTCCTCGGTGGTGCGATGCTCTGGGTCGGTGCCCTCGTCGGCGAGGAGATGTTCGACGCCTGGCAGCGCAAGTGGATGAACGACCCCGAGCTGCAGCCCTACATCTCGCAGGTGATGCGCATCCACGTGACCGAGGAGGCCCGGCACATCCGGTTCGCCCGGGAGGGCGTCGTGCACGAGCGTGTGCAGATGGGTCGGCGCGAGCGGTTCCTGGTCGGCAACGCCCACGGCCTCGCCGCCCTGTTCTTCGGCGTCGCGTTCACCAACCCCACGATCTACCGTCGCGCCGGCCTCGACGTCGAGCGGGCGGTGCGCGAGGCGCGGGCCAACCCGCACTTCGCCGACATCAAGGTCGACGGCTTCGCCTCGCTCGCGGAGTTCCTCGAGGAGAACGGCCTGATGGGTCGGTTCGCCCGCCGGATGTGGCGCCGCGCCGGGTACCTCCGGTGAGCCGCCCCAAGGCCCGCCGGGAGCCTTTCGTCCCGCCGGCCGAGGACGAGGGGTACCGCGGCCCGGCGCTGCTCGTCGTGGGAGAGACCGCGCTGGAGGTCGACGTCGACCTGGCGGACCACTTCGAGCCGCTCGACGGCCGCACGCACTGGTACGGCCGGATCCAGGCCGCGCCGGCCGTCGACGCGCTCAAGACCGGCGGCGCCACGAGCGGCGAGCTGCGGATCGGGTCGCTCTCGGCGGCGGTCCGGCTCGCCGAGCACGACCCGTGGGGGAACGTCGCCGTGACCGGCGTCGGCGCTCCGCCGTACGACGAGATCAGCCCGGCGCGGTAGCGAGCCAGGCGTCCACGTCCGCCAGCGCCGCGTCCCGTACGTCGGACGGCGCGCGGCTGGCCCGCAGCGACATCCGGCCGAGCTCGGCGAGGGTCTCGTCGGGCAGCTCGTGCGCGGCACGCATGGTGGCGTACTGGCCCGCGAGCCGCGAGCCGAACAGCAGCGGGTCGTCGGCGCCCAGCGCCACGGTCGCGCCGGCCGCGAGCAGCGTCGGCAGCGGCACCGAGGTGAGGTCCGAGTAGACCCCGAGTGCCACGTTCGAGGTCGGGCAGACCTCGAGCGCGACGCCGCGCTCGACGATCCGGTCGAGCAGGCGCGGATCCTCGGCCGAGCGGACCCCGTGCCCCAGCCGGTCGGCGTGCAGCGCGTCGAGACAGGTGCGGATGTGGTCGGGGCCGCACAGCTCGCCCCCGTGCGGGGCCAGGAGCAATCCGGCCCGCTCGGCGATCGCGAACGCCGGCGCGAACGCCGCGGTGTCGCCCCGGCGCTCGTCGTTGGACAGGCCGAAGCCGACCACGCCCCGACCGGCGTACTGCGCGGCGAGGCGGGCGAGCGTGCGGGCGTCGAGCGGGTGCCGGGTGCGGTTCGCCGCGATCACGATCGCGACCGGCAGCCCGGTCAGGGCGGTGGCCTCGGCGGCCGCGTCGATGGCCAGGTCGGTGAACGCGGTGATGCCGCCGAAGCGTGCGGCGTACCCGCTGGGGTCGACCTGGATCTCCAGCCACCGGCCACCGTCGCGTACGTCGTCCTCGGCGGCCTCGCGCAGCAGCCGGCGCACGTCGTCCTCGGTGCGGACGACCGAGCGCGCCACGTCGTACAGGCGCTGGAACCGGAACCAGCCCTTCTCGTCCGCGGCCGAGAGCTGTGGCGGCCACTGGCTGACCAGCTGGTCGGGCAGGTTGATGCCGTCGCGCTCGGCGAGCTCGAGCAGCGTGGCGTGTCGCATCGAGCCGGTGAAGTGCAGGTGCAGGTGCGCCTTCGGCAGCAGTCGCAGATCCCTGCCCGTCGTCGCGCTCACCATGGTCGCGCCATCCTAGGGGCGTCCCCCACGACGAGCCTCCGATTGGTCGGCGTTGCCCGCTATGCGTAGACTCGCTCCGGTGGCTTTCCCCACATGGTGAGTCGCGCCCTCGATCGGGTGCAGCTCCACCGGGGTCAGTCTCGGAGGGCACTAGCTCAACTGGCAGAGCATCGGTCTCCAAAACCGAAGGTTGGGGGTTCAAGTCCCTCGTGCCCTGCGAATGAACGACGATGAGAAGGAAGGGTGAAGGAGCGTGTCGGACGCCCCCGTAGTCCGCGGTGACCGGTCGGGCAGCAAGCCGGCCGACAAGCGCACCGGCCCGGTGACCTTCTACCGGCAGATCGTTGCCGAGCTGCGCAAGGTCGTCTGGCCGACGCGCGACCAGCTGGTCACCTACTTCTTCGTCGTCATGGCGTTCGTGCTGTTCATGATCGCGCTCGTCTCGCTGCTCGACCTCGGTCTGGGCAAGGTGGCGTTCGAGGTCTTCGGCGGCTCGAAGAGCAACAACCCGTAATCCCCGCAACCTGATGGAGCAACACGTGTCGGAGCAGTACGACTCGGCGTCCGGAATCGACGAGGCGGCCGACCAGGTCGACGCCGTCGAGATCGCGGACGACGTCGCGGACCTCGACACCGAGGCCGCCGACGAGGGCGAGCAGACCGTCGAGGTCGACGAGACCGTCGACGTCGAGGAGTCCGACGAGATCGCCGCTGTCGAGGACGTCGAGGACGCCACGGACGACGCTGCTGCCGAGGACCCGCTCGAGGCGTTCCGCCGCGAGCTGTGGGCCAAACCGGGCGAGTGGTTCGTCGTGCACACCTACTCCGGCATGGAGAACCGGGTGAAGCAGAACCTCGAGAACCGCATCCACTCCCTCAACATGGAGGACTACATCCACGAGATCGTGGTCCCCACCGAGGAGGTCGCGGAGATCAAGAACGGCCAGCGCAAGATGGTCAAGCGCACCGTTCTCCCCGGCTACGTGCTGGTCCGCATGGACCTCACCGACGAGTCCTGGGCCGCCGTGCGGCACACCCCGTCGGTGACCGGCTTCGTCGGCCACAGCCACCAGCCGGTCCCGCTGAGCATGACCGAGGTCGAGAACATGCTCGCCCCGGCCGTCGTGACCGCTGCTGCCGCCGAGGCCGAGGCCGCCGCTGCCGCCTCCACCGGTGGCCCCGCGGCGCCGACCGCCAAGAAGCCGATCGAGGTCGCGGACTTCGGTGTCGGCGACTCCGTCATGGTCGTCGACGGCCCGTTCGCGACGCTCCACGCGACCATCACCGAGATCAACGCCGAGGCCCAGCGGGTCAAGGCGCTGGTCGAGATCTTCGGCCGGGAGACCCCGGTCGAGCTGAGCTTCAGCCAGGTTCAGAAGGTCTGAGCTGAACGGGCCGCGTGACGCGGTCCAGCAGGTGGCAGAGACGTACGTCGTACGCCTCGTCATGACCACGAGACAGAAAGAGAGAACAAGGGAATGCCTCCCAAGAAGAAGATCGCCGCGCTGGTCAAGGTGCAGCTGCAGGCCGGCTCGGCCACCCCCGCTCCGCCGGTCGGTACCGCCCTCGGTCCGCACGGTGTCAACATCATGGACTTCTGCAAGGCGTACAACGCGCAGACCGAGGCCATGCGTGGCAACGTGATCCCCGTCGAGATCACCATCTACGAGGACCGTTCCTTCGACTTCATCACGAAGACGCCGCCGGCCGCCGAGATGATCAAGAAGGCCGCCGGTCTGTCCAAGGGTTCGTCGGTTCCGCACAAGGACAAGGTCGGCAAGCTGACCAAGGACCAGATCCGCGAGATCGCCACCACGAAGCTCCCGGACCTCAACGCCAACGACATCGACGCAGCGATGCTCATCATCGAGGGCACCGCGCGCTCGATGGGCGTCACCACCGACTGAAACCCCTGTGGAAGGGCCGCGCTGGCCCGCTGACCACATCTCCTCACCTACTTGAAGGAACACATCATGCAGCGCAGCAAGACCTACCGCGCGGCGGCCGAGACGTTCGACAAGAACGAGCTCTTCGCCCCGCTGGCCGCGATCAAGATCGCCAAGGCCGCGTCCAAGAAGAAGTTCGACGAGACCGTCGACGTGTCCATGCGCCTGGGTGTCGACCCGCGCAAGGCCGACCAGATGGTCCGTGGCACCGTCTCCCTGCCGCACGGCACGGGCAAGACCGTCCGCGTCCTCGTGCTGGCCAACGCCGACAAGGCCGAGGCCGCCCGTGAGGCCGGCGCCGACTACGTCGGTGGCGACGAGCTTATCGACAAGATCGCCGGCGGCTGGCTCGACTTCGACGCCGTCGTCGCGACCCCGGACCTGATGGGCAAGGTCGGCAAGGTCGCCCGCGTCCTCGGCCCGCGCGGCCTCATGCCGAACCCGAAGACCGGCACCGTCACCCCGGACCCGGCCAAGGCCGTGACCGACATCAAGGGCGGCAAGATCGAGTTCCGGGTCGACCGGCACGCGAACCTGCACTTCATCATCGGCAAGGCGTCCTTCTCCGAGCAGGCGCTCGCCGAGAACTACGCCGCTGCCCTCGAGGAGGTGCTGCGTCTCAAGCCGGCCAGCTCCAAGGGCCGCTACCTGAAGAAGGTCACCGTCTCCACGACCATGGGCCCCGGTGTCCAGGTCGACCCCAACCGCGTCAAGAACGTCGCGGTCGAGGACGAGGCCTGATCCTCCGCCGAAACCCGGGTTTGTAACGTCCGAGACCCGCCTCTGTCGCAGCGACAGAGGCGGGTCTCGGACGTTACAAACCCGGGTTTCGGCAGCTCAGGGGAGGAGCAGGGCGCTGTCGCCGAACTCGTGCCACAGGTAGCCCTCGGCCACGGCGGCGTCGTACGCCCGCTGCGCCAGCGCGGTGCCGGCGACCGCCTCGACGAGCAGCAGGTGGGAGGCGCCCGGGTCGTGCCAGCCGGTGACCAGGCCGCGGACGACGTGCGGCGGGTCGCCCGGGGTGATCACCCGGTGGGTCCAGCCGCTCGCGGCGACGACCCGACCGTCGACCTCCGCCGACTCCAGTGCCCGGGTCACCGACGTGCCGACCGCGACGATCCGGCCCCCACGGCGCAGCGCGGCGTTGGCCAGTGCCGCGGTGGCTGCCGGTACGGCGAACCACTCGTCCTGCGGCGCCTCGCCGGCCTCCTGGGAGCTGACCCCGGTGTGCAGCGTGATCGCTGCGATGGCCACGCCGCGTCGGCGTACCCGGTCGGCGAGGGCGTGGGTGAACGGTCGCGCCGCCGACGGCATCTCGGCGCTGCCCGGGACGAGCGAGAAGATGCTCTGGTACGCCGCCAGGGGGTACCGCCGGTCGAGGTATCCGTAGGCGATCGGCCGGCCGTGAGCGGCGAGCAGGCGGGAGAGGTCGCCGACCACGCTGGCCCGCCACAGGCGGTTGCCCGCTCCGGTCGGCGAGGACGCCGACGGGTACGGCGCCAGCAGGGTGATCGTCACGTCGTCGGCCCGGACCGTGGCGCCCGGGGTGGCGTCGAGCACCGCTCGGTCGGCGCTCGGGGAGGTCCGCAGCTCGACCACCCGGGTTCCGTCGTCCAGCCGGGTCGCGACGTGCAGCACCACCGGCCCGCGGCCGGCGAGCTCGGCGTCGACCTGTCCCGGCACGGTCGCGCTGTCGTTGACCACGAGCAGGTCGCCGGGGTCGAGCTGCTCGGCCAGGTGGGCGAAGCGGGTGTGCTCGACCCGGTCCGGCCGCGCCACGAGCAGCCGTACGTCGTCGCGGGACCGGCCACGGAGCTCGGGCGGAGCCGTGGCGGTCGCGTCCGGTCGCTCGGCGAAGGTCACGCCCGGGGCCTCGGCGAGGCGACTCACGTCGTCACCGGCTCGGGCAGGTCGGCCGCTCGGTAGCGGCCGGACGGCGGGCGCGCCTCGAGCAGCGCGAGCAGCCGCGGGACGACCGTCTCGGGCAACGGCCGGTCCGAGATGTCCTCGCCGGGGAACGCCGCCTGGTGCATCGCCGTCCGGAGGTCCCCGGGGTCGATCGCGTAGCCGGTGAGGGCGGGGTTCTCGGCGGCGTACTGCAGGACGACGTGCTCGAGGGCCGCCTTCGACGCGCCGTACATGCCCCAGCCGTCGTAGTGCTCGGCGGCTGCGTCGGAGGTGATGCCGACCAGGACCGCGTCGCTCGCGACGAGGAGCGGCAGCAGCTCGCCGGTGAGGATCAGCGGTGCGCCGACGTTGGTGCGCATCGTGCGTTGGAGGTCGTCGGCGGTGATCCGCTCCAGCCGGGGGAGCGGGGTGGGGCCGAGCGTGCTCGCGTTGTGCACGAGCAGGTCGAGCCGCCCGGCCCCTCGGGCCTCGGCGACGAGACGTGCGCGGTGGTCGGCGTCGGTGATGTCGCCCGGGATGGCGACGACGCCGGGTCCGCTCGCGGCCGCGAGCCGGTCCGCGTCCCGTCCGTCGGTGATGACGGTCCAGCCCTGCTGGACCAGGCCGGCGACGAGCGCCCGGCCGAGACCGGCCGAACCGCCGGTCACAAGAGCCACTGACATGGCTTCCTCCTTGATCGAAGATGAGTTCCCTGTCAGTGTTGAAGTTCAAGTTAACTTGAGTTCAAGGGACCACTCTCGAGGAGCGTCATGGATCGGCACGACCGGATGACGGTGACCCAGGTCAGCCAGCGCAGCGGCTACGCACCCTCGGCGCTGCGCTTCTACGAGGAGCGGGGGCTCATCTCGGCGACACGGACGCCCGGCGGGCGCCGGCAGTACGAGCGGGCCGTGCTGCGCCGACTGGCGTTCATCCGTGCGGCGGGCAACATCGGGCTCACCCTGGAGGAGACCCGCGCAGAGCTGGCCCGGCTCCCGGAGAACCGCACCCCGACCAAGGCCGACTGGGCACGGATCTCCGACCACTGGCGAGCCCGCCTCGACGAGCAGATGCGCGCGCTGCAGCGGCTTCGCGACGGCCTCGACTCCTGCATCGGCTGCGGGTGCCTGTCGCTCAAGCACTGCGGCATCGCGAACCCCGGCGACATCGCCGGCGTGCGCGACGAGCAGGCGGGGGCGGCGTACCTGCCGCCCGTGCTCAGGCGGTGAGGTGCTCCAGCGCGGCGAGCTCGACGCACACCGCCACCCCGGCCATCGCGGTCTCCACGTCGGCCAGGGACGGGAAGGTCGGGGCGAGCCGGATGTTGCGGTCGTCGGGGTCGTTGCCGTGAGGGAACGCCGACCCGGCCGGCGTGAGGGCGATGCCGGCCTCCTTGGCGAGCTGGACGGTGCGCGCGGCCGTGCCGTCGAGGACGTTGAGGTCGACGAAGTAGCCGCCGATCGGCCGGCTCCAGGTCGCGATGCCGAGACCGTCGAGGCGCGAGGTCAGCGCCTTCTGCACGGCCTCGAACTTCGGGGCGATCAGGTCGCGGTGCTTGCGCATGTGGGCGCGTACGCCGTCGGCGTCGCCGAAGAACTCCACGTGGCGCAGCTGGTTGACCTTGTCCGGGCCGATCGCCGCGAAGCCGAGGCGCTGGAGGTACCAGGCGACGTTCTCTGCGGAGGCCGCCAGGCACGCGACGCCGGCGCCGGCGTAGGTGATCTTCGAGGTCGAGGCGAACATGATCGGGCGGTTCGGGTGCCCCGATACGGACGCCAGGCCGAGCGCGTCGGCGCTCTTGACCTCCACCTCGGTGAGGTGGTGGACGGCGTACGCGTTGTCCCAGAGGATCCGGAAGTCCGGGGCCGCGGTGTCCATCGCCATCAGCTCTGCCGCCACCTCGGTGGAGCACACCGATCCCGTGGGGTTGGCGTACGTCGGCACCAGCCACATGCCCTTCACCGCCGGGTCGGCCACGAGCGCGCGGACCGCCGGGACGTCGGGGCCGTCCTCGTGCATCGGCACCGTCACCATCTCGATGCCCAGCTCGGCGAGCATCGTGAAATGACGGTCGTAGCCCGGCACGGGGCAGATGAACTTCACGACCGGCTCGTCCTTCCACGGACGGGGCGAGTCGGGGCCGCCCTTGAGCAGCAGCCAGCTGACGACCTGGTACATCATCGACAGGCTCGAGTTGCCGCCCGCGACGACCTGCTCGGGGCTGACCGAGAGCAGGTCGGCGAAGATCTCGCGCATCTCGGGCAGGCCCTCGAGGCCGCCGTAGTTGCGCACGTCCACACCGGCCCGGTCCTTCGTCGTCGACGGCAGCGCGAGCAGGCCGTCGGAGAGGTCGAGCTGGTCGACGCCCGGCTTGCCACGGGTGAGGTCCAGCTTCAGGCCCGTGGCCTGCAGCGAGGCGTAGTCGGCACGAGCGGCGGCGAGCCGCTCGGCGAGGTCTTCGGGGGAGGCCTGGGTCAGCGTCGTCACAGGGTCCATCGTGCCAGCACCCACGATTTGGTACGTCGCCCGGGCGCCCGTAGTCTTGCTCCCTGAAACCAGAGACCGCTGGTCGTCAGTCCTGCTCCGGCAGGGGTGATCGAAGGTCCCGAGAGGGCGACCCGCGCAGGATTCGAAGCAGTGCCGCGCGACGCAGCCCGTCGCCCGTGTTCTCGCCCCGGAGCCTGTGCCCGGGGCGATCGTCATTTCGGAGCCGGGCAGACACGTGGTCTCACCCGATCCGGAAGGAGACCCATGGCGCGGGCAGACAAGCAGGCCGCCGTCGCGGAGATCACTGGCGAGTTCAGTGGGTCCGCAGGCGCTGTGCTGACCGAGTACCGCGGTCTCACCGTCAAGGAGCTGCAGACGCTGCGTCGCTCCCTCGGTGCGAACGCCAACTACGCCGTGGTCAAGAACACGCTGGCCAAGCTCGCCGCTTCTGAGGCGGGCATCGAGGGCTTCGACGAGCTCCTCACCGGCCCGACCGCCATCGCCTTCATCAAGGGCGATGTCGTCGAGGCCGCCA
Organism: Nocardioides maradonensis; assembly: GCF_054777115.1. Taxonomy (NCBI): domain Bacteria; kingdom Bacillati; phylum Actinomycetota; class Actinomycetes; order Propionibacteriales; family Nocardioidaceae; genus Nocardioides; species Nocardioides maradonensis. The sequence goes on along the minus strand of NZ_BAAHAZ010000009.1, from coordinate 201,887 downwards.
AGGGCCTGCGTGACTTTGCCAAGGCCCACCCCGCCCTCGTCATCAAGGGCGGCGTTCTGGACGGCAACCTCCTCGACCCGGCCGAGATCGCCAAGCTGGCCGATCTCGAGTCGCGCGAGGTGCTCCTGGGCAAGCTGGCCGGCGCGATGCTGGCCTCGCTCTCCCAGGCCGTCTACCTCCTCAACGCCCCGCTCTCGCAGGCTGCCCGGCTCGCCGGCGCCCTGCAGGCCAAGGCGCAGGAGGACCCCTCGATCCTCGCAGGTGGTGCCGGTGCTCCGGCCGCTGCCGAGGAGACCCCGGCCGCTGAGGTCGTCGCGGAGGAGGCTGCCGACGAGGCCGCCCCCGCCGAGGCGCCCGAGGCCGAGTCCGCCGACGCCTGAGACCCGATTGAGCCGAGCGCAGACGAGCTTGCTCGTGTGCCGAGGCGATTGAGGGTGGCCGACGAAGTCGGCATCCGTCAGGCCGACGTACCACACCACCTGAAACCCGGCGGCGCCCCGGAAGGGACGCTGCCAAAGAAACAAGAAGGAGACGCCACCATGGCGAAGCTCAGCACTGACGAGCTGCTCGACGCGTTCAAGGAGATGACGCTGATCGAGCTGTCCGAGTTCGTGAAGCAGTTCGAGGAGACCTTCGGCGTGACCGCCGCTGCTCCGGTTGCCGTTGCCGCTGCCCCCGCCGCCGGCGGTGCCGCGGGCGGTGCCGACGAGGCCGCCGCGCAGGACGAGTTCGACGTCGTCCTCGAGTCCGCTGGTGACAAGAAGATCAACGTCATCAAGGAGGTGCGCGCCCTGACCTCCCTCGGCCTGAAGGAGGCCAAGGACCTCGTCGAGGGTGCTCCGAAGGTTGTCCTGGAGAAGGTCAACAAGGAGACCGCCGACAAGGCCAAGGAGACCCTCGAGGCCGCCGGCGCCAGCGTCACCCTCAAGTGACCTACTGATTCACCTCGCGATCGGGCTCCCTTCACGGGGGAGCCCGATCGTGCATTTTTGACACGTCCGAGGGGGCGGGCCGTGCACCAGCACGAACCCTGCAACGAATGTGTCTCGGAACGCGGCAAAGCGTGACGGGGGCCACGGTTTGCGCGTAACCTGCCCGACGGGCTCCCGTTGTACTCACCAGTACGACGTGGCCCAGGCCACAGTGCGGGGCGCGAGCCCCGGGCCGCCATGGCTCCGGCAGGCCAACCACGTTTTGGAGAGAGGTTCAAATGGGCGTCGACGTCGCAGTGACCAACCTGACCAAGCAGTTCGGCAAGCAGCTGATCTGGAAGGGTGTCACGCTGACCCTCCCCGCTGGCGAGATCTCGGTGATGCTGGGCCCGTCCGGTACCGGTAAGTCGGTCTTCCTCAAGGCGCTCATCGGCCTGGTCAAGCCCGACGAGGGCTCCATCGTCATCGAGGGCACCGACATCGCCTCCTGCTCCGAGAAGGAGCTCTACGAGGTCCGCAAGCTGTTCGGCGTCCTGTTCCAGGACGGCGCCATGTTCGGCTCCATGAACCTCTACGACAACGTCGCCTTCCCGCTGCGCGAGCACACCCGCAAGGGCGAGTCCGAGATCCGTGACATCGTCATGGAGAAGATGGACCTCGTCGGTCTGCTCGGCGCCGAGGACAAGCTCCCCGGTGAGATCTCCGGCGGTATGCGCAAGCGGGCCGGCCTCGCTCGCGCGCTGGTCCTCGACCCCGAGATCCTGCTGATCGACGAGCCGGACTCCGGTCTCGACCCGGTCCGCACCTCGTTCATCAACCAGCTCTTCATCGACCTGAACGCGCAGATCGACGCCACGTTCCTGATCGTCACGCACGACATCCACTCGGTGCGCATCGTGCCCGACCAGATCGGCCTGCTCTACCACAAGCACCTGGCCATGTACGGTCCGCGCGAGATGCTGCTGTCCTCCGACGAGCCTGTGGTGCGCCAGTTCCTCAACGCGCAGACCGTCGGGCCGATCGGTATGTCGGAGGAGAAGGACGCCGACCAGCTGGCCGCGGAGAAGGACATGAACCTCCCTCCGCTGCCGCCGATCCCGCTCCAGCTCGAGCCGTCCAACGGCATCCCGCGCCGTTCGCAGCGTGAGCCGGGCGCTTGGTGCCGCGAGCACGGCGTGACGCCACCGCCGGGCTCGTTCACCAAGGAAGCCGAGCACGCCAGCGGATCCCAGCAGTCGCACTGACAGGACGCCCCCAATGTCCCTGACGGCAGCTCGGGTCTTCCGGCCGGTCGGGACGGCAGGAAAGCTCTTCGCCTTCGCACTCGATGTGGGGCGAGGGCTGTTCCGACGTCCCTTCCAGCTGCGGGAGTTCATCCAGCAGGCATGGTTCATCGCCTCGGTCACGATCATCCCGACGGCGCTGGTCGCCATCCCCTTCGGCGCGGTCATCGCGCTCCAGGTCGGCGGTCTGATCAAGCAGTTCGGCGCCCAGTCCTTCACCGGATCGGCGTCGGTGCTCGCGGTCATCCAGCAGGCCGCGCCCATCGGCACGGCGTTGCTGATCGCCGGCGCCGGCGGCTCGGCCATCGCCGCCGACCTCGGTGCGCGGAAGATCCGCGAGGAGCTGGACGCGATGATGGTGCTCGGCATCGACCCGATCCAGCGCCTCGTCGTGCCCCGCGTCCTCGCCTGCATGCTCGTGTCGGTCTTCCTCAACGGCATGGTGAGCGTCGTCGGTGTCGCCGGTGGCTACGTCTTCAACGTGATCCTGCAGGACGGCACGCCGGGCGCCTACCTGGCCAGCTTCACCGCCCTGGCGCAGCTGCCGGACGTGTGGATCGGCCTCGTCAAGGCGCTGGTGTTCGGGCTGATCGCCGCGATCGTCGCGTCGTACAAGGGCATGGACGCGAAGGGTGGCCCGAAGGGTGTCGGTGACGCGGTCAACGAGTCGGTCGTCATCACCTTCCTGCTGCTGTTCATCGTGAACTTCGTGCTGAGCACCATCTACCTCCAGATCATTCCTCCGAAGACGGGCTGAGGGAGGACAGGACGATGGCGAACGCCAAGGCGATCTACGAGCGCCCCCTCAAGGGTCTCGACACGCTCGGACACGAGCTGAGCTTCTACCTGCGGGTGCTGGCCGCGGTCCCCCGCGCGGTCGTGCGGTTCCCGCGCGAGGTGCTGCGCATCCTGGCCGAGGTCACCCTGGGCTCCGGCGCGCTGGCCGTCATCGGCGGCACCGTCGGGGTCATCCTCGGCATGACCTTCTTCACCGGCGCCCAGGTCGGACTGTCGGGGTACGCCGCGCTCAACCAGCTCGGCACGGCGGCCTTCGCGGGCTTCGTGTCGGCGTACTTCAACACCCGCGAGATCGCGCCGCTCGTCGCGGGCATCGCGCTCGCGGCCACCGTCGGCTGCGGCTTCACCGCCCAGCTCGGCGCCATGCGCATCTCCGAGGAGATCGACGCGGTCGAGGTCATGGCGATCCCGTCGATGCAGTACCTCGTCGCGACGCGGGTGTTCGGCGGCCTCATCGCGATCATCCCGCTCTACGTGGTCGGTCTGCTGTCGTCGTACGTCGCCAGCCAGCTCGTCGTGACGCTGTACTACCGGCAGTCCGTCGGCACCTATCGCCACTACTTCAACGAGTTCCTGCCACCCGGCGACGTGCTGTGGTCCTTCGGCAAGGTGCTCGTCTTCGCCGTCATCGTCATCCTGATCCACTGCTACCACGGGTACGCCGCCAGCGGTGGTCCCGCGGGCGTGGGCGTGGCGGTGGGTCGTGCCGTCCGGACCAGCATCGTCGCCATCAACGTGGTCGACCTGCTGCTGTCGATGGCGATCTGGGGCGCGTCCACCACCGTCAGATTGGCAGGGTGACGGGACCATGGCCTTCCTGCGTTCCCCGCGTCTGCTCGGCGTGGTGTTCATCGCCCTGCTGCTGGGCTCGGTCTACCTGACCTACGCGACGTTCACCAAGAAGTTCTCCAGCTACGACCGCGTCACGCTGGAGACCTCGACCATCGGTCTGCAGCTGCCCAACCGGGCGGACGTGAAGGTCCGCGGCGTCATCGTCGGCGAGGTCCTCAAGTCCGAGGCCGACGGCGAGAACGGCGCCAAGGTCACCCTGGGGCTCTACCCGGACAAGATCCACGAGGTGCCGGCGAACGTCACCGGCGCGATCGTCCCGAAGACGCTCTTCGGCGAGAAGTACGTCTCGCTGGAGATCCCGTCGACGGGTCCCGCCGCGACCAGCATCCAGACCGGTGCGGTCATCACCAAGACGGCGGTCAGCACCGAGGTCGAGCAGGTGCTCAACGACCTCTACCCGCTGCTGCGCACGGTCTCGCCGGCCGACCTCAACAGCACCCTGACGGCGATCTCGACCGCGCTCGAGGGGCGCGGCAACCAGCTCGGCCAGAGCCTGAGCACCGTCGACACGTACCTGAAGAAGATCAACCCGCAGATCCCGCAGCTGCTGCAGGACCTCGCGCAGACGGCCAAGGTGTCGAACACCTACGCCGACATCTTCCCGCAGATCGCGACCATCCTCGACAACACGGTGAAGACCACCGGCACGCTGCAGGAGAAGGAGACCGCGCTGACCCAGACGCTGCGCGACGTCCGCTCGTTCTCCGACACCGCCCGGGTCTTCCTCGCGCGCAACGAGGCGAACCTGCGTGAGGCCGGCGTCCTGAGCACCAAGATCCTCAAGGTCGCCGCCCGGTACGCCGTGGAGATCCCCTGCATGTCGCACGCGCTCGTCCACGTCCAGGGCCGGCTCGCCGAGGCGTTCCGTGGCTTCGAGCTGCACATCGTGCTCGAGACGCTGCCGCACCAGCCCAACCCGTACTCCCCGGCGGACCGGCCGCACTTCGGCGCCGCCGCCGGCCCGAACTGCCACGGCCTGCCGAACCTCCCCTACAGCCAGGAGCACCCGTACCCGAGCCTGCCGTTCATCGACGACGGTGTCCGCCGTGGCCAGAGCGGCAAGGGCAACGTCCAGCGTCCGGCGCCGTCGTTCGGGTCGAGCGGTCTCGGCTACCGCGGGACGCCGGGTGACGTCGACGTGCTCCGCCAGCTCCTGCAGCAGCGGTACGGCGCCGACGCCGCCGACCCGTTGTCCGTGCTCCAGGCCGGCCCGCTCGCGGTGGGAGGTGCTTCCTGATGCCCCGCGCAGGACTCGACAAGAGGACCTCGCAGGACCTGGTCCGGCTGCTCTGCTTCGTGCTCACCACCGGCCTGGCGACCAGCCTGCTCGTGATCACGATCGGCAACCTGTCGTTCCGGAGCACCCACAAGTACGAGGCGATCTTCAGCGACGCCGCCGGCGTCAACAAGGGTGACGACATCCGGATCGCAGGTGTCCGCGTCGGCACCGTGAAGGACATCTCCATCACCAAGGACAACCGAGCCGAGGTGACGTTCAGCGTCGACAGCGACGTCCGCCTCGACGACGCCACGCACGCCCAGATCAAGTACCGCAACCTCCTCGGCCAGCGCTACATCTCGCTGTACCAGCAGGGCACCTCGGACACCGTCCTGCCCTCGGGAGGCACGCTTCCGATCACCCGGACGAAGCCGGCCCTGAACCTGACGGTGCTCTTCAACGGCTTCAAGCCGCTGTTCGCCGCGCTGTCGCCCGACGACATCAACAAGCTCTCCTACGAGATCATCCAGGTCTTCCAAGGTGAGGGCGGCACGCTCAACAACCTGCTGGCCAGCACGGCCTCGGTGACCCAGACCCTCGCCGACCGCGACAAGGTCATCGGGCAGCTGCTCGACAACCTGTCCTTCGTGCTCAACCACGTCGCCTCGCGCGACCACCAGCTCGGCCGCCTGATCGTCAGCTTCAAGCGTCTGGTGACGGGCCTGGACCACGACCGCGGCCCGATCCTCGGCTCGCTCAACAGCATCTCGGCGCTGTCGGTCCAGACCGCGAGCCTGGTGCAGGGGCTGCGTCCTCCGTTCGTGGCCGACATCAAGCAGCTGCGCTCCGTGGCGACCAACCTCGACAACGGCAAGCAGGAGCTGGACCGTGCTCTCCAGGTGCTCCCGATCAAGCTGAACAAGATCGGCCGCACGGCGACGTACGGCTCGTGGTTCAACTTCTACCTGTGCCACTTCGTGGCGACCGTCCGCATCGGGAAGCAGGTCCTCGCCCAACCGTCCGTCAACATCGGCGCCGACCGATGCAACCTGGGATGAGGCGGGAACGACGATGAAGCCCTTCCGCGAACGCAACCCGGTCATCATCGGGGCGCTCAGCATCGTCGCGCTGGCGCTGCTGCTGACGGCCGCGCTGCGCGCCCAGGACCTGCCGCTGATCGGAGGCGGGACCACCTACTACGCCGACTTCACCGAGGCCGGCGGCCTCAAGGTGAACGACGAGGTCCGCATCGCCGGCGTCCGTGTCGGCAAGGTGGACTCGGTCAAGCTCGAGGGCGACAAGGTGCACGTCGGGTTCAAGATCAAGACCGACGCGACCCTCGGCCAGGCGACCCAGGCCGCGATCCAGGTCAAGACGATCCTGGGGTCGATGTACCTCTCGCTCGTGCCCGAGGGGAGCGGCGAGCTGTCCGACGGCTCCACCATCCCGGTCGACCGCACCAGCTCGCCGTACAACGTGGTCGACGCCTTCACCGGCCTGGCCCGCAAGGCCGGCAACATCGACACCGGTCAGCTCGCGCGCTCGCTGACGACGCTGGCCGACCTGACCCGTAGCACCCCGGCGTCGTTCCGCCGCGCGCTCAAGGGCGTCTCGGCGCTCTCGCAGGTCGTCGCGTCGCGCGACGCCCAGGTCAACACGCTCCTCAAGAGCCTGGACCGGGTCTCCACGGTCCTCGACGCCCGCGACCAGGACATCGTGTCGCTGATGTCGGCGTCCTCGAGCCTGTTCAAGGCGGTCCTGCTGCGCAAGCAGGCCATCCACAACCTGCTGACGGCGACGGTCACGTTGAGCACGCAGCTCACCGGCCTCGTGCGGGACACCAAGGCCGACCTGCGCCCGGCGCTGTCGCACCTCGCGAACGTCGTGGACATCCTGACCAAGAACGAGGACAACATCGACAACTCGGTGCGGTTGATGGCGCCGTTCTACCGGGTGTTCGCCAGCACGCTCGGCAACGGGCCGTGGTTCGACACCTACATCTACAACCTGCCGCCGCTGCTCGGTGGGAAGGGTGGTGTGTCATGAGCGCGAAGATCCAGCGCTGGCTGCCGCTCGCGATCATCGGCGCACTGGTGATCGCCGGCGCCGTGTACCTGTTCGGCAGCGGCAGCGGTGACAAGACAGTGACCGCCTACTTCCCGCGGGCCGTGTCGCTCTACGAGGGCAGCGACGTGCGCGTGCTCGGCGTCGCCATTGGCAAGGTCGACCAGATCGTGCCCGACGGCACCCAGGTCAAGGTCGTCATGCACTACGACAAGGACGTGCAGATCCCGGCCTCCGCGCAGGCCGTGATCGTGTCGCCTGCGGTCGTCGGCGACCGCTACGTGCAGCTGATGCCGGCGTACAAGGCCGGACCGGTCATGGCCGACAACACGATCATCCAGGAGAGCAACACCGCAGTGCCGCTCGAGCTCGACCAGATCTACGGCAGCATCGACAAGCTGACCGTGGCGCTCGGACCGAACGGCGCGAACAAGACCGGCGCGCTGACCGACCTGCTCGACCAGACCGCCCGCAACTTCGGTGGCCAGGGTGCGCAGTTCCACCAGACGATCCAGGACTTCGGCAAGCTCAGCGCCACGCTGGACGACAACAAGGACGAGCTGTTCCACTCGGCGACCAAGCTCGAGTCGTTCATCAACACGCTCGCCAAGAACGACGGCACGGTCCGCAGCTTCAACACCAACCTCGGCAAGCTGTCCACGATGCTGGCGGGGGAGCGCACGGACCTGAGCGCCGCGCTCAACAACCTCGGCACGGCCCTGGACGCGGTCGGTCACTTCGTGAAGGACAACCGCCGGTTGCTCGGCAAGAACATCGCCGGCCTGGACCAGGTCACCAAGATCCTGGTGAAGCGGCGCAGCCAGCTGAGCGAGATCGTGAAGGCCGCCCCGCTCGCCCTCACGAACCTGTACCACACCTACAACCCGCAGGCCGGGACCCTGGACACCAACGGCAACGTCGGCAACATCGTCAACGAGCTCACCCAGCACCCGACCGACTACCTGTGTGCCCTGGTCTCCGCGCAGGACCCCAAGGGGAGCCTGTGCAACACCATCAAGGGCCTGCACCTGGGCCGCGTCCAGCCCTTCGGGCAGGGCTCCTGGTCCCACCAGCCCTACGACCCGACCCTCAACGGCCTGGTGGTGAAGTGATGACGCGCCGGTTCCGTGCCGCGGTCGCGCTGCTCGCGGCCGTGCTGATGCTGGGTGGATGTGGCTTCGACGTCTACTCCCTGCCGCTGCCCGGCGGTGCCGACGTCGGCAACAACCCGTTGACGGTGACCGCCGACTTCCGCGACGTCCTCGACCTCGTCCCGCAGTCGGCCGTCAAGGTCAACGACGTGACCGTCGGCAAGGTGACCAAGATCGAGCGCGTCCCCCTGCCGAGCCAGGCCGGGGCCAGCGCCCCGTTCGACGGGTACGTCGCCCGGGTGACGATGGACATCCGCAACGACACCGACCTGCCGGCGAACGCGACCGCGAACATCCGCCAGACCAGCCTGCTGGGCGAGAAGTTCGTGTCCCTGGACGCGCCGCCCGTCGGCGACACCGGGCACCTCGCCAACGGCGCGAACATCCCGGTCACGCGCACGGGCAAGAACCCCGAGGTCGAGGAGGTGCTCGGCGCGCTCAGCCTGGTGCTGAACGGCGGTGGCATCGGCCGGCTCAAGATCATCACCTCCGAGCTGAACAAGGCCCTGTCCGGCCGCGAGGACTCCGCGCGCTCGGTGCTGACCCAGGTCGCCCAGCTGATGACCCAGCTCGACGGCCGCAAGCAGCAGATCGTCGCGGCGATCTCCTCGGTCAACCGGCTCGCCGTCGAGGCGCGGCACAACATGGGCAGCATCGACCAGGCGCTGGCCAAGCTGCCCTCGGCGGTCGACTCGCTCAACCGCCAGCGCGCCGACCTGCGCAAGATGCTGCAGGGCCTCGCCCGGCTCGGCAACGTCGGCGTCCGTGTCATCAAGGCCACGAAGGCCTCGACTATCGACTCCCTGCGGATGCTGGACCCGGTCCTGACCCAGGTGTCGGCGGCCGGCAAGGACTTCGTCAACTCCTTCAGCACGTTCCTCACCTACCCGTTCATCGACGAGTCGGTGGGCCGTGACCCGCAGGTCGCGCGCAACCTGCACATGGGTGACTACGTCAACCTGTCGATCAACCTCGACCTCGACCTGAACAACCTGTCGCTGCCCGACCTGGTGTGCATCCCCCTCAGCGGGCTGCCGTCGAACGCGACGCTCGACCAGCTGCTCAACCTGAAGAACCTCTGTGCCGGCGTCCAGCAGACGCTCAGCCAGTGCAAGCTGTCGAACCCCAACGCGTGTGCCCAGCTGCCGCAGGCCCTGATCAAGAACCTGTGCCAGGACGGCGGCCTGAAGCTGCCGCTGCTGTGCAACGGGCTCGCCAAGGCGGGCTCGGGCGGGAGCGGATCCGGGTCGGGCACCAACTCGGTGCAGCAGCTCCTGCACAGCCTCGGGCTCGCCAGGCCCGCGCCGATGACGGCACAGCAGAGACGTGACGAGGCGCGCTGGAACACCTTCACGCACTCCTACGACGTCGGCATGCTCCAGCTGATGACGGCGCCGCTGACCGCGACGGGGGCGAGCCGATGATCACCAGACGCACCAAGGTCCAGCTGCTCATCTTCACGATCATCACGCTGCTCGGCGTGAGCTACGTCGGTGCCCGCTACGCGAAGCTCGACCGGCTCGTCCTCGACGAGTCCTACACGGTCACCGCCCACTACGGCGACTCCTCGGGCGGCATCTTCACCGGCGCGGAGGTCACCTACCGCGGCGTGTCCATCGGCAAGGTCAGCGACATGGTGCTGACCCGCGACGGCGTCGACGTGAAGCTCGACATCGACAAGAAGTGGAACAAGATCCCCGCCGATCGCCTGGTCGCGGTGGTGGGCAACCGCTCGGCCGTCGGTGAGCAGTACGTCGAGCTGGAGCCGGCCACCGACAGCGGGCCCTACCTGACCAATGGCTCGCAGATCGACCGCACCGAGGTCCCGATCGCCACCCAGAAGCTGCTGTCCGACATCGTGACGACCGTCGGCAGCGTGCACAAGAGCTCGCTGAGGACGACGGTCCGCGAGCTCGGCAAGGCCTTCGACGGCACCGGTCAGGACCTGCAGCGGATCATCGACACCGGCACGTCGTTCATCAAGACGGCCAACGACAACTTCGACGTCACGCGCGCCCTCATCCGCGACAGCAACACGGTGCTCAACACCCAGGTGGCCTCGGACTCCGCGCTGCGCGACTTCGCCCGTGGGCTGTCCGCGTTCTCCACCACGCTCGCCGGCGACGACCCGGCGCTGCGCAAGGTGATCGACAAGGGGTCGTTCGCGGCCTCGCAGCTGCGCACCTTCCTCGAGCAGAACCAGGTCCACCTGGCGTCGCTGCTCAACACCGTCGTGGTGACCGGTCGGATCGTGGTCCAGAACCTGCCGGGCCTCAAGCTCGCGCTGGTCGTCTACCCGTACGCCGTCGGCGCCGGGTACGTCGTGGTCGGCAAGACCGCCGGCATCAACAAGTACGACGCCCACTTCGGCCTCGTGCTGGCCAACGAGAAGCCGCTGGGCGGCTACAAGCTGTGCCACACCGGCTACGAGGGCACCCGGCACCGCAGCCCCTCCAACGGCGAGAACTGGCCGATGGACACCCAGGCGCACTGCGCCGAGCCGATCACCGACGGCAACGTGCGCGGTGAGCAGAACCTCCGCCGGGTCGCTCCGGACTACTCCCGCCTGGACAGCAGGACCGTCGCGTCGTTCGACCAGAAGACGGGCACGCTGACCTGGGGTGCCCCGACGACCGGTTTGAGCGACACCGGTAGCGTGGCGCCCCGGTCGCTCGGAAGGGACTCGTGGACGTGGCTGTACCTCCAACCGCTGCTCGCTCGGCAGTAGCGTCGCCGACCCTGCGCTGGAGTGTCCTCGGGGTGCTGGTCGGCCTCGTCGTGGTCGCGCTCGCCGTCTCGGTCGTGGCCGTCCTGCGCCAGGACGGCGGAAGCCTGTCGGCCAAGCTCGACTCGCTGCGTCACCCGCAGGCCGCCGTCGACAGCGCCACGCTGGCCCGCGAGCAGGCGCTCGGGGTCGGCCAGGACTTCGTGACCCGGTTCAACACCTACGGTCCGCAGATGCTCGCGAAGGACGGCACCATGCCGGCCTACGAGGGGCTCAGCGCGGAGATGACCTCGAAGTTCGCCGGGGTGTTCACCAAGAACGTCGGGTACGCCGAGGCGACCGTCAAGCAGAACAAGATCCGGCGCAGTGCGACCGTGTACGGCGCGGGTGTCTCCGACATCGACGCCGACCATGCGACCGTCATCGTCGCGGGCGTCGCGAAGTTCGCCTACCCGAACCCGAAGCAGAAGGGCACCTGGCTCCAGTTCGACCCGGAGCGCTTCCGCTACGCGGTCTCGCTGGTGAAGCAGGACGGCCGCTGGCTGGTCGACGATCTCGACGACATCGACGACGGGCTGCCGCCGCTCGGTGAGTCCGGCGGGACGACGGGCGGCGGCCAGCTGCCGTCGTCGGCGCCGAGCCTGTCCGGCCCGGGAACGGGGAACGGATCGTGAGCCTGAACCTCTACGACCTCCTCGACGTCGACGAGGCCGCGTCGGCCGACGAGGTCCGTGCCGCCTGGAAGACGGCCATCGCCGACCTGGAGCCGGGCGACCGCCGCTTCCGCGCGTTCAACGACGCGGCCGGGGTGCTGCTGGACCCGGCCAAGCGTGCGGCGTACGACGAGGAGCTGGCGTCCGCGCGCGCGAGCTCTGCCGCGGAGGAGCCCGCTCCCGAGCCGGAGCCGGTGCCGGCGACCAAGCCGGAGAGGCGCTCGTCCAGCGCCGGGGCGGTCGCTCCCGCGACGGTGGACACCGCGGCCGACGACGACACCGCGGCCGACGACGACACCGCGGACACCGACGACACCGCTGGGGAAGCCGAGTCCGCCGGCGCCGGACCCCGCACGTGGGCGCTGCTGACCGCCGGGGTGCTCGCCCTGCTCGCGGTCGTGCTGGCCGTGTGGGTGCTGACCCGCCCGGGCGTCGGCGACGGGTCGAGCAGCCAGGACAGCGCGCAGCTGGCGGCCGAGCAGTCCTCCGTGGAGCAGTTCGTGTCGGACACGCTGGTGCCTGCGATGTCCTACGACTACCGCACCTGGCACTCCGACCTCGCCACGTTCGAGGGCTACATGACCCCCGCCGAGGCGGCGAAGTACCAGCGTGGGTGGAAGGCCATCGGTCCGCAGGTCGAGCAGCAGAAGGCTGTCGTCACCTCGCACACGCCCGCCGACGCGCCAGGCACCGGGCTCACCCGGATCTCTGACGACGGGACGCGGGCCGTCGTGCTCGCCTTCATCGACCAGGACGTCCGCAAGGCCGCGACGGCCCCGTTCACGCTCAAGATGTGGGCGACGTTCGTGCTCGACAAGGACCCGTCGACGGGCTCCTGGCGGGTCGAGAACGTGTGCACCGACACGGCCTGCTCCTGACCTTTCCGGGCGGCCTGCCGCCCGCGGTGCTTGACCTGAGCGCTCGACGCGAGCATGCTCTACGCAGCGTCGTGGTGAATTGCGAGGCCTGATTTGTCTTGCGCCCACGTTTAGGCTATCGTGGCGCTTTGCGCCTGCCCTCAAATGCTCTTCTGCCTGCCCGGTGGCTGAAGTTGTGGTGGATCGGCGCTCTCGCACAGCGTTACCGTCGAAGGACAACTCTTGGCCGCGCGCACCACTCCCGGTAAGCCCCGCATCTCTTTCGCGAAGATCAACGAACCGATGGAGCTCCCGAAGCTCCTGGCGCTCCAGACCGACAGCTTCGACTGGCTGATCGGCAACGAGGCCCACGCCGAGCGGGTCGCCGCCCGCCGTGCCGCCGGTGAGGACGTCTCCGACAAGTCCGGTCTGACCGAGATCTTCGAGGAGATCTCGCCGATCGAGGACTTCTCCGAGACCATGTCGCTCTCGTTCGAGAACCCGGTCTTCTACGACCCGAAGTACACCGTGGACGAGTGCAAGGAGAAGGACCTCACCTACTCCGCACCCCTCTACGTCTCTGCGGAGTTCACCAACAACGAGACCGGTGAGATCAAGGGCCAGACCGTCTTCATGGGCGACTTCCCGCTCATGACCCCGAAGGGCACCTTCGTCATCAACGGCACCGAGCGTGTCGTCGTCTCCCAGCTGGTCCGCAGCCCGGGCGTCTACTTCGAGCGCACCGCCGACAAGACCTCGGACAAGGACATCTTCACCGCGAAGCTCATCCCGAGCCGTGGCGCCTGGCTCGAGTTCGAGATCGACAAGCGCGACATGGTCGGCGTACGCCTCGACCGCAAGCGCAAGCAGAACGTCACCGTCCTGCTCAAGGCCCTGCAGGCCGTCGCCGAGGACACCGGCGAGGCCTACGACTACGAGGCCGTCATGGCCGACCTGCGTCAGTACGAGTCGATCCAGCTGACGGAGGAGAAGGACAACACCCAGGGTCCGGACGACGCCCTGCTGGACATCTACCGCAAGCTCCGCCCGGGCGAGCCGCCGACGCGTGAGGCCGCGCTGACGCTGCTGAAGAACTACTACTTCAACCCGAAGCGCTACGACCTGGCCAAGGTCGGTCGGTACAAGATCAACAAGAAGCTCGGCCAGCACGAGGCGTTCGACCAGCAGACCCAGACGATCGCGGACATGGTCGCGACCATCCGCTACCTCGTCGCGCTGCACGACGGTCGCACCGAGCTGACCGACGCCAACGGCGAGGTCTTCGAGATCGGTGCGGACGACATCGACCACTTCGGCAACCGTCGCATGCGCACGGTCGGCGAGCTGATCCAGAACCAGATGCGCACCGGCCTGGCGCGCATGGAGCGCGTGGTCCGTGAGCGGATGACCACCCAGGACGTCGAGGCGATCACGCCGCAGTCGCTGATCAACATCCGCCCGGTCGTCGCGGCGCTGAAGGAGTTCTTCGGCACCTCGCAGCTCTCGCAGTTCATGGACCAGACCAACCCGATCTCGGGTCTGACCCACAAGCGCCGCCTCTCGGCGCTGGGCCCGGGTGGTCTCTCCCGCGACCGCGCCGGCATGGAGGTCCGTGACGTCCACCCGTCGCACTACGGCCGCATGTGCCCGATCGAGACCCCCGAAGGCCCGAACATCGGTCTGATCGGCTCGCTCGCGTCGTACGGACGGATCAACCCGTTCGGCTTCGTCGAGACGCCGTACCGCAAGGTCGAGGGTGGCCAGGTCACCGACCGCATCGACTACCTGACCGCTGACGACGAGGACCGCTACGTCATCGCGCAGGCGAACGCCGCGCTCGACACCAACGGCAAGTTCGTCGAGCCCAAGGTGCTGGTCCGCCAGCGCTTCGGCGAGGTCGGCGAAGTCGACGCGGACGACGTGGACTACATGGACGTCTCGCCGCGCCAGATGGTGTCGGTCGCGACCGCGCTGATCCCGTTCCTCGAGCACGACGACGCCAACCGCGCACTCATGGGCGCGAACATGCAGCGTCAGGCCGTTCCGCTGATCAAGAGCGACAGCCCGATCGTCGGCACCGGCATCGAGTACCGCGCCGCGGTCGACGCCGGTGACGTGGTCACGGCCGACGCCGCCGGTGTCGTGAAGGCCGTCTCGGCCGACCTGGTCGAGACGATGAACGACGACGGCAGCTACAGCAGCTACCGCCTGCAGAAGTTCAGCCGCTCCAACCAGGGCACCTGCATCAACCAGCGTCCGCTGGTCAGCGTGGGTGACCGGGTCGAGGTCGGCAGCCCGATCGCCGACGGTCCGTGCACCGACCAGGCCGAGATGGCGCTGGGCACCAACCTGCTCGTCGCCTTCATGCCGTGGGAGGGCCACAACTACGAGGACGCGATCATCCTGTCGCAGCGCCTCGTGCAGGAGGACGTCCTCACCTCGATCCACATCGAGGAGCACGAGGTCGACGCCCGCGACACCAAGCTGGGTCCGGAGGAGATCACCCGGGACATCCCGAACGTCTCCGACGAGATGCTGGCCGACCTCGACGAGCGCGGCATCATCCGCATCGGTGCCGAGGTCAACACCGGCGACATCCTGGTCGGCAAGGTCACCCCGAAGGGCGAGACCGAGCTGACGCCCGAGGAGCGGCTGCTCCGCGCGATCTTCGGTGAGAAGGCGCGCGAGGTCCGCGACACCTCGATGAAGGTGCCGCACGGTGAGTCCGGCACGGTCATCGGCGTCCGGGTCTTCGACCGCGAGGACGGCGACGAGCTGCCGCCGGGTGTCAACCAGCTGGTGCGGGTCTACGTCGCCCAGAAGCGCAAGATCTCCGTGGGTGACAAGCTCGCCGGCCGTCACGGCAACAAGGGCGTCATCGCCAAGATCCTGCCGATCGAGGACATGCCGTTCATGGATGACGGCACCCCGGTCGACGTGATCCTGAACCCGCTCGGTGTTCCGCGACGCATGAACATCGGTCAGATCCTCGAGCTCCACCTCGGCTGGCTCGGCAAGCAGGGTTGGCACCTCGGTGCCGACGTGCAGGACGAGGAGTGGGCCAAGCGGCTCACCGCCATCGGCGCCGACAAGGCCGAGCCGAACACGAAGGTCGCCACGCCGGTCTTCGACGGTGCCCGCGAGGACGAGATCATCGGCCTGCTCGGTCAGACGCTCCCCAACCGTGACGGTGAGCGGATGATCAAGGAGGACGGCAAGGCGCACCTGTTCGACGGTCGCTCCGGTGAGCCGTTCAAGGAGCCCGTGTCGGTGGGCTACATGTACATCCTCAAGCTCCACCACCTGGTCGACGACAAGATCCACGCGCGCTCGACCGGTCCGTACTCCATGATCACCCAGCAGCCGCTCGGCGGTAAGGCCCAGTTCGGTGGCCAGCGCTTCGGTGAGATGGAGGTCTGGGCGATGGAGGCGTACGGCGCCGCCTACGCCCTGCAGGAGCTGCTCACGATCAAGTCCGACGACGTGCCGGGTCGCGTCAAGGTCTACGAGGCGATCGTCAAGGGCGAGAACATCCCCGACTCCGGCATCCCCGAGTCGTTCAAGGTCCTCATCAAGGAGATGCAGTCGCTCTGCCTCAACGTGGAGGTCCTGTCGCAGGACGGCACCGCCATCGAGATGCGCGACGCGGACGAGGACGTCTTCCGCGCCGCCGAGGAGCTCGGCATCGACCTCTCGCGGCGCGAGAACCCGTCGGTCGAAGAAGTCTGACCGGGAGGACGCGCGAGCGCAGCGAGCGCCTGTCCTCCCGGAACAGGCAAGTAGCCGCGCGAAGCGCGTCCATCCCGTCAGTCCCCAGCCTCACCTTTTCGAACCAAACGAAGGACAGCAGCCAAAGTGCTCGACGTTAACTTCTTCGACCAGCTTCAGATCGGCCTGGCCACCGCGGACGAGATCCGTCAGTGGAGCCACGGCGAGGTCAAGAAGCCGGAGACCATCAACTA
Source organism: Nocardioides maradonensis (assembly GCF_054777115.1). Taxonomy (NCBI): domain Bacteria; kingdom Bacillati; phylum Actinomycetota; class Actinomycetes; order Propionibacteriales; family Nocardioidaceae; genus Nocardioides; species Nocardioides maradonensis. The sequence goes on along the minus strand of NZ_BAAHAZ010000009.1, from coordinate 185,331 downwards.
CCGCACGCTCAAGCCGGAGCGTGACGGCCTCTTCTGCGAGAAGATCTTCGGTCCCACTCGGGACTGGGAGTGCTACTGCGGCAAGTACAAGCGCGTGCGCTTCAAGGGCATCATCTGCGAGCGGTGTGGCGTCGAGGTCACGCGCTCCAAGGTGCGCCGTGAGCGCATGGGCCACATCGAGCTCGCCGCTCCGGTGACCCACATCTGGTACTTCAAGGGCGTCCCGTCGCGCCTGGGCTACCTGCTCGACCTCGCCCCGAAGGACCTGGAGAAGGTCATCTACTTCGCGGCGTACATGATCACCTCGGTCGACGAGGAGGCGCGTCACCGCGACCTGTCCTCGCTCGAGTCGAAGGTCGGTCTGCAGCGCAAGTCCGTCGAGGACCGGCTGGCCAACACCATCAACGACCGCTCCAAGAAGCTGGAGGAGGACCTCGCGGCCCTCGAGGCCGAGGGTGCCAAGGCCGACCAGAAGCGCAAGGTCAAGGACTCCGCCGAGCGCGAGATGAACCAGATCCGCAAGCGCTACGAGACCGAGCTCAACCGTCTCGAGGAGGTGTGGGACACCTTCAAGAACCTCAAGGTCCAGGACCTGATGGGCGACGAGGTGCTCTACCGCGAGATGAAGACGTGGTTCGGCAAGTACTTCGAGGGTCACATGGGCGCCACGGCGATCCAGAAGCGCCTCCAGGACTTCGACATCGACGCCGAGGTCGAGAACCTGCGCGAGATCATCGCGACGGGCAAGGGCCAGCGCAAGGTCCGCGCCCTCAAGCGGCTCAAGGTCGTCGACGCGTTCCGCAAGACCGGCAACAAGCCGATCGGCATGGTGCTCGACGCCGTCCCGGTCATCCCGCCGGACCTGCGCCCGATGGTCCAGCTCGACGGTGGCCGCTTCGCCACCTCCGACCTGAACGACCTGTACCGCCGCGTGATCAACCGCAACAACCGGCTCAAGCGACTGCTCGACCTCGGTGCGCCGGAGATCATCGTCAACAACGAGAAGCGGATGCTCCAGGAGGCCGTCGACTCGCTGTTCGACAACGGCCGCCGTGGTCGTCCCGTCACCGGCCCGGGCAACCGGCCGTTGAAGTCGCTGTCCGACATGCTCAAGGGCAAGCAGGGTCGCTTCCGCCAGAACCTGCTCGGCAAGCGCGTCGACTACTCGGGTCGTTCGGTCATCGTGTCGGGTCCGCAGCTCAAGCTGCACCAGTGCGGTCTGCCCAAGCAGATGGCGATCGAGCTGTTCAAGCCCTTCGTCATGAAGCGCCTGGTCGACCTGAGCCACGCCCAGAACATCAAGTCCGCCAAGCGGATGGTCGAGCGTGGCGCCCGTCGCGAGGTCTGGGACGTCCTCGAAGAGGTCATCGCCGAGCACCCGGTGCTGCTGAACCGTGCGCCCACGCTGCACCGGCTCGGCATCCAGGCGTTCGAGCCGCAGCTGGTCGAGGGCAAGGCCATCCAGCTGCACCCGCTCGTCTGCACCGCGTTCAACGCCGACTTCGACGGTGACCAGATGGCGGTGCACCTGCCGCTGTCCGCCGAGGCGCAGGCCGAGGCTCGGATCCTGATGCTGTCGACGAACAACATCCTCAAGCCGTCGGACGGCCGTCCGGTGACCATGCCGACCCAGGACATGATCATCGGCCTGTTCTTCCTCACGTCCGACCGGGCCGACCAGCCCGGCGCCGGCCGCCACTTCTCGTCGCAGGCCGAGGCCATCATGGCCTTCGACCGGGGCGAGATCACCCTGCAGAGCCCGATCCACATCCGTCTCGGCGACGACGTGGTGGGTGCTCCCGTGGGCGAGGAGACGACGACGCTGGGTCGCTCGATCTTCAACGACGCGCTGCCGGCCGACTACCCGTACGTGAACGAGGAGGTCGGCAAGAAGCGCCTCGGCGCGATCGTCAACGACCTCGCCGAGCGCTACAGCAAGGTGGTCGTGGCGGCGTCGCTGGACGCGCTGAAGGACAACGGCTTCTACTGGGCGACCCGCTCGGGCGTGACGGTGTCGATCGACGACGTCATCACCCCGGCGAACAAGCCCGAGATCCTGCTCGAGTTCGAGAACAAGGCCGCGAAGATCCAGAAGCAGTTCGAGCGCGGTCTGGTCACCGACGAGGAGCGCCGCCAGGAGCTCATCGAGATCTGGACCGAGGCCAGCGCCACGGTCGGCAAGGCGATGCGCGACGCGTTCGCGGACGCCCCGACCAACCCGATCTACATGCAGGTCAACTCGGGTGCCTCGGGTAACTTCAACCAGATCGGTCAGGTCGGCGCCATGCGTGGCCTGGTGGCCAACCCGAAGGGCGAGATCATCCCGCGCCCGATCAAGGCCAACTTCCGCGAGGGTCTGTCGGTCCTGGAGTACTTCATCTCCACCCACGGTGCCCGCAAGGGTCTGGCCGACACCGCGCTGCGGACGGCCGACTCGGGCTACCTGACCCGTCGTCTGGTCGACGTGTCGCAGGACGTCATCATTCGCGAGGAGGACTGCGGCACCGAGCGCGGCCACCTGGTCGACATCACGTCCGAGGACGTGGAGACCACGGCGTACGCCCGGACTGCGGCCGAGGCGGTCGTCCACCCGGAGACCGGCGAGGTCCTCGCCGGCGCCGGTGACGACCTCGGTGACGTCAAGATCGCCGAGCTGCTCGCGGCCGGCGTGAAGGAGGTCAAGGTCCGCTCCGTCCTCACCTGTGAGGCCGTCACCGGTACCTGCGCGAAGTGCTACGGCCGTTCGCTCGCGACCGGCAAGCTCGTCGACATCGGTGAGGCGGTCGGCATCATCGCCGCGCAGTCCATCGGTGAGCCGGGCACGCAGCTGACGATGCGTACCTTCCACACCGGTGGTGTGGCGTCGGCCGACGACATCACGCAGGGTCTGCCCCGCGTCGTCGAGCTGTTCGAGGCCCGTACGCCGAAGGGCCTCGCGCCCATCTCGGAGGCGTCCGGCCGGGTGCAGATCGAGGAGACCGACAAGGCCCGCAAGGTCCTCATCACCCCCGACGACGGCAGCGACGTCCTCGAGGTCCCGGTGTCGCGGCGCTCCAAGCTGCTGGTGGCCGACGGCGACCACATCGAGGTCGGCCAGAAGCTCACCGCCGGCACCGAGGACCCGAAGGAGGTGCTGCGCATCCTCGGCGTCCGCGCCACCCAGCAGCACCTGGTCGACGAGGTCCAGGCCGTGTACAAGAGCCAGGGTGTGTCCATCCACGCCAAGCACATCGAGATCATCGTGCGGCAGATGCTGCGCCGGATCACCGTGCTGGAGTCGGGCGAGACCAACCTGCTCCCGTCGGACCTGGTGGACCGCACCAAGTTCGAGACCGAGAACCGTCGCGTCGTCTCCGAGGGCGGCAAGCCGGCCTCGGGTCGTCCCGAGCTGATGGGCATCACCAAGGCCTCGCTCGCCACCGAGTCGTGGCTCTCGGCGGCCTCCTTCCAGGAGACCACCCGGGTGCTCACCGACGCGGCGATCAACGGCCGCTCCGACAGCCTCCGCGGCCTGAAGGAGAACGTGATCATCGGCAAGTTGATCCCGGCCGGCACCGGTCTGGAGCGCTACCGCAACATCCGTGTCGAGCCGACCGAGGAGGCGCGCCAGGCGGCGTACGCCGTCACGGGCTACGAGGCCTACGACTACGAGTTCGGTGGCGGTCAGGCAGTCGCGCTGGACGACTTCGACTTTGGTTCGTACCAGAACTGAGCGAAGCGAAGTTCTGGTGTGACGAACCAGGTTGAGTAGACGAAGGCCCCCGTGGAGCTTGCTCCGCGGGGGCCTTCGGCGTATCGAAGCCCAGTCGGTCTCCTCGATTGGTCGTTGGTTTCGATACGCCGCTCGCTGGCGCTCGCGGCTACTCAACCAACGACCCTGGTGGCAGGGTGGGAGGCATGGACCCCAAGACGCTGCTGACCCAGGACCAGATCGCCGACGCCGGGCTCGAGGGCTGGCGGGTCGACGGGGACGCGCTCGTGGCGACGTTCGCGACCCGCAACTTCGCCACCGGCCTGCGGCTGGTCGACCGGGTGGGCGCCGAGGCCGAGACGGCTGACCACCACCCCGACATCACGCTGACCTACCCGAGCGTGACGGTGCTGTGGACCAGCCACGACTCCGGTGGGATCACCCAGCGCGACATCGACCTGGCGCGTCGTACGACGGAGCTTGCAACCGAGCTCGGCGTCGCCGCATCAGACAGGACATGAAGAAGCTCTCGATCCTCGTCGCCGGTGCCGCCGTCGCGGCGTCCTCCCTGCTCGCCCCCGCCGCCGCGCACGCCGGCGGCAACGATCCCGCCGTGGCGCAGTGCCGCAACGCCGACCTGCACGCCGGCTACCACTACGACGGCTCCGGGATGAGCCACACGTTCTGGAACCTGTCGTTGAAGAACGTGTCCGACCACGCCTGCACCACGGGCGGTTTCGGTGGGTTGTCCTTCGTCGGCCACGGCAACGGCACCCAGGTCGGTGCCGCCGCGGACCGTGTCGGCACCTGGCGCAGCTACGTGCTGCAGCCCGGCCAGCGGCTGATCAGCAAGGTCTCCCAGACCAGCACCGGACCCTACGACCGCGGCTACTGCCGGCCGGTCCACGTGGACGGCTTCCGCGTCTACGTGCCGAACTCGACGCGGTCGCAGTTCATCGCGAAGGCCGGCACCGCGTGCTCCAACACCGCGGTCCACCTGCTGAGCCACACGGCCTACCAGCGTCCCTGATCGCGTTCGGCCCGGGCGTGTGTCCCGGGCCGAACGGGGTACCGACCCGCTTTGGCCCAGACGTTCTGCTGGACAGGGAGGCGCGATGACGGGGACAGACGACCGCGAGCCGCACGTCGGGGACGCGCCGGAGCCGATGGCGCGTGGACGGTCGGAGAACCCGCCGCCCGACGGGATCGGGTACGACGGGTCCCCGGTCGAGGAGATCCTGCGCGACCGCAAGGAGCGGCTGGCGCCGGAGAGCCGGCCCGAGAACAGCGAGGTCGACAACACCGGCCGGGAGTTCGATGTCGAGAAGGCGATGTTCACCGACGAGCCGGGCTACGAGGACGCGCCGAAGAAGTTCCCGCCGGCGTCCGAGCAGGGTGCCTGAGCCGACGGCGGACGCGGCGCGGGGCGATCCGGCCGATTTGAGAGGATGGGCGGGTGACCGCCCCGAAGCCGCAGAGCACCGACGTCCTGGTCGTGGGGGCCGGTCCGGCCGGTGCCTCCGCCGCCGCGTGGGCGGCCCGCCTCGGGTTGGACGTGGTGCTCGCGGACGCGGCGGTCTACCCCCGCGACAAGACCTGCGGTGACGGCCTGACGCCGCGCGCGATCGGCGAGCTCGAACGGCTCGGCCTGCGCGACTGGGTGCGGGCGCACACCGTGAACCAGGGCCTCCGCGCCCACGGCTTCCGGCAGACGCTGCACCTGCCGTGGCCCGGTGGGAACCTGCCGGACTGGGGCAGCGCGATCCCGCGCACCGAGCTCGACGACCACCTGCGCACGACCGCGATCAAGGCGGGTGCGGTCGGCATCGACGGCGCCCGCGCGGTCGACGTACGGCTCGAGGGTGGGCGGGTCGCGACGGTGACCTTCGAGACCGGCGGACGCGGGGGAGAGCGCTTCGAGGTCGCCTGCCGGCGGCTGGTCGTCGCCGACGGCGTACGGTCACCGCTCGGGAAGCTGCTCGGGCGGGAGTGGCACCGGGACACGGTGTACGGCGTCGCCGGGCGCTCCTACGTCACCTCGACGATGGCCGACGACCCCTGGATCAGCTCGCACCTGGAGCTGCGTGGCGAGCGTGGCGAGATCCTGTCCGGCTACGGCTGGTTGTTCCCGCTCGGCGCTGCGGCGGGGGAGATGAACCTCGGTGTCGGCACGCTCGCGACCGCCAAGCGTCCCGCGGACGTCGCCATCAAGCCCCTGATGCGCCTGTACGCCGACCAGCAGCGCGCCGCCTTCGGGCTCGGCGACACCCTGCGGGCGCCCACCTCGGCGCTGCTGCCCATGGGCGGCGCGGTGTCGAACGTGGCCGGCCCCAACTGGGCGCTGATCGGTGACGCGGCGGCCTGCGTGAACCCGCTCAACGGCGAGGGGATCGACTACGGCCTGGAGACGGGGCGGGTCGTCGCGGAGACGATGGTGGAGTCGCCGGAGGCGGACCTGTCGGTGGTGTGGCCGGCGCTGCTGCGCGACCACTACGGCGAGGCCTTCTCGATCGCGCGTCGGGCGGCGGCCCTGGTGACCGTGCCACGAGTGCTGCCCGCGCTCGGCCCGCTCGGCATGCGCTCGGACTTCCTGATGACGCTGGCCCTGCGCTGGATGGGCAACCTGGTCACCGATGAGGACCGCGACCGGGCCGCGCGGGTCTGGCGCTGGGCCGGGCGACACTCCCTGGCGCGGGAGCAGCAGCCGCTGTTCGACTGACTCCGCCGGTCTGGACCAGCTCACCACTAGGGTGGATCCGGGCCCCGTCGGAACAGGAGGTGACCTGGTGCCACCACGCATGCAGCGGCTGGCGGCGTACGCCGTGATCGTGCGCGGCGACCAGATCCTGCTGTCGCGGCTGTCCGAGAAGGTGACCCGCAACGAGCTCTGGTCGCTGCCGGGTGGCGGGGTGGACCACGGCGAGGACCCGCGCGACGCGGTGGTGCGCGAGGTCTACGAGGAGTCGGGTCTGCACGCCACGGTGGGCGAGACCGCCCACGTCTTCTCCCAGCACGTCGAGGACTCCTGGCGACGCGGCAAGCGCGTCGACGCGCACTCGGTGCGCATCGTCTACGAGGGCTGGGTGCCGGCCGACTCGCCGGAGCCCCACGTCGTGGAGGTCGACGGGTCGACCGCCGAGGCGGCGTGGAAGCCGATCGCCGACGTGCTGTCCGGTGTCGTCCCGACGGTCGGCGTGGTGGGTGAGGCGCTGGCGGCGTACCGGATCGAGCGGCGGCAGCGCGCGGCGGCGTACGCCTATGTGGTGCGCGACGGCGCGCTGCTGCTCACCAAGACCTCCGACCTCGCGCCCGACCCGGGCACGTGGCACCTGCCCGGCGGCGGGATCGACCACGGCGAGTCGCCGGCGGAGACGGTGGTGCGGGAGCTCGCCGAGGAGACCGGGCTGAAGGGCGAGGCCGGGCCGCTGCTGACCGTGCTCGACCACCACTTCACCGGCACCGCCCCGAACGGGCGGCAGGAGGACTTCCACGCGATCGGCGTGATCTACCGGGCCACCGTCGAGGACGGTGAGCCGCGCGTGGTCGAGGTGGGCGGCACGACCGAGGCGGTCGCGTGGGTGCCGCTCGAGGACATCAAGGCGGACCGGCTGCCGGTCTACCGGTCGGTCAAGGACGCCATCGCCGCGGCCGGCGACTAGTCTCCGAACGTGTCAGAGACCGTCTTCACCTATGCCGCGCCGGCCCTGAAGTTCGGGCGCGGCGCCGTCCGCGAGATCGGGTACGACGTCGCGCAGCTCGTCACCGGACGGGAGCGACGTGTCCACCGGGTGCTGGTCGTGACCGACCCGGGGGTCGCCGCCGCGGGGCATGCGGAGACCGTGCGGGCGTCGTTGGCCGCGTCCGGGCTGGACGCGGTCGTGTTCGACGGCGTACGGGTGGAGCCGACGGACGCCTCGCTGGACGCGGCGATCTCCTTCGCCCGCTCCGAGGGTCCGTTCGACGGGGTCGTGGCGGTCGGCGGCGGCTCGTCGATCGACACGGCCAAGGCCGTGGCGCTGCTCGTCACCAACCCCGGCGAGCTCATGGACTACATCAACGCGCCGGTCGGGAAGGCCCAGGCGCCGGCGGTGCCGTTGCTGCCGCTGGTCGCCGTGCCGACCACGACCGGGACGGGGTCGGAGTCGACGACGATCTGTGTGCTCGACGTGCTGGCGTTGAAGGTGAAGACCGGGATCAGCCACCCGGCGCTGCGACCGAAGCTGGCCGTCGTCGACCCGGACCTGACCGCGACCCAGCCGGCGGGCGTCACGGCGGCTGCCGGGATGGACATCCTGTGCCACGCGCTGGAGAGCTACACGGCCCGGTGGTTCGGGTCGATGGACGCCAAGGAGCCGCAGCAGCGGGTGCCCTACTGCGGCGCCAACCCGATCGCGGACCTGTGGTCGGAGAGGGCGCTCGGGCTGCTGTCGGGCGCGTTCCGGCGTGCCGTGCGGCCCGGCGGTGACGAGGACGTCGCGCTCGCGCGCGAGGAGATGGCGATGGCGGCGACCTTCGCCGGCCTCGGCTTCGGCAACGCGGGCGTGCACATCCCGCACGCCAACGCCTACCCGATCGCCGGCCGGGTGCGCTCGTACGTCGCCCCCGACTACCCGGCGGCCGGCGGACCGATCGTGCCGCACGGCATGGCCGTCTCGCTGACCGCGCCCGAGGCGTTCCGCTTCACCTTCGACGCGGCGCCGGAGCGCCACCTGCGCGCCGCGCGGCTGCTGGACCCCGCCGCCACGGGCTCGGGGCCGGAGGTGCTGCCGCAGGTGCTGACCACGCTGATGCAAAACCTGGGGCTGCCCAACGGGCTGGCCGAGGTGGGGTACGGCGAGAACGACGTCGACGACCTCGTCGACGGGGCGCTCAAGCAGCAGCGGCTGCTGGCCACCGCTCCCAAGGCCGTCACCGGCGACGACCTCGCCGGGGTGATCCGGGGCTCGCTGGAGCACTGGTGACGGCTGACCTGCTCGCCGAGCTGGCGCGCGCGGGGATCGAGGCGTCCGACTCGGCGCTGACGAAGGCGCTCTACTCCTCGGACGCCTCGCTCTACCGGGTGCTGCCCGCCGCCGTCGCGCGCCCGCGGCACCGCGACGAGCTGGAGCCGATCCTCGACCTCGCGGCCGCTGCCGGGGTACCGGTCACGATGCGCGGCACGGGCACCTCCATCGCGGGCAACGCGGTCGGACCCGGACTGGTGGTCGACACCCGCCGGCTGTCGCGGGTGCTGTCGATCGACCCGGACGCCCGCACGGCCGTGGTCGAGCCGGGCGTCGTGCACGCCGCGCTGCAGGCGGCTGCGGCGCCGTACGGGCTGAGGTACGGGCCGGACCCGTCCACGCACACCCGCTGCACGATCGGCGGGATGGTCGGCAACAACGCCTGTGGGTCGCGGGCGCTCGGCTACGGGCGGACGTCGGACACGGTCGTCGACGCCGACGTGCTGTGGGGCGACCGGTCGGTCGCCGGCGCCGAGGTCGAGGCCCGGCTGGCGGCCGTGGTGGCCGGCGAGCTGGGGCACGTGCGGACCTCGTTCGGTCGGTTCTCGCGGCAGGTCAGCGGCTACTCGCTCGAGCACCTGCTGCCCGAGAAGCTGTCGATCCCCAGGTTCTACGCGGGTTCTGAGGGCACGCTCGGTGTCCTGCGGACGGTGACGGTGGCGCTGGTGCCGGAAGAGCAGCGGACGCTGCTGGTGCTCGGCTACCCGTCGATGGCGGAGGCGGCGGACGCGGTGCCGGGGTTGTTGGCTCTCGGTCGGCTCGTGGCCTGCGAGGGGCTGGACTCGCGGATCGTCGAGCTGGTGCGAGGGCGGGGCCGTGCGGTCCCGGAGCTGCCGCGAGGCTCGGGGTGGCTGTTCGTCGAGGTGGGCGGCCCGGATCGTGAGGAGCTGCTGCCGGGCCTGGTGGCCGCGTCCGGGGCGCTCGGGCACCGGGTGGTCGCCGACGCGGGTGAGGCGGCCGCGCTGTGGCGGATCCGCGAGGACGGTGCGGGGCTGGCGGCGCTGAGCCTCGCGACACCCGGCTACTCGGGTTGGGAGGACGCCGCCGTACCTCCGGCCGCGCTGGGTGCCTGGCTGCGCGACTTCGAGGCGCTGCTCGCCGAGCACGGGCTGGAGACCGTGCCCTACGGCCACTTCGGCGACGGGTGCGTGCACGCGCGGATCGACTTCGACTTCGCCGACGGGGGCCGGCGGTTCCGGGAGTTCATGGAGGCCGCGGCGGTCCGGCTCCGGGAGTACGGCGGGTCGTTGTCCGGCGAGCACGGGGACGGCCGGGCGCGCTCTGAGCTGCTCCCCCTGATGTACGACGAGCGGTCGGTCGCGCTGTTCGCCGCGATCAAGCACGCCGCCGACCCCGCCGCGCAGCTCAACCCGGGCGTGCTCGTCGACCCGGCGCCCATCGACGCGGACCTGCGGCCGACACGGCCCGTGGTCGGAGGTCTCGAGCTGCTGAGCGCCGAGGTGCACCGGTGCACCGGTGTCGGGCGGTGCGTGGCTCCGGCGACGAACGGCGTGATGTGCCCGTCGTACCTGGCCTCCGGCGAGGAGAAGGACTCCACGCGGGGGCGCGCGCGGGTGCTGCAGGAGGCGGTGACGGGCGGACTGACCGGCGGTCTCGCCGACCCGGCCGTGCACGAGGCGCTCGACCTGTGCCTGTCGTGCAAGGGCTGCGCGTCGGACTGCCCCACGGGGGTGGACATGGCGGCGTACAAGGCGCAGGTGCTGGACGAGACCTACCGCGGGCGCCGGCGGCCGCGGTCGCACTACACGCTCGGACGGCTGCCGCGGTGGGCGCGGATGACGGCGCCGGTGGCACGCCTCGCGAACGCGTCGCTGCGGGTCGGGCCGGTGGCGCGGGCCGCCAAGGCGGTGGCGGGGGTGGACCAGCGGCGGTCGTTGCCGGTGTTCGCGTCGGTCACGTTGCGGCGGTGGTCTCGCGAGGGTGGTTTCGATACCTCGCTCGCTGGCGCTCGCTCGTACTCAACCGCCGGCAGGCGGCCGGACGTGTGGGTGTGGGCGGACTCGTTCACCGACCACTTCCGGACGGCGCCGGCCCAGGCCGCGATCGCCTTCCTCGAGGCCTCCGGGGTACGGGTCCGGGTCATCGATGAGGACGCGTGCTGCGGCCTGACCTGGACGACGACCGGGCAGCTGGACGCCGCCCAGGCGATCCGGGAGCGGGCCGTCGCCGTGCTGGGGAGGTACGCCGACCGCCCGATCCTCGGCCTCGAGCCGTCCTGCCTCGCGGAGCTGCGCGAGCACGAGGTGCCCGGGCTCGTGACCTTCGCCGAGCTCGTCACCCGGCTCGACCTGCCGCTGCCGGACCTGACCGGCACGACCGTGGTCGCGCAGCCGCACTGCCACCACCACGCCGTGCTGGGCTGGGACGCCGACCTCGCGCTGCTGCGGCGGGCCGGTGCGTCGGTGACGGTGGTGCCGGGCTGCTGCGGGCTCGCCGGCAACTTCGGCGTCGAGCGCGGGCACTACCAGACCTCGATCGCGGTCGCCGAGACCCATCTGCTGCCGGCGGTGCGGACCGCGCTGGCCGCGGACGCCACGACCGTCGTCCTCGCAGACGGGATGTCCTGCGCGCTCCAGCTGGACGACCTGGCAGCGGTGCGGTCGATGCACCTCGCGGAGCTGCTCGCAACTAGGCTGACCGGGTGAACCCGCGCCACCGCCGACTCGTCATCCCGGTCGCACTGGTGGCGCTGCTGCTGATCGTGCTGATCGCGGCGCTGCAGCACCGATGAGCGCGCCGGCCGACGCGATCGTCGAGGTCCGCACGGCGGTCCTCGACGACGAGCACCTGGTGCGTGCGATCGTCTCCGGTCGCCGCCGCGGCATGCCGGCGCCCGACCACCGTCGCGTCGAGCTGCGCTGGGTGGACCTGAAGGCCGGTCGCCACCTCCAGGTCGTGCGGTACGACGCCACCCAGGCCCACACCGCCAACTTCGCCGCCGGGCCGGCGGCCGCCGAGGCCGTGGACGGGCTGCTCGCGGAGCCGTTCGGCAACTGGCACGTCGAGACCACGGCAGCGACCCTGCAGCTGAGGTACACCAAGAAGGGCGAGCCGATGCTGGCCCGCTCTGGTGCGACCGTGGGCGCGGTGGTCGACCGCGGCCACGACCGGGACAAGGAGCGGCTGCTCGCCGACGACGACCCGGTCTTCGCCGCGCTCGGGCTGGCCGGACGCGACGGGCGGATCAAGCCGTCGCGGCAGGCGAAGTACCGCCAGGTCGAGGAGTTCCTGCGCCTGCTCGACGTCGCGCTCAAGGACGCGATCGCCGCCGGGGTGGTCCGTCGGCCGACGGCCGAGCGCCCGCTGCGGATCGTCGACCTGGGCTGCGGCAACGGCTACCTGACCTTCGCCGCCCAGCGGTACCTGGCCGACGTCCGCGGGCTGCCGGTCCGGCTGATCGGCGTCGACGTGAAGCAGCAGTCGCGCGACCACAACAGCCGCGTCGCGGCCGAGCTCGGCATGGACGCCGAGTTCGTCGTCGGCACCATCGGCGAGGCCGAGGTCTCGACCGGCTCGACCACCGAGGGGAATCCCGACGTGGTGCTCGCGCTGCACGCCTGCGACACCGCCACCGACGAGGCGCTCGCCCGCGCCGTCGGGTGGGACGCCCCGCTCGTCCTGGCCGCGCCCTGCTGCCACCACGACATCGCGGCCCAGCTGCGGCGCGCGACGCCGCCGCCGGCGTACTCCTCCCTGGTGCGGTACGGCATCCTCCGCGAGCGCTTCGCGGACACGCTCACCGACGCGCTGCGCGCGCTGCTGCTGCGCTCGCGCGGCTACCGGGTGGAGGTCGTGCAGTTCGTCGAGTCGCAGCACACGCCGCGCAACACGATGCTGCGTGCGGTCCGCGGCAAGGCCGACCCCACCGCACTGCAGGAGTACGCCGACCTGACGGCCGCCTGGGGCATCCGCCCGAAGCTCGGCGAGCTCCTCGAGGTCGACGCCTGATGCGGTGGCGCGAACGGGTCGCGGCCGGGCTCGTCGTCGCGCCGTTCCTCGTCGGGGCCTGCGTCGGCGCGTCGGACGCGGGGCCGGCCGGGGGCACGGAGGTCTGCAGCTTCCAGGACCCGGCGATCACCGAGTCGAGCGGGCTGGTGCGCACCGGCGGGCTGCTCGTGACGATGAAAGACTCCGGCGACTCCGCGCGGGTGTTCGCGGTCGACCCCCGCACCTGCGCGACGGTGGGCGTGACGCACTGGGACGCCGACGCCGTCGATGACGAGTCGCTCGCGCCCGCGGGACCCGGTTACGTCTGGGTGGGCGACACCGGCGACAACCTCAGCACCCGCTCGTCGATCACCGTGGCCAAGGTGCCGGTGGGCCGCGGGGACCGGACCGTGCCGGGCGAGGTCCACGAGCTCGTCTACCCCGACGGTCCGCACGACGCGGAGACGCTGCTGCGCAACCCGGTCACGGGCCAGCTGTTCGTGGTGTCGAAGGAGTTCATCGGGCGCATCTACGCGGCCCCGCGGCACCTGCGCGCCGGCGTGAACCGGCTGACGGCCGGGCGGACGGTGCTCGGCATCGCCACCGACGGCGCGTTCTTCCCCGACGGCAAGCACGTGATCCTGCGCAACTACGGCCAGGCCGTGATCTACACCTGGCCGGCCCTCACCGAGGTCGCCCGGATCGACCTGCCGCGGCAGCGGCAGGGGGAGGGTGTCGCGGTGGCGCCGGACGGGCGGATCTACCTGTCCTCCGAGGGGGTGCACGCGCCGGTGCTGGAGCTGCACCTGTCGTCGCAGGTGCGGCAGGCGCTGGCGGCCCGGCCCGGCCGGTGCTGCCTGGGTTCCCAGACGCCCGCAGGCGACCCGACCCCGTGGTGGCCCTGGGTGGCCGGTGGGGTCGTGGCCGCCGCGGCGGTCGTCGGGATCGGCGTACGCATCCGCCGGTGAGCCCCGCTCAGCAGCCTGAGCTCCGGCCCGCCCGCCACACCAGCGTGAGCGCGGTGCCGGTGTGCGTCGGGACCCAGTGCCCGGTCGTGCTGCCGGAGGTGCGGACGCAGGACGGGGCGGCCGTCAGCGAGCCGGCCCGTACGACGGTGACCCGCGCGCCGACCGACGGGTGGTAGCCGGACAGGTTGCGCGGCCGCACCGAGCCCTGGACCCGGGTGCTACCGGTGACCGCGAGGACGTCGTGGCCGTGCGCCGACAGGTCGAGGGCGAGGATCCCGCTGCTGCCCTGCTGGTAGGTCCCGGTGACGTGCAGCGTCCCGGTCGCGCCACCGGCCGGCCGCACCGTGCCGGCGGTGTTGGTGAGGGTGCCGCTGAGGGTGCCGGTGCCGTCGAGCGAGCCCCCCGTCATCGTGAGCAGCGCGCTGAGCGTCCCGCTGCTGAGGCTCACCGTGCCGGTGCTGGCGAGCACCCCGTTGCCGCGCAGGACGTGCCCGGTCGAGCCGGCCGCGACGGTCAGGTGCCCGGTGTTGCGGACCTGCCCGTTGTCGAGCTCGGTGAGGTCGGCGAGCGTGGTGGTGCCGGCGAGGGTCAGCGTGGACTGGCCGACGTCGATCAGGTCGTGGTGGGTCGCGGTGCCCGCGGCGAGCGAGAGCGGGGCCCTGACGACGACGTTGCTCGGCACCGATCCGCCGCCGACGTTGGCGACGTACTTGGGGTCCGGGCCGCTGACCCGCACTCCGCCGGCGGTCGCGAGGGTGAGGGTGCCGGAGAGGCTGCCGCCGGTCCACGTCGTGCGGCCGGCGCCGGTCAGCGTCGCGGCGCCGTCGAGCGAGCCGGTGGGTACGACGGCGACGGTCGTCGCCGCGCCGACGGTCGAGGTGCCGCTGACGGCGGTGGGCGCGTCGACCTGCAGCGTGCCGCCGCCGGTGACGGTCGTGGCGTTCAGGGACGACGGCGCGAGGTCCAGCTGCAGCACCCGACCGGAGGCGATCGTCGTGGAGCCGCCGGTGGCCTGGTAGGCGACGCCGGAGAGGACGGCCGGGTCGGTCGTCGTACCGGATCCGACCACGACGTGACCACCGGCGTTGACGACCTTGTTCGGGTTGACGCAGCAGCCGAGGGTCGCGACGACGGTGCCGGGGTCGAGGTCGAGCTCGCCGTCGCTCGCGTTGACGAACCTGGCGCCGAAGCCGGTCAGCACGCCGGCGCCCTGGCTGAACGTGGTGGTGCCGTGGTTCGTCAGCGTCGCGGGGACGTGGCCGGAGAGGCCGTCGTCGCCGGACAGGAAGCGCTTGCCGTTGCCCGGTACGGCGCCGACCGCGCGCAGCGTCGTGCCGTGGTCGACGGTCAGGTTGCCCTCGATCGTGCCGCCGGCCCAGTCCAGGACGCCGGGGCCGGTGACCGTCGCCGTACCACCCAGCTCGGCGCCGGACAGCCCGTCCCCGAGCTGGAGCCGGAAGCCCGCGCCGAGGTGCTGGGTGCCGGTGAGCGCGAGCTTGGCGCCGTTGACGACCCGCCACGCACCACCACCCGTGTACGACGCCCCGCCGGCGGCCGTCGCCGGCGCTCCGACGTCCACCAGGTCGGCCCCCGCGGCCGTGCTGAGCGTGCCGTTCTGGTCGATCGCGACCGCGCGGACGGTGAGGTCGCCGCCACTGACCTGGATCGTGCCGTCGTTGACGATCCGTGCCGGGTTCAGGCAGCACGAGAGGAACTGCACCGCGTTGCCGCCGACCGAGCTGAGCGTGCCGCCGGCGAGGACGTGCAGCTGCTCGGGGTTGACGATGCGCAGGCCGCCCTGGTTCGAGGCGCCCGAGTCCACGACGCCGCTCAGGGTGAGCGTGCCGCCGACGCTGAGGTTCGCGGAGAGCACGTTGAGGTGCGCGTTGCTGCCCGAGACCGTGCCGGTGCCCAGCAGGGTGGTGTCGGCCTGCAGCGTGCCGCCGTTCCAGGTGAACGTGCCGGTCACGGTGAGCGGGCCGCCGACGAGCGTGCTGCTGCAGCCGGTGGCGGACAGGCTGAGGTTCGCCAGGGTCAGCGCCGGTACGCCGTCGACGTGCGCGGTGCAGTGGGTCGCGTCGGGCGCGTCGATCGCGACCGAGTCACCCGTGCCCGGCACCCCGGACGGGCTCCAGTTCTTCGGGTCGGTCCACGAGTGGTTGTCGCCGCCGCTGCTCTGCGCGCTGCCGATCCAGCTGTACGACGTGCCGGCGGCGTACGCCGGGAGGGCGGTGAGGGCGGTCGTGCCGCACAGGGTGACCGCGGCGACGAGCGCCGCGCGGAGGACGGATGTGCGCATGGGAACCTCGGGAAGGCCGTGCCGATGGGATGGCTCCGACGCTAGGAAGCGGGCGCCGGCGCGACATCCCTCAGTTGCGCCAACCCTGTGTTTCCCCTCAGGGGCGCAGGGCCGGGATCCCGAGCTCGGCCGCCCGGCGGACGGCCGCGGGGGTGGTCGTGACGCCGAGGGCTCGGCGGGCGGTGGCGAGCCGGCGGTCGGCGGTACGCCGAGACAGGTGCAGGGCCTGTGCCGCCTCGCCGAGCGAGCAGCCCGCCAGGAGCGCGCCGAGCAGCTCGCGCTCGGTCGCGGACAGGGTCGGCTCGGCCGGTGGGGCGATCAGGTGCTCGACCTCGCCGATCCGGCGCAGGTCGTCGCAGAGCCGGTCGATCACCTCGCGCGGGGCGTCGGCGAGCACCACCACCGGCGTACCGCCGACCGCCGCGAGGACGGCGTCGGCGGCGGTGGCCAGGTCGGTGACGCGGCGTACCTCTCCGCCCAGGCGCGCGGCCCAGCCGGTCGCCACCGACGCGTCGGCCTCCTCGATCACCGCGCAGCGCATGTTCAGCCCACCGCCATCGCCGCGGCCTGGGTGCGGTTGCTCGCGCCGAGCTTCATCGACGCCGACGCGACCTGGGAGACGACCGTGTGCCGCGAGACGCCCAGCCGGGCGGCGATCTCGGCGTTCGTGAGCCCGTCCGCCACCAGCCTCAGCACCTCCTGCTCGCGGGCGGAGAGCAGGGCCGCGCACTCGTGCGCCCGCGGCGCGCTGCGACGTACGCCGGCGGCGCGCAACGAGCGGTGGACTCGACCCAGCAGCGGCAGCATGCCGGCCGCGACCACCTGCTCCTCGGCCGCCACCAGGCGCTCGACGGCGTCGGCGTGCCCGGCCCGGCGCGCGGCCTCGCCCGCCGCCGCGCGGCAGCGCAGCTCACCGCGCCGGTGGTAGCCGGCCCAGGTGCGGGTCGCGGTGTCGAAGGAGTCGACCGCGTCGTCGTACCGCCTCTCCGCGAGTGCGACCACCCCCGCGACCTCGTGCACGACCGCACCCAGCATGCCGGGGTAGTCCGTGGTCACGGGCGGGCCGGGGTGGCGGTCGAGGTCGAGCAGCGCCCACGCGCGCGAGCAGTGCGCGAAGGCGTTGTTGAGGTCGCCGGCAGGTCCCTGCAGCATCTGCTCCGAGAGCTCCAGGGCGAGCGCGGGCCGGCCGCCCCACAGCGCCGCCTGGCAGCGCACCCAGCGCGCGCCGCGCTCCCACCACTGGTCGCCCGGCCGGGTCGGGGCGGCGTCGAGGCGACGCAGGGCCTCGTCGATCCGGCCGAGGTCGATCAGCGCCAGGCACTGCTGCTCGACGAGGGCGTCACGGCTGCGCTCCTCGAGCGGCAGGGCGAGCAGCTCGTCGGCCGCGGCGAGCACGGCCGGGTAGTCGCCGGCGTGGAAGTCCAGGTTGCTGCGCGCGATCCGGAAGCTGCGCTCCCACACGCCGAGGCCGAGGGTGCGCGTGCGGTCGACGTACGCCGCCGCGAGCTCGCGGGCCACCGCCGGGTCGCCCATCGACTCGTGCAGCGCGACCAGGTTGTTGGCGGCCGGCAGCTCGACGCTGACGTCGCCCGCGTCGCGGGCCGCGGCGAGCGCCTCGGCCAGCTCGGCGGCGCCCTCGTCGGGGCGCTCGGCGATGTAGAGGGCCGTGCCGTGCAGGTACAGCGCGCGGGGCACGTCGACGCCAGCGGCGCGTGCGTCGACCAGCGCCGCCGCGGTCTGCCGCAGAGCCTCCTCCGCGTCGCTCTCGACGAACAGCGGGATCCGGCAGGCCTCGATGCGCAGCTCGAGCTCGGCCTCGGTGCCGGGGGTGACCTCGGCGAGGCCCTGTGAGATCGCGGTCCGCAGCCCGTCGGCGTCACCGGCCCGCCACGCGGCCCGGGCCCGCAGCAGCGCGGCCCGGGCGCGTACGTCGGGCGGTCCGCTCGCCAGCTCGGCCAGGACCGCCTGCAGGGCCGGCCAGTCGTGGACCTCCTCCAGCGCCGCGGCGGCCTGCAGCCGCAGGGCGTGGGCGTCGGGGCCGCTCGCGCACGACGCCGCCACGGCGAGGTGGCTGGCCCGCTCGCCGGGGCGGGTTGCCTCCGCGGCGGCACGCACCGCGGCGTCGTACGCCGACGCGGTCTCGCCGGCCCACCTGTGGTGGCGCGCGGCGTCGCCCGGGTCGTCGGTGAGGCGCGCGAGCGTGGAGTGCAGGGCACGTCGTCGCTCGTCCGCGAGCTCGTCGACGGCGACCTCGCCGAGCAGCGCGTGCCGTACCTGGAGCTGGCCGTCCGGCGTCGTGACGGCGAGGTCGGCGGCGAGCAGGGCCTTGGCGCCGAGCGGGTCGAAGGCGTCGGCGGGCAGCGGCCGCCCGGCGAGGGCCAGCAGCCCGAACGTCTCGCGGGCGACCTCGTCGAGTGCCCGCAACCGCGCTCCGATCGCGAGCCGCAGGGACGGGGAGGCCTCGCCCGTGGCAGCCAGTTCGCGCAGCAGCAGCGGGTTGCCACCGGTCCGCTCGGTGAGCCGGGCGATCGTGGCGGCGCCCAGGTCGGGATGCACGTCGAGGGCCACCGCGGCCGCGTCGTCCGGGGTCAGGCCGCCCAGCTCGACGACCTCGAAGCCGGCTCCCGCGAGCCGCTCGAGCACGCCATCCGTGCCGGGGTCCCCGGACCGCACACCGGCGAGCATCGCCACGCGACCGGCCAGGAGCTCGACCACCTCGACGGTCGCGGCGGCGGCCCACTGCAGGTCGTCGAGCAGCAGGACGCCGTCACCGACGGTCGCCTCGACGTCGAGCGCCACCGCGGTCGGGTCGCCGCCGACGAGCGGGCTCCCGAGCGCCCGCTCGAGGGGCAGGTACTCCATCCAGGACAGCGTCGAGAGCGCGCCGCCCTCGCGGACCGGGCGGCCGGTCCTCTCGGCCGCGGCCCGCAGCAACGTCGTCTTGCCGATGCCCGCCTCACCGACGACTGCGACGGGGTGGTCCCGGGACAGCGCCTCGTGGAGGCGGTGCAGCTCGGTGGTCCGTCCCACCAGCACGGCGCGATCATGTCACGCGCCGTGCCGTGGCGTGGGTGGTTCGGTGGAGATCAGTCCTGACCGGCCACGAGGCCGTCCACGACCACCGGGCGGCCCGAGCTGAGCACCCGGACCGAGACGGCCGCCGAGCGGGATGCGAAGCGGGGCAGGAGCTTGACGACGCGGTTGTGCGTGCCGCTCGAGGCCAGGCTGACGCGGCCGACCAGCCGCCCTGCGACGTACACGCCGAGGGTGCCGCAGGAGGGGCAGGTGGTGGCGACGACGCCGACCCGGTCGACGGCGACGGCGCCGTGGGAGAGCGTGGCTCCGCGGGTGGTCGTGCTGGTCGCCGTACCGAGGAAGTAGCCGCCACCGGTGATCCTGCGCCACCCGCGGGACGCGCTGAGGGAGCGGTCGTCGAACGGGACCGCGGTGCAGCGCGTCGGGGACGTGGCGGTGTTGGACGCGGCGTCGGTGGCCACGACCCGGAAGCAGGTCGTGCGGCCGGGAGTGAGCCCGGTGACGGTCGCCGACGTGGTGCCCGGTCCTGCGGCCGCCCCGAGGTTCGCCCAGGCGCCACCCGTGCTCGCCTGCAGCTGGTACGACGCCACGCCGGTCCCGGCGTCGCTGCCCTGCCAGCGCACGACCGTCGAGGTGGCGACCGTCGCGGGGTTGGTCGGAGCGGTCACCGTGACCGAGGGCGGGGTGGTGTCGGCGGGCGGGTCGATGGGTGCGGGGCTCCAGAACGCGTCGTCGGCGCCGGCGACGAGCAGCGTCGCCGCGCAGGTCTGGGTGTCGAGGACGTACACGCCCTGGCCGGCCTTGCTGATCCCGCCGCCGCTGTCGGTGTCCTCGAAGGTCGCGTGCGAGCCGTCGGGGGACAGGCTCGGGTCGTACAGGCCGTCGGAGGTGTCGACCGGGCTCGCGTGCTCGCAGCGGTACGCCGGCGTGCCGGTCACGCTGCTCGCCGTCCACACGCGGACCACGTTGGAGGACGCGGACTCGGAGAGCCCGATCGTCGTGACGATCCCGTTGCGGTACGCGGGCTGCAGGTAGGCCGTGTCGATGTAGCTGGACGGACCGAACCAGGCCGTGCCGGACAGGTTCGGCAGCGAGGCGCGGTAGGCCTCGACCGAGCCGAAGTCGCCGCGGTCGACGAGCAGCGTCGAGCTGCCCGCCCACTGGCCGACGTCGAGCGACTCGTTCATGGTCGCGGTCCCGCTGCCGTCGTCGACGGGCACGGGGTTGCTGCCGTCGATGTTCACCACGGTCGTGCGGTAGGCGGTGTCGACGTAGCAGCCGCCGAACCCGTACACCTCGATCAGCGCGGTGATCGTGTAGGCGATGTGCCTGCCGTCGGGGGAGACGTGGGCGTTGGCGATGCCCTGGGGCGCGTTGGCGGGCATGCCGCAGAGGCTGCCGCCGTTGTAGGCGTACTGCGGCGGGTTGATCTTGCGGACCACGTGGCCGTAGGCGTTGAGCACCCACAGGAAGCCGCGCAGGTAGTGCTGGCCGTCGCTCGCGTTGACCTTGTCCTGGTTGCGCGCGACCACGACGACCGAGCCGTCGTCGGACTCGCTGGGGTAGAGGTAGCCGGTGCTGCCTGTGCCGTCGGCGGCCGGCGTCGAGCCGTCGGTGGTGAGCCGGCGGGTGCTCGTGCCGTTGGTGGCGTAGACGTCGTCGCCGAGGTGGTAGAGCACGGTGCCGTCGAGGGCGGTGGTCGCGGAGGCGGAGGCCGCCGTGACCGTCGTACCGGCGAGGGCGAGGAGGGGAGCGAGCACGGGGCTGAGCAGGAGCGGGAGGTGGTGGCGCACACGCATGAGGGACTCCGGGAGGGTCGGGAGGGAGGGTGCTTCGAGGCTCGCAGCGGGCGCGGCGGCGTACATCCCGAAGTTGCGCCACGTTCGGTTGGGTACTGGCGTCGCGTGCCGGGTCGTCTTCGTCGTACGTCGCCGCAGCAGCCGGGGTGGACCCGCCGTCGCTGCGGCGCTGGGTTCGTGTTCCTCGACGAGGAGGGCTCGCGGCTCTCGGGCGAGGACGCCGAGCGGTGCCGGTCGCTCGTGATCCCGCCCGCCTGGCGCGAGGTCTGGATCTGCCCGCACCCCAACGGCCACCTGCAGGCCGTCGGCGTCGACGACGCGGGTCGGCGCCAGTACCTCTACCACCCGCGCTGGGTCGAGCAGCGGTCCGCGGAGAAGCACGAACGCGTCGTGCGCTTCGGCCGGCGGCTGCCTCGGCTGCGGGAGCGGGTGCGCGAGGACCTCGGGTCGGGGACTTTGGATTCGGCTGCCGCGTGCGCGGTGGCCGTGCGGGATGCTCGACCTGGGCTGCTTCCGGATCGGGAGCGACGTCTACGCCGCCGAGAATGGCTCCTTCGGCCTCACGACGCTCGAGCGTCGGCACGTACGACGGCGCGGCGGGGTGCTCGAGTTCGACCTCACCGGGAAGTCCGGGGTGGAGCACCACGTGGAGATCGACGACCCCGCGGTGGTGGAGGAGGTCGAGAGGATGCGCCGGCGCCGGGCGGCCGACCCCGGCGCTGCTTGCCTGGCGCGACGGCCGGACCTGGCAGTCACTCACACCGGTCGACGTCAACGACTACCTGCGGTCGGTGGTCGGTGCCGAGGCCAGCGCCAAGGACTTCCGCACGTGGCACGGCACCGTCCTCGCCGCGGCTGCGCTCGCCGAGGCGCCGGACGCGTCGTCGGGCAAGGTGGCCGCGCGGCGCGCGATCGCGGCCGCCATGCGGGAGGTGGCCGACTACCTCGGCAACACACCGGCACTGGCCCGATCGGCGTACGTCGATCCCCGGGTGGTCGACGCCTACGAGGAGGGCCGCACGATCCGGGCAGCCGTGCGTCGTCGCTTCGCCGGCCCCGACGAGCGGCAGGAGGCACTCGAACGCGCCACGTTGCGGCTGCTCGCGGGATGATCGGTGCGTGACCTGGGAGTTCGAGGCCGAACTGTGGCGCTGGAAGGCGCAGGAGAGCTGGTTCTTCGTGAGCCTGCCCTTCGACGTCGCCGACGAGATCTCCGACGTCGCTGCGCCCGGCAAGGGCTTCGGCAGCGTGCGGGTGGAGGTCGCCATCGGGCCGGTCACCTGGCGCACGTCCGTCTTCCCCAGCGCCGAGGAGAAGACCTACGTGCTGCCCGTGAAGAAGGCGGTGCGGGTGGCGAACGGGGTGGGGGAGGGGGACTCGTGCCGGGTGAGCTTGTCGTTGGTCGAGTAGCCGCGAGCGCCAGCTGCCTGGTCGTTGGTTGAGTAGCAGCGAGCGCCAGCGAGCGGCGTGTCGAAACCAACCCTTGCTTCCTTCGGGGTCGGTCGGTGGCGGCCGCACCGTAGCCGACCGGTCCCCGCCGTCAAGGACGCCTTCGGCGCCGCTACGCGGTCGCTTCGCGATCCTTGACTGCGGGTCCTTACCGGTCGGCTGGTACGGCGCGGAGTCGGCACGGGCTTCGCCCGCGCCGCCGCTTCGCGGCCGCCACCAAACATGCCCTGACCTGCGAAGATACTCGTGAAAACGCTCGATAATCTGTTCGATTCTTGGTATCATCGAGGTAGTTGATCAAGCTCTATCTCGGGAGTCTCGATGACCGTGGAACAGGTGCTCTGCCACCCGATCCTTGCCTGCGCACGAGACCTCGAGAAGGCCCTGAGCTCGGTCGCGGAGATGCCCGTCGACTACCTGCGCACCCGCGACAAGGAAGAAGTCCTCCTGACCCTCGCCCGGGTCAAGGCCGAGACCGCCGAGCTCGAGCTGCGGCTCCTCGCCAACGCATCGGATGTCGCCGAGGAGCACGCCGCCCGCGACGCCGGGACCTGGTACGCCCACGCCGCACGGGTGACCGCCCAGGCCGCGCGCGCCGACCTCCACCTCGCCGGAGATCTCGTCGCCCATCCGTTGACCGCGGCCGCGATGCGCACCGGCCAGGTGAACCCGGCGCAGGCGCGGGTGATCATCCGCGCGATCGACAAGCTCTCGGACGAGGTCGACGACCTCACCCGCACCCGAGCCGAGAAGCACCTCCTCAAGCTCGCCCAGACCTACGACCCTCCGCGACCTGCGGGTCCTCGGAACCAAGATCCTCGAAGTCGTCGCCCCCGACATCGCCGAGGCCGAGCTCGGCAAAGCACTCGAACGTGAGGAACAAGCAGTCCGCGACAAGTGCAGCGTGAAGCTCCAACGTCGTGGCGACGGCACCACGAAGATCACCGCCCTGGTCCCCGACTCGATCGCGGTCGACGCCGGTATGCGCCCCATCAGCGCAAGGCCATGTGTCTGCGGGACAAACGCTGCCGCGCGGAGGGCTGCTCGATTCCAGCGGCCTGGACTGAGGCGCACCATCTGAAGCCGTGGTCCGAAGGCGGCAGAACAGACCTCGCCGACGGCGTGCTGCTCTGCTCGCACCACCATCATCGGGCGCACGACACCCGGTACACGATGACCAAGCTGGCCTCGGGCGACGTCCGGTTCCACCGCAGGACGTGAGGGTCGGGCGCCTACGGGCTATGGGTCGGGTGACCCATAGTCGGTAGCGGCGCGACCACCACCGACCGGCCCCGAGAGCATGTCGCCGGGTCTCGTGATGGTTGCTGCGCAACCTCCTCGACCACCGTGGCGTTGGTTTCGATATGCCGCTCGCTGGCGCTCGCGGCTACTCAACCAACGACCGGCCCGAGAGGGGGCTCAGGCGAGGGAGGCGCCCAGCAGGGCGATGTGGGCGGGCAGGACCCGCCGCCAGTACTTGGAGTTGTGGGCACCCAGCGCGAACCCGCCGGCCGGCGCGGTCGTGAAGCCCTCGCGGTAGGCCTTGACGTTGGAGTAGAAGGGGTCGCTGTCGCCGCAGTCGATGCGGACCGGGATGCCGTCCAGCTGGGGCTGGCGGCCGAAGGGCGTGTTGGCGTCGAAGTCGGCCTCGTCGTCGAAGGAGCCGGGCGTGGTGACGTCGTACGACGGCCAGATCGCCGGGCTGAGCGCGCAGGCCGCAGCCACGCGGGCGGCGCCGAGCTGCATCGCGAAGTGGAGGGCGCCGAAGCCGCCCATCGACCAGCCGATGAACCCGATCCGCGAGGTGTCGAGCCCGCGCTTCGCCAGCAGCGGCAGGAGCTCGGAGACGACCATCGTGCCCGCCCGGTCGCCCGAGGCGCGGTCGTGCCAGTACGTCTCGCTGCCGTCGACGGTGGCGATGGCGAAGGGAGGTACGCCGGCGGCGACGCCCGCCGCGAGGAACCACGGAAGCGCCTCGTGGTCGCGCGACATGCCGTTGGTGTGGCTCTCGCCGCGGCCGTGCAGCGCCACGACCACGGGCAGCCGCCGGTCGGCCATGTGCGGCGGGTGGGCGATCGACCAGCCCACGTCGACGCCGCGGGCGGCCGAGGCGAACGAACCGCTCACCACCGGCCCGATCTCCACGTCGGGCACTGCGCCGGTCGCACCGTTGATCCCGAGGTGCTGGTAGACCCACGAGCGGCCGGGGAGCACCTCGGTCTGGATGCCGACCGCGGTGGCCGCCGTACCTGCCCCCAAAAAGGCGCCTCCCGCCGTCAACAGGGAACGGCGGGAGAGCGGCATGCCCGAAGGCTAGGTCAGAGAGCGCCCACGACGTAGTCGATCGACTTCGTGAGCTGCTCGACGTCGGACGGGTCGATCGCCGGGTACATGGCGATGCGCAGCTGGTTGCGACCGAGCTTGCGGTACGGCTCGGTGTCGACGATGCCGTTCGCGCGCAGCACCTTCGCGACCTGCGCCGCGTCGATGGAGTCGTCGAAGTCGATGGTGCCGATGACGAGGGAGCGGTGGCTCGGGTCAGTGACGTACGGCGTGGTGTACGACGTCCGCTCGGCCCAGCCGTACAGCGCGTTGGACGACTCCGTGGTCCGCTTGACCATGCCGGCCAGGTTGCCGTTGGCGTTCATCCAGTCCAGCTGCTCGGCCATCAGGAACAGCGTGCCGACCGACGGCGTGTTGTAGGTCTGGTTGAGCCGGCTGTTGTCGATCGCGGTCTTCAGGTCGAAGAACGGCGGGACGTACCGGTCGGAGGCGGCGATCCGCTCGGCGCGCTCGATCGCCGCCGGGCTGAACAGGCCGAACCAGATGCCGCCGTCGGAGGCGAAGCACTTCTGCGGCGCGAAGTAGTAGACGTCGGCCTCGGTGAGGTCGACCGGCAGGCCGCCGGCGCCCGACGTCGCGTCGATGAGGACCAGCGCGCCCTCGTTCGCACCGGCGGGCCGGACCACCGGCGCCATCACGGCGGTCGAGGTCTCGTTGTGCGCCCAGCCGTAGACGTCGACGCCGGCCTCGGCGACCGCGTCGGGCCGCGAGCCCGGGTCCGAGGAGATGACCGAGGGGGCGTCCAGCCACGGAGCGGCCTTGACGGAGCTCGCGAACTTCGACGAGAACTCACCGAAGGTGAGGTGCTGCGACTTCTTCTCGATCAGGCCGAACGCGGCGATGTCCCAGAACGCCGTGGCGCCACCGTTGCCGATGACGACCTCGTAGCCCTCGGGCAGGTCGAAGAGCGCGGCGAGGCCCTCGCGCACCCGGCCCACGGTGTTCTTCACCGGTGCCTGGCGGTGCGAGGTGCCCATCAGCCGGTCGCCGGTCGCGGCGAGCGCGTCGAGGTGGCTGGTCTGGATCTTGGACGGACCCGCACCGAACCGGCCGTCGACGGGCTTGAGCTCTGCAGGGATCTGGATCTCGGTCACGGGCCCAGTCTGACAGCCCGAAAATCGTTCCGGCGACCAGGTCTGAACGCCGGACGGGACGGGCATATCCTCGCCGACACCCCCTCTCTCCAGGAGAAGCCATGAGCAACCCGGGCCTCAGCAACCAGACCAGCGTCCGCACCACCTTCCGGATCCTCGGTCCGATCCTGGCGGTGGTCGGCCTCGTGGTGTGCATCAGCGGGTTCATCTCCTTCGCCCACTACGACGGAGACTCCGCCCCGCTCTCGCAGATGGGCATGTTCATGGGCGGTTTCGTCCTGTTCGCCGTCGGCATGGGCATGGCGCGGGCCGGCTTCCTGGGAGTCGGTCTCCGGTACGCCGCCGGCGAGGTCGCCCCGGTCGCCAAGGACGGCCTGGAGTTCCTGACGGCCGGCAAGGGTCTGGGCAACCTCGGCGTGGCCGCCGAGGGCCCGTTCTGCCGGGGTTGCGGCACCCGCAACGACGCCACCGCGAAGTTCTGCGACAACTGCGGCGCGACGCTTGCCTGAGCTCGAGCTGCGCGTCACCGGCTACGCGCACCCCGACGCGGTCATGCTCGTCGCGCGCGTCCAGCAGGAGTACGTCGACCGCTACGGATCACCCGACGAGAGCCGGGTGGACCCGACCGAGTTCGACCCGCCCGGCGGCCTCTTCCTGGTCGGGTACGCCGACGGCGTACCCGTCGCGACGGGAGCGTGGCGGGTCTCGGAGAACCGCGAGCTCGGCGGGTCGAGCGCGGTGGAGATCAAGCGCATGTACGTCATCCCCGAGGCGCGTCGTACCGGCTTCTCCCGGCAGGTCCTGGCTGCGCTCGAGCGCACCGCCGCCGCGGCCGGGCACGACGTGGCGGTGCTGAGCACCGGACCGCTGCAGCCCGAGGCGATCGCGCTCTACGAGGCCTGTGGCTACGTCGCGATCCCGGGCTTCGGGCACTACGCGGAGTACCCGACGCTGCGTGCGTTCGGCAAGCGTCTCTAGCTCTCGGCGCCGATGGTGACCGGGCGCCCGGCGAAGTAGCCCGCGGTCGCCTGCACCAGGCCGAGGCCGACCAGCAGCGCACACGGGAGCGACCAGCTGCCGCTCACGTCGTGCAGCATGCCGACGAGGAACGGGCCGCTCGCGGCCAGCAGGTAGCCCACGCTCTGCGCCATCGTCGACAGCGCGGCGGTGTCAGCGGCGGTGGCGGTGCGCAGCCCGAAGAAGGACAGCGTCACGGGGAACACCGCACCGCCCGCGCCGAGCAGCGCGGCCCACAGCCAGGCGCCCTCGGCAGGCGCGAGCCACATGCCGGCGAACCCCGCCGCCATGACCGCGGTCAGGGCCGCCACGAGGTGACCCTGGTGCCCGATCCGGCCCGCGACGGTGGGTGCGAGCATGAAGAACGGGACGCCGATGAGGATGCTCACGGCCAGCAGCAGGCCGGACTTCTGCTCGCTGAACCCGGCGGCGGCGTACATGCTCGGCAGCCAGCTCATCATCACGTAGGCATAGGTGGACTGCGTCGCGAACAGCACCGTGACCGCCCACGCGGTCGGGTTGCGCCACAGCGACGCTCCCCGCTCGGTGGAGCGCGTGTGGTCGCGACCGCGGCAGTACGGCGCCCACACGACCGCCGCCGCGACGGCGACGAGCGCCCACGCGCCGAGGCCGATCCGCCAGCTGCCGCCGGCGTCCGCGATCGGGACGGTGACGGCGGCGCCGAGCGCGGAGCCGATCGAGAGGACCCCGCTGTAGGCGCCGGTCATGACGCCGACGCGGTCGGGGAAGTGCTCCTTGACGACCGCCGGGATGAGGACGTTGGCCAGCGCGATGCCGGCACAGGCGACCAGGGTGCCGAGGATCAGCGCCGGCGTGCCGTCCAGGACGCGCAGGACCAGGCCGAGGGCGAGCACGACCAGCGAGATCTCCAGGCCGCGGTGGATCCCGAGCCGTCGGGTCACGCCGAGCGCGGTGGCGCCGACGACCGCGAAGCACAGCACGGGCAGGGAGGTGAGGACGCTCTGGGTGGCGGTCGAGACGCCCTGGTCGCCGAGGCGGTCCATGAGCGCGCCGACGCTCGTCACGGCGAGGCGGAGGTTGAGGGCGATCAGCAGCACGGCGGCCGTCATGCCGGCCCCGGCCCGGACGCGTGCGGATCCGCGGTCGGTCGGCGGGGCGGTTGGAGTCGACGTCGTCACGGCTCTAGGATGCCAGACATCGGATGATTGGATGAAATGGAGAGCCCGATGCCCCTTGCTCCTGCGGCCACGGCCTCGCTCGTCGACCAGGCGATTGACGGCATGCGCGGCCTGCTCGACAGCGGCGAGTGGGTCGTCGGCACTCGCATCCCGCCCGAGCCGGCGTTGGCCGCCGCCCTCGGGGTCAGTCGCAACACGGTCCGCGAGGCCGTCAAGGCGCTCGCCCATCTCGGCCTGCTGCAGGTACGTCGCGGCGACGGCACCTATGTCGTCGCCACCACCGAGGTGCAGGCCCTGATGCGGCGCCAGCTCGACCGGGTCGAGATCGCCCACCTGCTCGAGGTCCGGCACACGATCGAGGTCCGGGCGGCGGGGTTGGCCGCGCAGCGTCGTACCGACGCGGACCTGGCGGCGATGGACGAGATCCTCGCGCGGCGGACCCAGGTCACGGGCGCGGACTTCGTCCGGGTCGACATCGAGTTCCACGTGGCGGTCGTCGAGGCCGCCCACAACCCGCTGCTCAGCGAGCTCTACCAGGGCCTGGTCGACACGGTCGCCGCCAGCATCGACCCCGATGCGGGCGACGACCTCTTCGCCGAGCACGCGGCGGTCGCGGCCGCCATCCGGGCCGGCGACCCCGCGGCCGCCTCAGCGGCCGCGGGTCTGCTGCTCGACCACGTGTCCTACTGAGCCCCTACTGGGCCCAGGCGGCGTTCCAGCCCTCGACCGAGTCGGCGGGGCGGGTGGCGGGGCCGGTGTAGATCGCGGAGGGCCGGATCAGGCGACCCGTCTCCTTCTGCTCCAGGATGTGCGCCGACCAGCCACCGGTGCGGGCGCAGGTGAACATCGAGGTGAACATGTGCGCCGGGATGTCCGCGAAGTCCAGGACGATCGCGGCCCAGAACTCCACGTTGGTCTCCAGGACCCGGTCGGGCCGGCGCTCGCGCAGCTCGGCCAGCGCGGCCTGCTCGAGCGCCTCCGCGACCTCGTAGCGCTCGGCGCCGAGCTCGCGGGCGGTGCGACGCAGCACCCGGGCACGCGGGTCCTCGGCGCGGTAGACGCGGTGGCCGAAGCCCATCAGCCGCTCGCCGGAGTCGAGCAGGTTCTTCACGTACGCGCGGGCGTCGCCGGACTTCTCGACCTCCTCGATCATGCCGAGGACGCGGGACGGGGCGCCGCCGTGCAGCGGGCCCGACATCGCGCCGATCGCGCCGGAGAGCGCGGCCGCGACGTCGGCACCGGTCGAGGTGATGACACGGGCGGTGAAGGTCGAGGCGTTCATGCCGTGCTCGGCGGCCGAGGACCAGTAGGCGTCGATCGCGTGCGCGTGCTTCGGGTCGGCCTCGCCGCGCCAGCGGATGAGGAACTTCTCGGCCAGCGTCTGGCCCTTGTCGACCTCGCGCTGCGGCACGATCGGCTGGTGGATGTCGCGGGCCGACTGGCCGGCGTACGAGAGCACCATGACGGCCGCGCGGGCGAGGTCGGCGCGCGTCTCCTCGGCGGTCGAGTCGTAGGTCTGCTTGAAGCCGAACGCCGGCGCGAGCATGGCGATCGCGGACTGCAGGTCGACGCGGACGTCGCCGGTGTGCACGGGGAGGTTGAACGCCTCCGCGGGCGGGAGCCCGGGCGTGTAGCTGCCGTCGATGAGCAGGCCCCAGACGTTCTCGAACGGCACCCGGCCGACGAGGTCCTCGATGTCGACACCGCGGTAGCGCAGCGCCGAGCCTTCCTTGTCCGGCTCCGCGATCTGCGTCTCGAAGGCGACGACGCCTTCCAGTCCGTGGTGAACCTCGGTCATCGGGACTCCTTCGTCGGTGGACTAGGTCTGGTCCGCGGGCGAGTCGGTGCCGCCCCCGCAGCCTTCGGCATTCTGCCGCACCCGCCTACCGCGCAGTAGGCCGCGTCTACCTTGGGGGCATGGACGCATCCTCCGCTGCCCAGCACCTGGCGGCCCTGCGCACCGAGTACGGCGAGCGCGGGCTGTCCGAGCGGGACGCCGGCGACGATCCCTGGGCCCTGTGGCAGCGCTGGTACGGCGAGGCCGCCGTCGGCGGGATTCACGAGCCCAACGCGATGGTGCTGGCGACGGTCGACCCCGACGGCACCCCGTCCGCCCGGCTGGTGCTGCTCAAGGGGATCGCGCCCGAGCCGCCCGACGACGGGTTCACGCTGTTCACCAACACCACCTCGCGCAAGGGTCGCGCGCTGGCCGGCGATGACCGGTGCGCGCTGCTGTTCCCGTGGCACCCGCTGGAGCGGCAGATCCGGGTCGAGGGGCGCGCCGTACCGCTCAGCGAGGCCGAGGTGGCGGCGTACTTCGCCACGCGACCGCGCGGGGCGCAGCTCGGTGCCTGGGCGTCGCCGCAGTCCGAGGTGGTGGCGGGCCGCGAGGACCTGGAGCGTCGGCTCGCCGAGGCCGAGGAGCGCTTCGGGGAGGGCGAGGTCCCGGTGCCGGAGGGGTGGGGCGGCTACCGCGTGCGGCCCGAGGTCTTCGAGTTCTGGCAGGGCCGGCAGGGCCGGCTGCACGACCGGCTGCGCTACGTGCGCGCCGGCGCGGGCTGGACCAGGGACAGGCTTGCGCCCTGAAGCGACGGGTCGTACCTCGGCCCGTCCTTGTGGGTGAGCGCCCACACGGCGCCGACCGCGATCAGCACGAGCAGGATCAGCACCAGGACGACCTTCTGCGTCCGCTCGGGTGAGCGTTCGTGGCGGCGGCGGCGTACGCGCCGACCGGGCCGGTGCTCCAGCTGGCCCTCGGGGATGGCCCGGTCGAGCGGCTCGATGGACGGGACCTCCGCAGGCGCGCGCAGCGCGTCCATGAAGTCGTGCAGGAAGGTGGCGTCGTCGGTGGGGACGACCGGCTGCTCGCGGGTGTCGGTCAGGGGCTCCGGCTCGGGCAGGCGGGACCAGTCGATGGCCGGCACCTCGTCACTCGGACGGGTCGGGTCCTGGCCGTGGCGCCAGTCGATCGCCGGCACGTCCTGTGCCGGCGCGATGGCGGCGTGCCACTCGTGCTGGTCGAGGGGGTCCGCCAGCGGGTCCGCCGACGGCTCGGGCACGACCTCCGCGTCGGGTGCCTCGTCGCTGACGGCCGCGGCCGGCTCCTCGACGACGGGCGCGGGCGCGACCTCCTCGACGACCGGCGGCTGCTCGGGCTCCGTCGCCGGCGCGTCGACGGCCTCGGGAGCCGGCTGGTCCGGCTGATCCGGCTGGTCCGGCTCCGGCTGGGACGAGGCGGGCCAGCGGTCCACCGGGACCACCCGCAGCAGGGTGAAGAGCACCTTGGGGAGGGGGCGGGCGGCGGGGTCCTTCTGCAGGCCGCGCGCGATGGCCTCGCCCGCGAACGCGGGGAACCCGGGGTGCCGCGCGGGCACGGGCAGCGGGGTCCCGTCGCCCTCGAACGCGGGTGCGTCGCCGGCCAGCAGCAGGTGCGCCAGGGCGGCGTAGGCGTACGCGTCGGCGGCGGGGGAGGGCTCGCCACCCGCACGGATCTCGGGAGCCAGGAAGGTGTCGTCCGGCGTACCGTCCGCGCCGTCGCCCAGCGTCGCGGTGTCACCGTCGACGAGGACGTTGTCCGGGCTGATGCCGCCGTGTGCCTGACCGGAGGCGTGCAGCGGGAACACGGTGTCCGAGAGGGCGCCGAGGATGCCGAGCGCCCGGTCCGCGGGCAGCAGGCGCGGCCCCTCCGCATCCAGCAGAGCGCGCAACGAACCCAGCACCAGACCACGTCTCCTCAGGTGAGCCGACCTTCGAGATTGCGGCGCCGAGTCGCCATCGCTCCCATCGTTCCACGGTAAAGACGCGCCGTCAGACGACCCCTGATATTCACTTGTGAGTGAGTGCTCACTCATTTAGGGTGGCGAGCATGGCCCGTGCCGCCCCGATGTCACCCGACGAGCGCCGTGCTGCGCTCGTCGAGGCGACGGTGCCGCTGCTCAGCCTCCACGGACGCGCGGTGACCACCAAGCAGATCGCGGAGGCCGCCGGGGTCGCGGAGGGGACGATCTTCCGGGTCTTCGACTCCAAGGAGGAGCTGGTCGACGCGGCCATCGCCCGCGCCTTCGAGTCGGGGCACGTGGTCGAGCAGCTCGAGCGGATCCCGCGCGACCTGCCGCTGCACGACCGGGCGGTGCGGATGGTCACCGTGCTGCAGGACCGGTTCATCGAGATGTTCGCGCTCATGCACGCGATCGGGATGGTCGGGCCGCCGGACCAGACGGACGCGGCCGCGCACCAGAAACGCGTGCAGGCGAGCCTCGACGCGATGCTCGCCGTCGTCGAGCAGGACGCCGCCGTGCTCACGCTGCCGCCGATGCGGCTGGTCCACCTGCTCCGGATGCTCACCTTCTCCGGCAGCCACCCCAAGTTCTCCGGCGGGGAGATCCTCACGCCGGAGCAGATCGTCGACACGGTGCTGTACGGCGCCGTGACGAGGGAGGAAATCTGATGCTCCTGAGACTCATGCGCGAGCACCTGCGCCCCTACCGGGGCTGGCTCACCGCCATCGTGCTGCTGCAGTTCGGCTCCACCGCCGCGATGCTCTACCTGCCCAAGCTCAACGCCGACATCATCGACAAGGGCGTGGTGCGGGGCGACACGTCGTACGTCATCCAGAGCGGCGCCGTCATGCTCGCGATCTCGCTCGGTCAGGCGGTCTGCTCGATCAGCGCCGCCTGGTTCGGCTCGCACGTCGCGATGGCCTTCGGGCGCGACCTGCGCGCGGCGGTGTTCCACCGCGTCGGCCGCTTCTCCAGCCGCGAGGTGACCACGTTCGGTGCGCCGTCGCTGATCACGCGCGCGACCAACGACGTCCAGCAGGTCCAGATGCTCACGATGATGACCTGCACGATGGCGGTGCAGATCCCGATCATGATGATCGGCTCGATCTTCATGGCGATGCGCGTCGACTTCGGCATGTCCTGGCTGGTGGCCGCCGTCGTACCGACCCTGGCGGTGCTCGTCGGCATCGTGGTGAGCCGGATGGTGCCCTACTTCCGCAAGGTCCAGGAGCGCCTCGACGGCGTGAACAAGGTGCTGCGCGAGCAGATCACCGGCATCCGCGTGGTGCGGGCGTTCGTCCGTGAGCCGCTCGAGACGCGGCGCTTCGCGGAGGCCAACGACGCCCTCACCGACGTCTCGCTCAAGGCGGGGTCGTGGATGGCTGCGATGTTCCCCATCGTGATGCTGGTGGCCAACGGCGCGAGCGTCGCTCTGATCTGGTTCGGCGGCCACCGGATCGCCGCCGGCACCATGGAGCCGGGCGCGATGACCGCCTTCCTGTCCTACCTGATGCAGATCGTCATGTCGGTGATGATGAGCACCTTCATGCTGATGATGGTGCCGCGTTCGGCAGTGTGCGCCGACCGCATCGGTGGGGTGCTCGCCACCGACTCCTCCGTGGTGCCGGCGGCCCAGCCGGTCACGTCCGTGGACGTCTCCGGTCACCTCGACTTCGACCACGTCTCGCTGACCTACCCCGGTGCGGAGCAGCCGGTGCTGCGGCACGTCACCTTCTCCGCGCGACCCGGCCAGACGGTTGCCGTGATCGGCTCGACGGGCGCCGGCAAGACCACGCTGGTGAACCTGGTGCCGCGGCTCCTCGACGCCACCGACGGCCGGGTGCTCGTCGACGGCGTCGACGTGCGCGACCTCGACGAGGAGCTGCTCTGGTCGAAGCTGGGGCTGATCCCGCAGCGGGCCTTCCTGTTCTCCGGCACCGTCGCCTCGAACCTGCGGCACGGCAAGCCGGACGCGACCGACCAGGAGCTGTGGGAGGCGCTCGAGATCGCCCAGGGCGCCGACTTCGTGCGCGCGATGCCCGACCAGCTCGACGCGCCGATCGCCCAGGGCGGCACGAACGTGTCCGGCGGTCAGCGGCAGCGCCTCGCCATCGCCCGCGCGTTGGTACGCCGCCCCGAGATCTACCTCTTCGACGACGCGTTCTCGGCGCTCGACCTGGCCACCGACGCCCGGCTCCGCGCCGCGCTCAAGCCGGAGACCCGCGACTCCACCGTGGTGATCGTGGCCCAGCGGATCGCGACCATCCGTGACGCCGACCTGATCCTCGTCCTCGACGACGGCGAGGTCGTGGGGCGCGGCACCCACGACGAGCTGATGGCGAGCAGCCCGACGTACCAGGAGATCGCGGCGAGCCAGGGGATCGGCGACGACGAGGTGGCGGCATGAGCGGGGCGAAGCAGAACCAGATGAAGACGACCGAACGGGTCGTCGCGGGTCCCGGCCCCGGCCGGGGGCCGATGGGCGGCGGGATGGTCGGCCAGAAGGCCGACAACTTCAAGGCCTCCGCCAAGCGGCTGCTCCGCGAGCTCGCCCCGGAGCGGGGGATGCTGTACGGCGTACTCCTGCTCGCCATCGGGTCGACCGTCCTGATGGCCTTCGGCCCGCGGCTGCTGGGCCACGCCACGGACAAGGTGTTCGCGGGCTTCATCGGCACGCAGCCGGGCCTGTCGCACTTCGCGACCAAGGACCAGGCGATCGCGGCGGCCGAGGCCTCGGGCAACAGCTCCTTCGCCGACATGCTCCGCGGCATGGACGTGATCCCGGGCGTCGGCATCGACTTCGCCGCCGTCGGGCACATCCTCCTGCTCGTCCTGGCGGTGTACGTCGTCGGCTCGGTGCTCGCCTGGGGCCAGGGCTTCCTGGTCAACCGGATCGTGCAGCGCTCGATCCGCCGGATGCGCTCCGACGTCGAGGACAAGGTCAACCGGCTGCCGCTGGCCTACTTCGACCGACAGCCGCGCGGTGAGCTGCTGAGCCGGATCACCAACGACATCGACAACCTCGCGCAGAGCATGCAGCAGACCATGAGCCAGCTGCTGTCCTCGCTGCTGTCGGTGGTCGCGGTGCTGTCGATGATGATCTGGATCAGCTGGGTGCTGGCGCTGATCGCACTGGTGACGGTGCCGATCTCGATGTTCGTGACCGCGCGGATCATGAAGCGCTCGCAGTCGCAGTTCATCAACCAGTGGCGGCAGACCGGCAAGCTCAACGCCCAGATCGAGGAGGCCATCTCCGGGCACGCCCTGGTGTCGGTCTTCGGCCGCCGGGCCGAGGTCGAGGCGACCTTCGCCGAGCACAACGGCTCGCTCTACGAGTCCGCGTGGCGCGCGCAGTTCGTCAGCGGCCTGATCATGCCGGTGATGATGCTGGTCGGGAACCTGAACTACGTCGTGATCGCCGTTGTCGGTGGTCTCCGGGTCGCGCACGGGTCGCTGTCACTGGGCGACGTGCAGGCGTTCATCCAGTACTCCCGCCAGTTCACCCAACCGCTCACCCAGATCGCGTCGATGGCGAACCTGCTGCAGTCCGGGGTCGCCTCGGCCGAGCGGGTCTACGAGCTGCTGGACGCCGAGGAGCAGACGCCGGATACCGTCGTGGCCGGCGCGAGCGGGCTGAACGGCAGCACGCGTGGCCGGGTCGCGTTCGAGGACGTGTCCTTCTCCTACGACCCCGCCAAGCCCCTCATCGAGGACCTCTCGCTGGTGGCCGAGCCCGGGCAGATGGTCGCGATCGTCGGCCCGACCGGTGCCGGCAAGACCACGCTGGTCAACCTGATCATGCGGTTCTACGAGCTCGACTCCGGCCGGATCACCCTGGACGGCGTCGACATCACCGCGATGAGCCGGGCGGACCTGCGCAGCCGGATCGGCATGGTGCTGCAGGACACCTGGCTGTTCGAGGGCACCATCCGCGACAACATCCGCTACGGCCGCCCCGACGCCACGGAGGAGGAGATCCTGGCTGCCGCCAGGGCGACGTACGTCGACCGCTTCGTGCACTCCCTGCCCGACGGCTACGACACGATGCTCGAGGACGACGGCGCGAACCTGTCGGCGGGGGAGCGGCAGCTGCTGACGATCGCCCGGGCGTTCCTCGCGCAGCCGGCGCTGCTCATCCTGGACGAGGCGACCTCGTCGGTCGACACCCGCACCGAGCTGCTGCTGCAGCACGCGATGGCGGTGCTGCGGACCGATCGCACCTCGTTCGTCATCGCCCACCGGCTCTCCACCATCCGTGACGCCGACCTGATCCTGGTGATGGAGGACGGGCGGATCGTGGAGCAGGGGTCGCACGCGGAGCTGCTGGCCGCGGACGGGCCGTTCGCGCGACTGCACGCGGCGCAGTTCGCGGCTGCGGTGGCCTGAGCGACGGGGTGCAGGAATCACCGGTCGACCGGTGATTCCTGCACCGGGCGGGCGTTGCAACACCCATCAAGTGCAGGAACTGCCCGTCCCGCGGGGCAGATGTGGTTCGCGCCACGTTGGTTGCGGATAGCAACTATTTGAGATAAGGTTGCTGCCATCAACCAATCTTTGAACGAGGCGAAGCAGATGTCCCACCCCGAGTCCGCGGCGGTCGAGTCCAGCGGCCAGATGACCCACCGCGAGGTGCTGGAGGCCATGAGCGGCCTCCTCATCGCGATGTTCGTCGCGATCCTGTCCAGCACCGTCGTCACCAACGCCCTGCCGCGGATCGTCAACGACCTGCACGGTACCCAGACCGGCTACACCTGGGTCCTGGTCGCGACGATGCTCGCGATGACGGCGACCACGCCGATCTGGGGCAAGCTCGCCGACCTGTTCCCGAAGAAGCTGCTCATGCAGCTGTCCCTCGTGGTCTACCTCGGCGGCTCCGCGCTGGCCGGTCTCGCTCCCTCGATGGGGTGGCTGATCGGGGCGCGCGTCATCACCGGCCTCGGCGTGGGCGGCGTGCTCGCCCTGATCCAGATCATCATCGCCTCGCTGGTGTCCCCGCGGGAGCGTGGTCGCTACTCCGGCTACATCGGAGCCTCCTTCGGCCTCGCCACCCTGATCGGCCCCCTCGTCGGCGGCGTGATCGTCGACAGCCCGCTGGGCTGGCGGGGCTGCTTCTACGTGAGCCTCCCGTTCGCGATCCTCGCCTTCGTGGTGCTCCAACTGAAGCTGCACCTGCCGACCGTCAAGCGCGAGGTCAAGGTCGACTACGCCGGCTCGGTCCTGCTCATGGGCGGCGTCAGCGTCGTCCTGATCTGGGTCTCCCTCGCCGGTACGGCGGGCTACTTCGGCTGGTGGTCCGGGACGACCGCACTCATGCTCGGTGGCGCCGCCGTCCTGCTCGCCGCGGCGCTGTACGTCGAGGCCCGGGTCGCCGCCGAGCCGATCATCCCGCTGCGGCTGTTCAAGGACCGCACGATCACGCTGGCCGTCGTCGCGTCGATCCTCGTCGGCGTGGCGATGCTGACCGGGACGACGTACCTCTCGGAGTACTTCCAGAACGCCCGGGGCATGTCGCCCACCGCCGCCGGATTGATGTCGCTGTCGATGGTGATGGGCCTGATGATCGTGAGCATCCTGTCGGGTCGCGTCATCAGCGCCACCGGGCGCTGGAAGGCCTGGCTCGTCGGTGGCATGGTCGCCGTCGTCATCGGCGCGGCCCTGCTCGCCACGATCGACCACGCCACCCCGATGTGGGTGATCGGGCTGTTCATGTTCGTGTTCGGCGCGGGCCTCGGTGCGACCCAGCAGAACCTGATCCTCGCCGTCCAGAACAACGTCGACCAGGCCAACATCGGCGCGGGCAGCTCGCTCGTCACCTTCTTCCGGACCCTCGGGGGCGCGGTCGGTGTCAGCGCGTTCGGTGCGGTCCTGTCCCACCGGGTCGGCGACCAGGTGCAGACCGGGGTCGCCCAGCTGATCGCCGGTGGGCAGGTCACGCCCGCCCAGGCATCGGCGCTCGCGGGCGGAGACGTCCCGGCGGTCGGCGCGCTGCCGGCGCCGCTGCGGAGCCTCTTCGAGGCGGCCTTCGGTGACGCCACCGGCCACATCTTCCTGTTCACCGTGCCGTGCGCGGTGCTGGCGCTGGTCGCGGTCCTCTTCATCAAGGAGAAGAGCCTGCGCACCACCCTCGACACGCTCGAGGAGCCGGAGACCGCGCTCGACCTCGCGGCCGAGCTCGAGGTCGCCGAGCTCGCCCGGCGCTGAGTGGCCGGTCAGTGGGCGGTGAGCGAGCGATGAGCGACGAGACCCGCGAGGCGGCGGTCGGCCGGGTGCAGGAGGAGGTGCGTGCCGTGGTGCACCGCGCCAAGCGGGTCATCGGCACGCGGGCTCACGCCGTGCACCCGGCGCTGCAGGGGGCGTCGTACCTGCTGCTCGGGTGGCTGGCCGGCCGCGAGGCCCTGCGCGCCTCGGCCATCGTGGAGGCGCTCGGCAGCGACAAGGGCGCGCTGAGCCGGCAGCTCCAGCACCTGGAGGACCTCGGCCTCGTCGAGCGGACCCCCGACCCGTGCGACGGGCGCGCGACGCTGGTGAGCGTGACCGCCGCGGCACGGCTCCGGCTCGCCGAGGTCGACGACCGCGAGGCGCGCGGGCTGTGCGACCGGCTGGCCGAGTGGAGCGTCGATGACCTCGACGACCTCGCCGACCGGCTCGCCCGCTACAACCAGGCACTCGCCGAGGTCACCGAGAATCCCGTTGTGAGCGCGCCCGGTACGACCTACCGTTGACGCACACGGGAAAGGAGGTGATCCGAGGAATGAGTTCCCATCGGACGCGTGAGGTGGCTGCGCGCTAAGCAGCCCAGCAGTTCGGCTGCTGGCGAAACCACCGCAGTCACCCGACCCGCAGGCGCCCCGGATCGTCCTCCGGCCAGGTCTCATGGACCACGCCTGCGGGTCGTCCGCATTTCGCGGAGGCGCTACGGTTCGAGGCGATGAACAAGCGGGACGAGGCGCTGGGGGCGCTCGAGAGTGAGATCGGCGCATTGCTCGGGAGGGCGCGCCGGGTCGTGGCGGAGCGCGCCCGGATGCTGCACCCGGACCTGCAGGCCGGCTCCTACCTGATCCTCGGCTACGTGCGGTCCAACGGCCCGGTCCGCGCGACCGACATCGGTGAGGTCTTCGCCATCGACAAGGGCTCGATCAGCCGGCACGTCCAGCAGCTCATCGACCTCGACCTGGTCGCGCGCCAGCCCGACCCGCAGGACGGCCGGGCCATCCTGCTGACCGCGACCGAGCACGGCCGCACCCAGCTCGACCAGGTCGCCGCCGTACGCCGCGACCAGTTCTCCGAGAAGATGCAGGACTGGTCCACCGAGGACCTCACCGGGCTGGCCTCGGCGCTGGCGCGCTACAACGCAGCCCTCAGCGACTGGTGATCGCGGGCTGATCGGCGGACAGTTCGCCCTCGCCGCTACCCGCGGGGGAGAATGTCCGGGTGAGCGACCTGATCGACACCACCGAGATGTACCTCCGCACCATCTACGAGCTCATCGAGGAGGGCATCGTCCCGCTGCGCGCCCGGATCGCCGAGCGGCTGCACCAGAGCGGGCCGACGGTGTCGCAGACGGTCGCCCGGATGGAGCGCGATGGGCTGCTCACCGTCGAGGGCGACCGGCACCTGGAGCTCACCGAGGAGGGCCGCCACCTCGCGGTCCGCGTCATGCGCAAGCACCGCCTCGCGGAGCGGCTGCTCACCGACGTGATCGGCCTGGACTGGGAGCTGGTCCACGAGGAGGCGTGCCGCTGGGAGCACGTCATGTCGGAGAACGTCGAGCGCCGGCTCCTCGAGCTGCTCGGCAACCCCGTGGAGTCGCCGTACGGCAACCCGATCCCGGGCCTGGCCGAGCTCGGCCAGGACAAGGTCGCCGAGAGCTTCATGGCCGACGTCGTCCCGCTGTCCAAGGCCGCCGGCGCCGACACCGCCCGCGCCCTCGTCCGGCGCATCTCCGAGGAGATGCAGAAGGACGAGGCGCTGATGAGCGCCATGCGCCGGGTCGGGGCGCTGCCCGACAAGACGATCACCATCCAGGCCACCCAGGACGGTGTGCTGGTCGGGGCGGGCGGGGAGACCGCGGAGATCTTCCCCGAGGCCGCCGACCACATCTTCGTCAAGGTGCTCTGAATGGCGCGAGCGCGTCGCCGCTGATCGGCGCCTTGCTCGGTTTGCGTCCCTCGGCTCCTCCGGTCGCTGGCGCTCCCTCCGTCGACTCGTGCCGCGCACCTCGCAACCGGCGCCGGCGGCGCCGCGCTGCCGCGCGCGCAGTTGCCCTCCGTAGGTCCCGCCTTGGCATGGCGGCAAGCCTTCGGCCGCTTCGGGCGGGTCACTCCTTCACGATCGTGATGCCGGTCAGGGTCGGGACGATGACCCGGTCGCCGGAGAGGGCGGGTGTGGCGAAGCGGCTGGTTGCTCCGACCGACACGCGACCGCGGGAACGGCCGGTGGCGGGGTCGAGCGCGTGCAGCACGCCGCCGGAGGGGTCGAGGGACCAGACACGGCCGCCGCCGACGACGGGCGAGCCGATGATCGAGGACGCCGCCCGCCACCGCACGTGCAGGTGGCCGGTGCTGTCCACGCGCAGGGCGCGCAGGCCGTCGACGCACGGCAGGTAGACGGTGGAGCCGCTGACCGCCGTACCTCCGAAGGACGGGGCGACGGACAGCGACGACACCTGGCCGCCGATGCCGCCGAGGCGGTCCTGGCGCAGGACGTAGACCCGGTCCGACTTGCCGCCCTGGACCAGCCACGTCGTGCCGACCAGGGCCGGTCCGATCGAGCCGAGGTCCACGTCGCCCGCGTTGTCCTGCGCCCAGCCGCGCGGCGCGAAGAACCCGAGCAGGCGTGCCGAGGTGTCGAGCTTGAGGATCGAGTCGCTGTGGTCGTACGGGTCGCCGGGGCCTGCCGCGCCGTTGCCGACCGCGGCGAGCAGGTGGCCGCGGGAGTCGACGGCCGGGCCGGACGTCTGCCACATCCCGCCCTCGCGGGTCGTCGGCACCGTGTAGCGGACGGCGGTGCCCCGCCCGTCCAGGGGTACGCCGACCAGGCGGCCCCGGTAGCCCGCGCAGTCACCCGCGAGCCCGCCGAAGGGCACCCACACCCGCCCGCCCGCGACCGTCAGCGCGCCCCGCTGCTGCATCGCGCGCGTCTCCACGCCGGGGTAGTCGACGCCGCGCCGCCAGTTGACGGCACCCGAACCGACGTCCAGCGAGACCAGGGTGTGCCGCACCCCGCCGGTGCTGGTGGGGGTCTCGGTGACGACGTACGCCGCTCCGGTGCCCGGGCTGTAGACGGGCGATCCGGTGATGCCGAGCGGGTCGATGTTGCCGCAGGGCAGCTGGGAGGTGCGGACCGGCGTACCGAGGTGCCGGCGCCAGAGCACGCGGCCGCCGGGCGCCATGCCGTAGACGGAGTCGTTCTCGGTGGCGGCGACGACCACGCCCTCGGCGACGATCGGCGATCCGTACACGGCCCCGTCCAGCCGGCGGCGCACGACCACGGTCAGCGGACCGGCCGGCGGCATCGTGGTCGAGACCCCGCGGTGGGCGCCGCCGCCGTGGTAGCCCCACCACGCCGTCACGGGGGCCGCGCGGCCAGGTGAGGGCGCGGGCGCGGCGGGGCTCGGTGACCCCGTCCCGGCGCAGGCCGCGAGCGCGAGCGTGGTGGCGAGCAGGGCGTTTCCGAGGGAGCGGAGGGCCATGCCTCAGGCTATGCCCGATCCGCCCCGCATCAAGCGGGCAGAAGGTCCTGGTTCTCGCTGCGCAGCCCGGCCAGCAGCGGCAGCCACTCGCTGGTCCCGGTGTCGAGGCGGACGGTCGCCTGGTCGTCGCCGCGGGTGGCGCCGCGGTTGACGATCACGACCGGTACGCCGAGCCGCGCCGCCCGGCGTACGAAACGGAGACCGCTCATCACCGTCAGGCTCGACCCGGCGACGAGCAGCGCGCCGTCCTGCGGCGTGAGCGCGTCGACCGCCGCGTAGCAGCGTGCCACCCGGGGCTTCGGGACGTTCTCGCCGAAGAACACCACGTCGGGCTTCAGCGCTCCGCCGCACACCTCGCAGGCGGGTACGACGAAGCCGTCGGTCTCCTCGAGCGCGACATCGCCGTCGGGCCGGACGGCGACATCGGTGTGCCGCTCCGCCCAGCCCGGGTTGGCGTCGGTGAGCCGCTGCTGCAGCTCGGCGCGCGGCGTGACCCGACCGCAGCCCAGGCAGATCACGTCCGCGATCCGACCGTGCAGCGCGACCAGCCGCGGGGTGCCGGCGCGCTCGTGCAGGCCGTCCACGTTCTGGGTGATGACGAGGTCGGGGCCGAGCCGGGCGACCGCACGGTGCCCGGCGTTCGGCTCCGCGTGCCGCATCCGGGACCAGCCGAGGTGGCTGCGCGCCCAGTACCGCTGCTGCGCCTGCGGGCCGGACACGAACTCCTGGTAGGTCATCGGCATCCGCGCCGGCGCGTCCGGGCCGCGGTAGTCCGGGATGCCGGAGTCGGTGCTGAGACCGGCACCGGTGAGCACGACGAGGCGGCGGTCGGCCAGGAGGTCGAGCGCGGCATCCACGACGGCGAGTCTAGGTCGACTCATCGGAGGAGCGGAACGAAGACGTAGCGGCCGTGTGCCTCGACCTCATAGCCCTCGTCGGTGCGGGTGACCCGCCGCATCTCGCCGGCGACCGGGACCACCATCACGCCGTCCGGGGCGAGCTGGTCGACGAGGTCGTCGGGGAGGGTGGGCGCGTCGGCCGACACCAGGATCCGGTCGTACGGCGCTGCCTCGGGCCAGCCCAGCACGCCGGGCCGGGCCCGGTGGACGACCACCCGCGGCTCGCTCGCGAGGCGGGCGCGGCAGGAATCCGCCAGCTCGGGCACCAGCTCCACACCCACCACGGTGCCGTCGGGCGCCACCAGCCGGGCCAGCAGGGCCGTGGTCCAGCCGGAGCCGGCGCCGACGTCGAGCACGCGGTCACCGGGACGGGCGTCGAGCAGCTCGAGCATGGCGCGCACGGTGCTGGGCTGGCTGTTCGTCGCGCCGTACCCGATCGGCAGCGGAGCGTCGCGTCCGGCGTACCGCTGCTGCTCGGGCGGGAGGAACCGGACGCGCGGCACGGCCACGAGGGCGGCCGCGACCCGGTCGGACATCAGCCGTAGCGCAACCGCGCGCGCTCTCGGGCCTTCTCCGCCTCGACCTCGCGGTTCTTCGGCGGGGCCGTGGTGACCAGGTCCTCGAGGAGGTGCTGGGTGATGTGCGCGATCTCGGCCACGGCGCGGTCGAAGACCTCCTGGTTGGCCTGGCTCGGCTTGGTCGTGCCGCTGACCTTGCGCACGAACTGCAGCGCGGCGGCGGTGACCTCGTCGGACGTGGCCGGGGGCTCGAAGTTGTTCAGCGGCCTGATGTTGCGGCACATGCTCCCAGGGTAGGTCGAGGTCTCGATACGCGCTCGCTCGTTCCTCGCGGGCGCTACTCGACCGACGACTACGGCGTCAGCGAGAGGAAGCGGGCGCCGTTCCCGGTGACCAGCACGACCCGCCCGTCGCCGAGGGGTACGGCGCGCACCTGGGCCACGTCGGCGCCGTACTCCACCTGGGTGAGGTGCTTGATCAGCTTGCCGTCGCGCACGGCGACCGAGGCCAGGTAGCCGATCCGGGTGCCCGACCACCGCTCGAGGACGGTGAGGGCGGTGCGGGACTGCTGCACCCAGGTGAAGGCGCGCGGGTCCTGCGCGGCGAGAGGATCGGTGCGGCGGAACCGGATGGCGTCGATCCGGGTCAGGTGGCGCAGGTGCTCGGTGTCGAACAGGCCGATCTGGGTGTTGCCGCCGGGGCCTGTGCCGACGCCGATCATCCGGCGCGCGCCGAGCGGGTGCAGGTAGCTGGAGTAGCCGGGGATCCGCAGCTTGCTGAGCAGGGCCGGGTGCGCGGGGTGGGACAGGTCGACGGCGTACATCGGGTCGACCTGGCGGTAGGTCACCAGGACCGCGAGGTCGTCGAACCAGCGCACCGCCTTGATGTCCTCGTTGTGCCCGAGGTGGTCGATCCGGCCCAGCGGCACCAGGTCCTGGCCGAGCTTGTGCAGGGTGAGGATCGAGTTGAACGGCCCGGTCTCGGAGGTGGGGGAGACGGCGACCCGGAGCACGCCGCGGACCTCGTCCATCGCCCACCGGTCGTCGATGCGTCCCTCGACCTCGCCGGACGCGACGTGGACCGCGCGGTCGCCGTTGAGGGCGAAGTCGAAGACGTAGCTGGTGCCGCCGGTGGTGAGCCCGCGGGCCTTGTAGCCGGCGCTGTAGGCGCAGTCCACGAGCGGACCGCACTCGGGGAAGTACGACGACGGGCTGGCCACCAGGTAGAGGTTGTCCGTCGACTCGTAGGCGATGTCGGTGGCGCCGGCCAGGCCGATCGCGTTGACGTCGGTCGGGGTGCTCGCGTCGAAGCCGACGACACCGACGGTGTCGAGACCGACCTTGGGGTTCGGGATCGCGATGCTCGTGCAGTCGACGAGCTGCTTCGGGGTGGCGCCGTTCGCGGCGATCGTCGGGATCCAGTCGCCGATCGTCGACTTCCGCACGATGGCGCGGTTGCGGCGGAGCGCCTCCGGGTAGCTCAGCCCCCTGTGCGGCTGGACGAAGCCGAGCTGCGGCAGGCCCGTGTCGAGGACCAGCCGGATCGAGGTGCCGTGCTGGCGGGCCGAGTCGAGAGCGGCCGAGTAGGCGATGTCGTCGGTCTGCTTCGGGTTGTGCGGGTCCGAGATGTCGACGGTCAGGACGCGCGTGGTGTCGGCCGGGCGCTGGGCGTCGGCGTCGCCGCCGAGGACCACGAGGGTGTGCCCGGCCAGCAGCAGCTCCGGGTTGTCGACCGAGTCGACGGGCATCGAGGAGAGCCGGGTGACCCGGTGGCTCGCGACGTCGTACAGCCACAGCTCGTCGTCGTGGACCTGGGCCAGGATCCTCCCGTCGGTCTTGACGGTGTCGGGCTCGTCGACGCCGTCCTCCTGGACGTTGGTGCCGGTCGCGCTGCTGTTCTGCCGGATCGTCTTGGCGGCGGAGTCGAAGGTGCCGTTCTGGGCGCGGAGGCTGGCCTCGAGCGGCATGGAGCCATGACCCAGACCAGGGAGAGGCAGGTCGCCGTCGACCGGCACGGGTCCGCGGATGTAGTCGTAGTACTGGTACGGCGGCTGCCACCCGTACGCCCCGACCAGCTTCAGGCCGCGCTGCACGTAGCTGGCGAGCAGCGCGTCGCA
The DNA here is from genome assembly GCF_054777115.1 of Nocardioides maradonensis. NCBI lineage: Bacteria > Bacillati > Actinomycetota > Actinomycetes > Propionibacteriales > Nocardioidaceae > Nocardioides > Nocardioides maradonensis. Next base: position 140,521 of record NZ_BAAHAZ010000009.1, on the reverse strand, counting down.
GGACGCAGCGGGCTTGAGGTCGGCCTGGAACGCCGCGGGCGCGGGCTGGCCCGCCCCGCCGGAGTGCGTCCCGAGACCCCCGCCGCCGACGTTCGCCCCCACCACGAACGCGGCGGCGAGGCCGGTGAGGGCGCCGGCCGCGACCAGCGGCCGGCCGGCGAGGCGGCGCCGGCGCGCGCGTCGTACGTCGGCAGCGGCGGCGTCGTCGGCCGCCTGCTGCTGCAGCTCGGCGCGGCGGGCCGCGCGCAGGATCGCGTCGGTCGGCGCGGGGCCGACGGGGAGGTCGTCCCAGAGGTTCTCGAGATCGGTCATGGCGGTGCCTTCACTAGGCCTTGAAGGAGAGGAGGTGGTCGTCGGCGGCGAGCTGGGTCAGCGCGCGCGAGAGCCGGCTCTTGACGGTGCCGGCGGGGATGCCCAGGGCCTGGGCGGTCTGGGCCTCGGAGAGCTCGACGAAGTAGCGCAGCACCACCACGTCGCGGGCCGGCTTGGTCAGCCCGGCCAGGGCCCGGTGGACCGCGTCGGCGGTGGCGACGGCCTCGGTGCGGTCGGGTGCGGGCACGTCGAGGCGTTCGGTCGCGACGTCGCGCCGGTCCTTCCACCACCGGCTGCGGCGCTGGTCGCGCAGGCAGTTGAGCAGCATCCGGTAGACGTAGGCGTCCCGGTTGTCGGCGGCGCTCACCCGGTCCCAGGCCCCGTAGCAGCGCACGAGCGTCTGCTGGGCGAGCTCCTCGGCCTCGTGCACGCCGGCGCCGAGGAAGACGGCCGCGCGCACGAGCGTCGGCCAGGCCTTCTCGACGTACGCCGTGTAGGCCGCCTCGTCCTCGATCTCCATGGGTCGCCGGTGCTCCTGTTCGCCGTGCCTTCCACCCCTACGACGGAGCGACCCCGGACCGCGGTTCCGTCGTCACCGAGGAAGTGCCACGATTCTTCCCATGGCTGCTGCCGCTGACCGCGCTTCGCGGTCCTACGACGTCGTCCTGTTCGGTGCCACCGGGTTCACCGGCGGCCTCACCGCCGACTACCTCGCGGCCCACGCCCCCGAGGGGCTGCGCTGGGCGCTGGCCGGCCGGTCGAAGGCCAAGCTGGAGTCCGTGCGCGAGCGGCTCACCGGGATCGACCCGCCGCTCGCCGACCTGCCGCTGCTGGTCGTGGACGCCTCCGACGAGGCGGGCCTCGCCGAGGTCGCGGCGCAGACCAAGGTGATCGCCACGACCGTCGGGCCGTACCTGCAGCACGGTGGCCCGCTGGTCGCGGCGTGCGCGGCGGCCGGTACCGACTACGTCGACCTCACCGGTGAGCCCGAGTTCGTCGACAAGATGTACGTCGCCCACCACGCGACCGCCGAGAAGACCGGTGCCCGCATCGTGCACGCGTGCGGCTTCGACTCGATCCCGCACGACCTCGGTGCCTACTTCACGATCCGGGCGCTGGAGGACGCGACCGGCGGCCCGATCGTCGACCCGGTGCGGATGCGCGGCGTGGTGCGGGCGGGTGCGGGCTTCTCCGGCGGCACCTTCCACTCGGCGATGACCGCGTTCTCGCGGGCCAAGCAGATGCGCGACGCGCTCCAGGCCCGGCGCCGGATCGAGGGGCGGCCGGAGGGCCGCCGCTCGCGCGCGATCGCCGGCAAGCCCGGTCGCGACGGCGTGCTCGGCTACTGGCTGCTGCCGATGCCGACCATCGACCCGTTCGTGATCGCGCGCAGCGGGGCCGCGCTGCCGGCGTACGGACCGGACTTCGGCTACTCGCACTTCGCCGGCACCAAGACGCTGCACTACGCCGCCGGCGGCGCGGCCGGGGTGAGCGCGCTGGCCGTCGCGGCCCAGGTGCCGCCGGTGCGGGAGTTCCTCAAGCGGCGGGTGCCGCAGGGCAGCGGGCCGAGCGACGCCCGTCGCGAGAAGTCGTGGTTCACCGTCGACTTCGTGGCCTCCACGCAGCCCGCGTCCGGCGAGCCGGTCACGGTCCGGACGCGCGTCTCGGGAGGCGACCCCGGCTACACCGAGACCGCCAAGATGATCGCGGAGTCAGCGCTCTGCCTGGCGCTCGACGACCTCCCGGAGACCGCCGGCCAGGTGACGACGGCGGCCGCGATGGGGGACGCGCTCCTCGCTCGGCTCATCGACGCTGGGATCACCTTCGAGGTGCGCTGAGCGTCCGTACGACGCGCCGGAGGGGCGCGCGAGGGCCTTCGATGTGGCTACCGTGAGAGTCGGAGCATGACCCCGAGAGGGGTTCGAGCGTTGCTCCGGTAAGTGGTTGTCTCCATCTCGGGAAGGCAGAACCTCATGACAACTCCGTCCATCTCACCCCTCTCCATCGACTGGAGCGGCATCTTCAGCGACAACCTGACGAACGTGCTCAACTTCGTCCCGAAGCTGATCGTGTTCCTCGTCGTCCTCTTCATCGGCTGGATCATCGCCAAGGCCGTTGCGAAGGGGCTGGGCATGCTGCTGCAGCGCCTGGGCTTCACGACGCTGCTCTCCAAGGCCGGTGCCGACCAGGCCCTCGCCGCGGCGCAGATCAAGCCGATCGACCTGATCACCAAGCTGATCTACTACTTCGTCCTGCTCATCGCGCTGCAGCTCGCGCTCAGTGCGTTCGGGCCGACCAACCCGGTCAGCCGGATCGTCGACGACATCCTCAACTGGTTGCCCAAGGCGCTGGTCGCCATCGTGATCGTGGTCATCGCGGGCGCGGTCGCGAACGCGGTGCGCGACATCCTGGGCGCGACCCTGGGCGGAGTCTCGTACGGCGGCCTCCTCGCGAAGATCGCCGGGATCTTCATCATCGCCCTCGGCGTCATCGCCGCGCTCAACCAGGTCGGGATCGGCCTCTCGGTCACGTTGCCCGTCCTGATCGCGGTGCTGGCGACCATCGGCGGCATCCTCGTGGTCGGCGTGGGCGGCGGTCTGATCGTCCCGATGCGCACCCGCTGGGAGGGCTGGCTGACCCAGCTCGCGGCCGACACCAAGGGCAACGGCACCCGGGCGGCCGACGTACCCCCGACGCCGCCGGCGCCGTCGGTCTGATCGCCGAATGAACACGTGTGGCCCGTCGAGATCGCGATCTCGGCGGGCCACACGTGTTCATTCGGCGGGCCGGGAGGCTTCTTTCGCGGGTCAGGCGGGGGTGATCGGCAGCGAGCGGCGGGGTTCGAAGACGAAGGCGGCGCCGGTGCTGAACCGGGTGACCGCGACGGTCGGGTCCTCGGCGAGCGGCTCGGGACGGCGTACGACGTCGACGAACCAGCCGCCGCCCAGCACGTCCGCGACCCCGGTGACCTCGACGTCGAGGTGCGGGTCGAGGGCGCGGGTGATCGCCCGCAGCGCGTCGGGGTACGACGGCCCGCACAGCGAGATCCACGCCTCGTCGTCCTCGGCGGGGGAGCGGCCGGGCAGGGCGATGGCCGTGGTCAGCTCGCGCGGCTCGACGTAGGCGAACGGGTTGAGCAGCGGGTGCAGGCCGAGCAGCCGGCGGGCGCCGTCCTCGTCGGGGCTGATCGCGAGCGCGCGGGCCAGCCGCTCCGCTGCGATCCCGGCCACGCCGGTCAGCTGCTGGCGGCGGATCTCGAGGGCTTGGTCGGGCGAGGTCGCGCGGGCGGCCACCGCCATCGCGAAGCCACGGTCGAGCAGGTGCATCTGCAGGCAGACCTCGTCGGCGATCCGGACCAGCGCGGAGTGCGAGAACGCCGCGAAGTCGACGTCGGAGAGCAGGGGCCCGGCGTAGTCGGACGCGCCCTCGTCGGCGGGATCGATGGGGGTGAGCTCGAGGGTGGCGGCCGCGGAGCGCTCGTTCACAGCCAGGGCCGGGATGCCCGCGACCGGCGGGTGAGACTCGTCGATGACGACGGTCCACGCGCAGTGCGGACCCGTCGCGCCAGGGGCGCGCGGCGGCCGGTGGATCGGCCGCACTTGCGCGCGCGGGTTGCTCGCCACGGCAGTCGCGTCGAAGGTCGGGTCCTCGATGTCGTGACACATCGAGCGCACGTAGTCCTCGCCCATCGGCTCCACGTCCATCAGCGCGCCGCAGTGGTCGAGCCGGAACTCGCCGTGGTGGCGGTCGTGGACGACGTACCGGAAGTCCATGAACTGGGGCGGTGCGCCGATGTCGAGCTGCAGGCCCTTGAAGATCGTGACGACGTCGCCCCGGCCGGGGACCTCGGGCGCGTAGCCGAGCGCGGCCTGCATCCGACGGGTGTAGATCGGCGAGGCCGCCGCCCACTCCTCGATCGCGATCCGCGCCATCTCCTCACGCCCGAAGGCCGAGATGCACCAGGCCATCCCGGACCGGTCGATGAGCTGTCCGATCAGCAGCAGCTCCGGTACGACGACAGCCAGCTCCTCGCGGCTCAGCCGGGCGTAGCTGCTGGGGATGCTGCGGGGGATGTGACGCGGATCCTCGGTCGACATGCTTGCCAGATTACTAGAACTCGTTCTAAGTTGGACAGGTGTCCAGTGAAGTTCTTCGTATGCGGGGCCTCGACCTCGGGCCGCGCCAGGCCGAGACCGTGCGCAGGCTGCTCGAGGCCGGCGGCGCGCACCTCGACGAGGTCGGCCACGAGGCGCTCACCGTGCGTCAGGTGGCCGAGCGGGCGGGGGTGTCGCCGGCGACGGCGTACACCTACATCGCGTCCAAGCAGCACCTGATCGCGCAGCTCTTCCTCGCCCACCTGGTCGAGCAGCCGGAGGCCGACACCTCCGCGTCCGACGCCGTCGTCCGGGTCCAGGCGCTCACCCGCCAGCTCGTCGACACGCTCGCGCTGCAGCCGCGGCTCTCGGCCGGGGCGACCAGTGCCCTGCTCGGCAGCGATGACGGGGTCGCCGAGCTGCGGCTCGAGATCGGCGCCGAGCTCGTCCGGCGCTTCGAGGCCGCGACCGGGCCCGGGGTGGACCCCGTCGCGCTCGACGCGCTGATCCTCGCCTTCACCGGCGCCCTGCTGCAGGTGGGCATGGGCCTGCTGACCTACCCGGCGATGCGCGAGCGGATGGACGCCGTCGTCGCCACGATCCTGAGGGGCAACGCATGACGGTTTCGACAGGCTCGACCACCGGAACGGCTCTGGTGTTCGACCCGTACGACTACGCGCTCCAGGACGACCCGTACCCGACGTACCGCCGGCTCCGGCTCGAGGAGCCGCTGCACCACAACACCGAGCACGACTTCTGGGTGCTGAGCCGGTACGACGACGTGCACGCGGGAGTCCGCGACGACGACACCTTCAGCAACGCGATGGGGGTGACGCTCGACGCGAGCGCCTGGTCGCCGGACGCGCGCCGGGTGATGTCGTTCCTCGCGATGGACCCGCCGGAGACGACCCGGCTGCGCCGCCTGGTCTCGAAGGGGTTCACCCCGCGCCGCGTGCGCGAGCTGGGGCCGGACATCCAGCGCATCACCGACCACTACCTCGCCGCGTGCCTGGAGAGGGCGCGCAGCGGCGAGGAGTTCTGCTGGATCAAGGACTTCGCCGGCAAGGTGCCGATGGACGTCATCTCCGAGATGCTCGGCGTGCCGGAGTCGGACCGGGACGAGGTACGCCGCCTCGCCGACCTGCTCGTCCACCGCGAGCACGGTCTGCGCGACGTGCCAGCGGCCGGGGTGGAGGCGGCCGGCCGGCTCTTCGGCTACTACGACGAGCTGCTCGCCGAGAAGCGCCGCAACCCCGGCGAGGACCTCACCAGCGCGTTGCTGCACGTCGAGGACGAGGGCAACCAGATGACGCAGGAGGAGATCATCGCCTTCCTGTTCCTGACCGTGGTGGCGGGCAACGAGACGACCACCAAGCTGCTGGGCAACGCGCTCGCGAACCTGAGCCGGGTCCCGTCGTACGTCGAGCGGGTGTTCGGCGGTGCCGGCGACGCCGGTCTCGTGGGGCCGTGGGTCGAGGAGACGCTGCGGTACGACGGCTCGACCCAGATCCTCGCGCGGCAGCTGCGGCGCGACCTGACCCGAGGCGACGTGACCGCGCCCGCCGGCGCCAAGATCGTGCTGCTCATCGGGGCGGCCAACCACGACGAGTCGGTCTTCACCGACCCGGACACCTTCGACCTGGACCGGCCCGCCGAGGAGCTGGATCGCCTCGTCAGCTTCGGCGGAGGCCGCCACTTCTGCCTCGGTGCGAACCTGGCCCGGCTCGAGGCGAGGATCGCCCTGCAGAGCCTGGTCGCGGCGGTCGACCACGTGGAGGTCGACCACGACCGGTCGGTGCGCTTCTACTCGGCCAACGTGCGCGGCTTCGCGCAGATGCCGATGCGGGTGAGCGTCCGATGACCAAGCCCGTCCACCCCGACCGTCGCCCCGCCGTGATCGCGGGCGCGTCCTCGGGCATCGGCGCCGAGACCGCCCGGGCACTGGCCGAGGCGGGCTTCCCCGTCGCTCTCGGTGCTCGCCGGGTCGACCGGCTCGAGGAGCTCGCCGCGCGGATCCGGGCGGCCGGCGGCGAGGTCGTCGTGCACGAGCTCGACGTGTCCTCCACCGACTCGGTCGAGAAGTTCGCGACCGCGGTGACCGCCCAGCTGGGCGAGATCGAGGTCGTGATCTGCAACGCGGGCCTGCTCGCGCCCGGCGCGATCGTCGAGGCCACGACCGAGCAGCTCGCGGCCGAGTTCGACGTCAACGTGCTCGGTGCGCACCGGCTGGTCAAGGGGTTCGGGCCGGGGATGATCGAGCGCCAGCGCGGCGACCTGGTCTTCGTCTCCTCCGACACCGCGCTGCGGGCGCGGCCGTTCATGCGCGGCTACAGCGCCACCAAGTCCGGCCTCGAGGGGCTCGTGGAGGCGCTGCAGATGGAGCTCGAGGGCAGCGGGGTGCGGGCATCCGTCGTACGCCCCGGTCCGACGTGGTCCGAGATGGGCTCGGACTGGGATGCCGAGGCCGGCGCGAAGGTCCTCACCGAGTGGGTCAAGTGGGGCCACGCCCGGCACTCCCACTTCCTCAAGGCGCGCGCGATCGCGGACGCCATCGCCACCGTCGTCTCGGCGCCGCGGGGTGTCCACATCAGCCCCGTCGACGTGAACCCCGAGGCCCCGATCGGAGGAGGAGCATGAGCCTCGACCAGATCCCCGAGGTGTCGGTCGTCCTGGACGACCAGGACGCCTCCGTGCCCGCGATCATCAAGGGCACCGGCCACCTGCCGGAGATGCGGGTCGACCCGATCGGGCTGTTCCACCGGGTGCGCGAGGAGTGCGGGGACATCGGCCGGTTCCGGCTCGCCGATCGCGATGTCGTCATGGTGACCGGGGCGGCGGCCAACGAGGCGTTCTTCCGGGCACCCGAGGACGTGCTGGACCAGGCGGCGGCGTACCCCTTCATGACGCCGATCTTCGGCAAGGGCGTGGTCTTCGACGCCTCACCCGAGGAGCGCCAGCAGATGCTGAAGAACCAGGCGCTGCGCGGCGACATGATGCGCGGGCACGCGCAGACGATCGAGGCGGAGATCCGCCGGATGGTGGCCTCGTGGGGCGAGCAGGGAGAGATCGACCTGCTCGACTTCTTCGCCGAGCTGACGATCTACACGACCTCGTCGTGCCTGATCGGGCGCCCGTTCCGCGAGCAGCTCGACGGCTCGTTCGCGGAGATCTACCACCGGCTCGAGCTCGGCACCGATGCGATCGCGTACGTCGACCCGTACGCCGACATCGACTCCTTCCGGGTTCGCGACGAGGCCCGCGAGGAGCTCGTCGCCAAGGTGGCGGCGATCATCTCCGAGCGGGTCGCGCGCGGCGAGGTCCCGCGTGAGCACAGGGATCTCCTCGACGTGCTCATCGCGGTCGGCTACGACGCGGACATGGTCACAGGCATCTTCATCTCGATGATGTTCGCCGGCCACCACACCTCTTCCGGTACGGCGAGCTGGGCGATGATCGAGCTCCTCCGGCACCCCGAGGTGATGTCAAGTGTCGTGGCGGAGCTTGACGAGCTGTACGCCGACGGCTCGGAGGTCTCCTTCCAGGCCCTGCGCTCGATCCCGGTGCTGGAGTCGGCCCTCAAGGAGACGCTGCGGCTGCACCCGCCGCTCGTCATCCTGATGCGCCTGGTCCGGGAGGACTTCGAGCTCCTCGGGCACACGATCCCGGCGGGTGCGCTCATCGCGGCCTCGCCGCGGGTGTCCAACCGGATCGAGGAGGACTTCCCGAAGGCCGGCTCCTTCGACCCGGGGCGCTACATCGACCCGCGCCAGGAGGACCTGCAGAACCGCTGGACCTGGATCCCGTTCGGGGCCGGCAAGCACCGCTGCGTCGGCAACGCGTTCGCGATGATGCAGATGAAGGCGATCTTCTCGGTGATCCTGCGCGACTTCAGCTTCGAGCCGGCGCAGCCGCTGGACGACTACCGCGACGACTTCTCGAAGATGGTCATCCAGCTCGCCCAGCCCGCCCGCGTCCGGTACCGCCTGCGGACGGGGACGGGAGGAGCGCGATGAGCTACCGGGTCGTCGCCGACACCAGCGTGTGCCAGGGCCACCAGCTCTGCCAGGGCGAAGCCCCCACCGTGTTCGGGTTCGACGAGGACGCCGATGTGGTGACCGTGCTGGACGAGCACCCGGACGAGTCGGTGCGCAGCGACGTACAGGCAGCTGTGAAGTACTGCCCTGCCTTCGCGCTCTCCCTGGAGGAAGAATGACCGAGCTGACCCGTGCCGAGATCGAGGAGTTCTGGGACTCCTGGCTCGACATCAACCGGAAGGTCGAGGCGTCGGGCGACTGGCGCCCCATGGCCGAGTGGTACGCCGAGGACGCGACCTACGGCTGGATGTACTCCGTCGACGAGCACTTCATGGCGGTGGGCCGCGACCAGATCCGCGACTGGGCCATCGGCATCGAGATGGACGGCCTCGACGGCTGGCACTACGACTACGTCTGCACGGTCATCGACGAGCAGAAGGCGATGGTCGTCGGCTTCTGGAAGCAGCGGTCCGGGATCCTCGACGACGAGGGCAAGGAGTACGAGATCCTCGGCCTCGGCGGGTCCTGGTTCGGGCTCAAGCGGACCCACGAGGGCGTCAAGATCGACTGGCAGCGCGACTGGTTCGACATGCCCTCGACCGCGCACACCTTCCTGCAGATCATCGAGGCCGGCAAGGCGCCCGACACCCTGCTGAAGCGGATGTCGGTGAGCGGTCACGGGGTGCCCGGGCACTACCACCTGAAAGACCTGCCGAGCACGGTCTGGCCGCCTCCGGTCGAGGCCGGGGACTTCGTCACCCAGGAGGCGCCGCGATGACCGCACCCGCCCAGCAGCTGATCGACGGCAAGCTCGTGCCGGCCTCCGACGGCGCGACGTACCCGATCCTCAACCCGGCGAACGGGCAGGAGATCGGGGTGGCGCCGGACGGCACCGCCGACGACGTCGAAGCAGCCATCGCCGCGGCCCGCCGGGCCTTCGACGAGTCCTCGTGGTCCACCGACCGCGAGCTGCGGGTGCGCTGCCTGCGCCAGCTGCACGAGGCGCTGCTCGCCAACGCCGACGACTTCCGCGCGCTGACCAGGGCCGAGGTCGGGATGCCCGACTTCATGATGGGCGCGGCCGGTTTCGACGTACCGGTCGAGGGTTTGCGGTGGGTCACCGACCTGGTCGAGACCTACGCGTTCGAGACCGACCTGGGCGTCGCGGCGCCGATGGGCATCCCGTCGCGGCGTACCGTCCGGCGCGAGCCCGTCGGCGTCGTCGCCGCGATCACGCCGTGGAACGTGCCGACCCAGATCAACCTGGCCAAGGTCGGTCCCGCGCTGGCGGCCGGCTGCACCGTCGTGCTCAAGCCCGCGCCGGACACGCCGTGGGTGGCGGCCGAGCTGGGCCGGCTGGTCGCCGAGCACACCGACATCCCCGCCGGCGTCTTCAACGTGGTGACGCCGCGGTCCAACGAGGTCGCGTCCGTCGTCTCCGCCGACCCGCGCGTCGACATGGTGTCCTTCACCGGCTCGACCGCGGTCGGGAGGGCGATCATGGCGGCCGCTGCGCCGACGCTGAAGAAGGTGTTCCTCGAGCTCGGCGGCAAGTCGGCTGCGATCGCCCTCGACGACGCCGACGTCGCCGCCGTGGCGGGAGGTACGGCGTTCGCCGCCTGCATCCACGCCGGCCAGGGCTGCGCGATCACGACGAGGCTCGTGGTCCCGCGGGACCGCTACGAGGAGGCGGTCGCCGTCGCCGCCGCGACCATGGAGTCGATCGGCGCGAAGGACCCCGCCGACCCCGGGGCGATCTGCGGCCCGGTGATCTCGGCGGCGCAGCGGGACCGGGTGGCGGCGTACTTCTCGATCGCCGAGGAGGAGGGCGGCACCTTCGCCGCAGGCGGATCGATCATCGACCGGCCCGGGTTCTGGGTGCAGCCCACCGTCGTCGCCGGCCTCTCGAACGAGTCGCGGCTCGCGCAGGAGGAGATCTTCGGGCCGGTGCTCGTGGTCATCCCGCACGACGGCGAAGACGACGCGGTCCGGATCGCCAACGACTCGGCGTACGGGCTCTCGGGGTCGGTCGACTCGGCGGACCTCGAGCGCGCCAAGGCCGTCGCGGCCCGGATCCGCACTGGCACCCTCGCCGTCAACGGCGGCGTCTGGTTCAGCCCTGACGCCCCCTTCGGCGGCTACAAGCAGTCCGGCATCGGCCGGGAGATGGGCGTCGCCGGGTTCGAGGAGTACCTGGAGACCAAGACGATCGCCGAGCCGGCGTGAGGGGCGGGGGTTGGTTGGAATCACCGGTCGACCGGGGATCCCTGCGCTGGGCGGCCGTTGCAACACCCGACAAGTGCAGGAATCACCGGTCGACCGGGGATTCCTGCGACACGAGTGACAGGACGTGACATGAGGTTCAAGGACAAGGTCGTGGTGGTGACCGGCGCCGCCCAGGGCATCGGCGAGGCGTACGCGAAGGCGCTCGCGGCCGAGGGGGCGCGCGTGGTCGTGGCCGACCTCAACGAGGCGGCCGGCCGGCAGGTCGTCAAGCAGATCGAGGCCGACGGCGGGAAGGCGCTCTTCGTGCCGTGCGACGTCAGCGACGCGACGTCCGCCGCAGAGCTGGTCACCACCACCGTCGAGGCGTACGGCGGCATCGACCACCTCGTCAACAACGCCGCGATCTACGGGGCGATGGAGTTCAACCTCCTCATCTCCGTGGACTGGGACTACTACAAGAGGTTCATGGCCGTGAACCTCGACGGGGCGCTCGTGATGACGCGGGCGGCGTACCCGGAGATCGCGAAGCGCGGCGGGGGAGCGATCGTCAACCAGAGCTCCACGGCGGCGTACCTCTACTCCGGCTTCTACGGTCTCGCCAAGGCCGGCATCAACAGCCTCACCCAGCAGCTCGCCCACGAGCTCGGCGGACAGGGCATCCGCGTCAACGCGATCGCGCCCGGCCCGACCGACACCGAGGCCACCCGCACCCAGGCCGGCGACGCCGCGAAGGACATCGTCCGCACCAGCCTCGCCCTCAAGCGGATGGGCAGCGTCGACGACATGGTCGGCGCGCTGCTCTTCCTGCTCTCCGACGACGCGTCGTGGGTCACCGGCCAGATCCTGGCCGTCGACGGCGGCCAGACCTTCCGGCTATGAGGGTCGGGTTCGTCGGGCTCGGCAACATCGGCAAGCCGATGGCGCTCCGGCTCGCCCAGGCAGAGGGCACCGACCTCCAGGTGTACGACGTGGCGCGCGATCCGGTCGCCGAGCTGGTCGCAGCCGGGGCGACCGCCGCAGGATCCGTCGAGGACATGGAGGTCGAGGTGCTCTGCGTGATGGTTCGCGACGACGAGCAGGTGCGCCACGTGGCGAAGGAGGCCCGACCCGGCACGGTCCTCGTCGTGCACTCGACCGTCGCCCCCGGCACCCCGGAGGAGCTCGCGCGCGGGGGCCACGACGTCCTCGACGCCCCGGTCAGCGGCGGCCCGATGGGCGCGGCCGACGGCACGCTCGCGATCATGGTCGGCGGCCACGCAGCCACCTTCGCCACGGCCAAGCCGGTGCTCGACACCATGGGCACGAAGGTCGTCCACGCCGGCCCCGTCGGCGCCGGCACCCGGATGAAGCTGGCCCGCAACCTGATCCACTTCGTCGCCTTCACCGCGGTCACCGAGGCGCAGCGGCTCGCCGAGGCCGCCGGCCTCAGCCTCACCGACCTCGGCGAGGTGGTCCGGCACACCGACGCGATCACTGGCGGCCCGGGCGCGATCATGTACCGCGCCACGACCGCACCCCTGCAGAAGGACGACTTCTGGCACGGTGTCTTCGACCACGTGCGCGCGTTGGGGGAGAAGGACCTCGCGTTCGCGATCGCGCTCGCGGACGAGCTCGGGGTCGACGTACCGCTGGCGCGCGAAGCGCTGCCACGACTGGGCAAGGGGCTGGGGCTGTGAGCAAGTTCGACGACCTCCCGGAGATCCGCCGCCGGGGTCTGGAGAAGATGGAGCAGGTCTACGGCTTCGAGATGAGCGACGGCGACGGCGACTTCTTCCGCTATACCGTCGAGCACCTCTTCGGCGACATCTGGAACCGCCCGGGCCTCACCGACCGCGACCGCCGGCTGCTGCTCATCGGCATGCTCGTCGGCAGCAACCAGCACGACGTCCTCGGCATCCAGGTCCCCGCCGCCCTCGCGGCCGGCGAGCTCGACGACGAGGCGCTGCGCGAGGTGGTCATCCTGGTCAGCCACTACGCCGGCTGGCCGCACGGCGCCCGGCTCAGCTCGCTCGTCGAGGAGACCATCGGCAAGGCCCAGCACAGGCCCACCAGGAGTGATCCCTAGGTCGATGGGGCATGGTGGTGGGGTGGAGTCGTCGCCATGCACGTGAGCACGCCGCTGGATCCGTTGGTCATGGACAGCCTGTTCGACCTTCCGCCGTACGACGTGGCGGGGGTCCCGGGCAACGCCACCGTCTGGTCGTTGACGACGGACTCGGTGCCGGAGCCCGAGCTCGTCGAAGGCCGGGAATGGCTCGACGAGGAGGAGCGCGCGCAGGCCGCGTCGTACGTCCGCGCCGAGCTGCGCCGTCCGTACGAGATCGCCCACGCCGCAGCCCGCCGGATCGTCGGCGCCGCGACCGGTGTAGCGCCCGAGGCGGTGCGCTGGGGACGACACGCCTGCCCGCGCTGCGGTGAGCCGCACGGCCGGCCGCGGATCGAGGGGTCGGACCTGGAGTTCTCGCTCAGCCACACCCCCGGCCTGGTCCTCGTCGCGCTCGCCGACGCCCCGGTCGGCATCGACGCCGAGACCTGCCCCGAGCCCGAGGGCCTGGCCGGCCTGGTCGGCGTGCTGCACCCCGACGAGGCGGCCGAGGTCGAGGCGGCCGAGACCCCCGAGGAGGCCGCGCAGCGGTTCACCCGGTCCTGGACCCGCACGGAGGCCTACCTCAAGGGCCTCGGTGTCGGGCTCGGCCGCGACCCGCAGCTCGACTACCTGGGCTCCAGCGGGGACCCCGAGCGGGTCATCGACGGCTGGCGGGTCCGCGACGTCTCCGTGCCCGAGGGGTACGCCGGAGCCGTCGCCCTCCATCTTTAGGAGTCGTTCGCCCGCCGTCCACCTGGGCCACCTCCGCTCGTTGCACGCCGCAACAAAACTCGCTCCGCTGGTGACCGGGTTCGGGTGAGGCGGGGACAGAGTGGCGATGCGGACGGGGCGCTTGCCCGCGCGCTCGGGCGGCATCGTCGTCATCGCCGGCATCCTGCTGCTCGGCGCGCTGCTCGCCTGGAACGCAGGCCGTGACCACGGCGCTGCCGCCGCCGTCCCGCACGCGGACCCGAGCGTCGCCGGCACGCCCGTCGTCGCGGGCGACAGCGGCTGCGGCGACGGCTGGAGCGGCGGCAGCGCCGGCACGCTCACCTTCGCCGTCTGGAACGCCTCGAACAACCCGGTCGAGGTCTACCTGCGCGACGTGCGCACCGACGAGGTCTACCTCGACGTCGAGAACCTCGGCACCGGCGCCACCCGCTCGGCCCAGGTCACGCTCGCCCCCGGCCGCTACGCCTTCGTCTGCCTGCCCTCTGAGGGACCCCCGGTCTCCGGAGCCACCCAGCAGGTCACCGGCAGCACGCCTGCCGCGGCCACCGCCGGCGTCGTGCCCATCACCGAGAACGACCTCGCCCCCGCGGTACGCCGCTACCAGGCATGGGTACGCCGCCAGCTGCCCGGTCTCCTGGCGCAGACCGGCCGGCTCGCCGCCGACGTACGAGCGGGTGACGTGGCCGCCGCGAAGCGCGACTGGCTGACCGCGCACCTGACCTACCAGCGGCTGGGTGCGGCGTACGGCGCGTTCGGCGAGGACGACTCCGCCATCGACGGTCTCCCGTCCACGACCGTGCCGGCCGCGCGCGACCGACGCCTGCACGGGTTCCACAAGATCGAGGCGCTGCTCTGGAGCGGCCGGGGCGTCCGGAGCGACCGGACGACCGGTCTGGCGCGCGAGGCGGACGCGCTGCTCGCCGCCGAGCACCACCTGCACACGGACCTCGCCCGCCAGGACGCGATCCAGCCGATCGACGTCGGCCTGCGTGCCCACGAGATCCTCGAGGACGCCGTGCAGCAGGTGCTGACCGGTGCCGACGACGCCGGCAGCCACACCCAGCTCGCCACCCTCGACGCCGACATCGACGGCACCTGGGCCGCGCTGGACCAGGTGCGGCCGCTGCTCCGCAGCCGGGACCCGGAGCTGGCGCGCACGCTGCGCTGGCTGCGCCGCACCCAAGCCCTCGTCCGCGGCTACCGGCACGGCGCGCACTGGGTGCCGCTCGAGCGGCTCGGCCGCCTGCAGCGGGAGACCCTCGACGCCCACGTCGAGCAGGCCGTCGAGCTGCTGTCCCGGGTCGCCGTGATCACCGACCCGCGGAGGTCCGCCGGATGAGCACGTGCCCGATGTCCGGCGTGTCCCGCCGCGGTCTCCTCGGCGGTGCCGCGGTCGTCGGTGCCGCCGGCGCGCTCGACCTGGGCGCGGCCCGCGCCGACGAGGCCCCGGCGGCGTACGCCTTCGAGGGGCCGCACCAGGCGGGCATCCTCACCCCGGCCCAGCGGTCGGCGGCGTACGTCGCCCTCGACGTCACCGCTGCCACCAGGCCGCAGCTGGCGCAGGCCCTCCGGACCCTCACCGCCGACCTGCGCTTCCTCACCGCCGGAGGTACGCCGCCCGACGCCGGCCTGGTCGCGACCAACGACGACAACGGCATCCTCGGGCCGCAGGTCCCCGCCGACGGGCTGACCGTCACGGTGAGCGTGGGCGCGAGCCTGTTCGACCACCGCTTCGGCCTCGCCGAGCGCAAGCCCCGGCAGCTGCGCGCGATGGACGTCTTCGACAACGACCGCCCCGACCCCGCGCGCACCGGCGGCGACCTGCTGCTCCAGATCTGCGCCGACAACCAGGACACCGTGCTGCACGCGCTGCGCCAGGTGCTGCGGCACGACCGTGGCGCCCTCGCGGTCCGCTGGCGCCAGGACGGCTTCGTCTCGCCGTCGCGCCCGGACGGAGCACCGCGCAACCTCCTCGGCTTCAAGGACGGTACGGCGAACGCGGAGATCCTCGCCGACCAGCGGCTCGTCGACGAGCTGGTGTGGGTGGGTGCCGACGCCGGCGAGCCGGCCTGGGCGGTGGGTGGCAGCTACCACGTCGTCCGCCTGATCCGGATGTTCGTGGAGTTCTGGGACCGGGTGTCGATCCGCGAGCAGCAGCGGATGATCGGCCGCGACCGGACCACGGGCGCCCCGCTGACGATGACCCACGAGACCGACCCGGTCTCCTACGAGCGCGACTCGACCGGCGACGTGATCCCGTTCGACGCCCACATCCGGCTGGCCAACCCGCGCGACGGGTCCGCGGACCGGTCCCGGATGCTGCGCCGCGGCTACAACTACGACGCGGGCACCGACGCGAACGGCCAGCTCGACGAGGGCCTGATCTTCACGACGTTCAACGCCGACCTCGACCGGCAGTTCGTCGCCGTCCAGAAGCGGCTCACCGGGGAGCCGCTCGAGGACTACATCTCGCCGTTCGGCGGCGGCTACTTCTTCGCCCTGCCCGGGGTCCAGGGGCAGGACGACTGGCTCGGACGAGACCTCCTCGCCTGAGCCGGAACGCACCATCCACCAGCACCGAACAAGGGGAACCACGTGAGCAACATCAACGCCCGCATCCCGCGGGCATGGAAGGGCGCCGGGATCGCGCTGGCGTGCGCCGGCCTGGTCACGGCCGGAGTCACCCACGCCGCGGGCGGCGACGCCGCGACCTCGGCCACCACGACCGCGACGACGACGCCGATCAAGCACGTCGTCGTGCTGTTCGACGAGAACGAGACGTTCGACCACTACTTCGGCACCTACCCGAACGTGAAGTACCCGATGGGCTCGGCGCAGGCGGGCGGCGACGGCTCGGCCTTCACGAAGTCGAGCACCGCGCCCCGGACGAGCGACGGCCAGCCGATCAACAACTACGTCGGCCACCCGGACCTGCTCAGCCACAACCCGAACAGCATCGCGCCGTTCCGGCTCACGCACGAGCAGGCGTGGACCTGCTCCCAGAACCACGGCTACACCGCCGAGCAGAAGGCCGTCGACAACGGCGCGATGGACAAGTTCCCCGAGAGCGTCAGCCGCGACACCTGCACGGGCAGCGGCAGCGGTCCGCTCAACACCGCCGGCGAGACGATGGGCTACTACGACGGCAACACCGTCACCGCGATGTGGAACTACGCCCAGCGCTACGCGATGAGCGAGAACAACTGGGCCGACACCTTCGGCCCGTCGACGCCGGGCGCGCTGAACCTGGTCTCCGGCCAGACGCACGGCGCGAAGACCTACAGCAGCACGGGTGACGTGGAGAACCCCACGCAGGTCACCGCGCCGGTCGACAACAGCGGCATCTCGGCCAACGACGCGAACGGCGTCGGCACGGTCATCGGCGACCCGGACCCGGTGTACGACGACTGCGCGGACCTCGACCACACCTCGACCAGCAACCTGGCGGGCATGCAGGACACCAACAAGAACGTCGGTGACCTGCTCAACGACAAGGGCGTCAGCTGGGGCTACTTCGCAGGCGGGTTCAACCCGACGACGCCGTGGAACGGCACCGCCGGCACCTACGCCAAGTGCGACGCGCTCAGCTCCAACCTGACCCACACGCTGGGCTTCGACTACAACCCGCACCACAACCCGTTCGCCTACTACAAGTCGACCTCGAACCCGCACCACTTCCCGGGCACGCCCGGCGTCGCGATCGGTACGACGGACCCGACGAACGACACCACGAAGACCGGTGCCAACCACCAGTACGACCTGAGCGTCTTTTACGACGCGCTGGAGAACAACCAGCTCCCGTCGGTCTCCTACGTCAAGGCGATCTACGCCGAGGACGGCCACCCGGCCAACTCCGACCCGCTCGACGAGCAGCGCTTCCTGACCCGCACGGTCAACGCGGTCATGCAGTCCCCGGAGTGGTCCTCGACCGCGATCATCATCGCCTACGACGACTCCGACGGCTGGTACGACCACCAGGCGCCCACGATCATCAACGGCTCCAGCTTCACCGGCACCAACACCGACAACCAGGCCGTCTGCACCGGCGCACCGACGGCCGGCTCGCCGGCCGGCGGCTACCAGGACCGCTGCGGTCCGTCGCAGCGCCTGCCGCTCGTGGTGATCTCGCCCTTCGCGAAGCGCAACTACGTCAGCAACACGCCCACCACGCAGTCGTCGATCCTGAAGTTCATCGAGGACAACTTCTCGCTGCAGCAGGTCGGCGACGGCAGCTTCGACGCGAGCGCGGGCTCGCTGAAGGACCTGTTCGACTTCGCCCACCCGCGCTACGGCACCACGCTGCTGCGGGCCGACGGCACGGTCAAGGGCTCGACCAAGGCCTCGATCGCGCTGAGGGCGACCCACACCAAGGTCGTCGGCGGCAAGACCACCGTGACGGTCACTGCCACCCTCGGCAACGGGTACTACGCGGCCGGCAAGGTGATGGCCACGCTCAACGGCAAGGCGATCGCGACCAAGACCCTCACCAGCACCGGCAAGGCCGTGTGGTCGGGCCTGAAGCTGCCGAAGGCGACGGACACCCTGGTGTTCACGATGGCGGCGACCGACGACACCAACGCGGCATCGCTGACGGTGCGGATCACCCGCTGACCCCAGCAAGAGACAGACGGAGGACCGTGGGCTCGGCCCACGGTCCTCCGTCGCATTTCGAGGTGCCCCTGGCAGGGATCGAACCTGCGACGCACGGTTTAGGAAACCGACGCTCTATCCACTGAGCTACAGAGGCGGGTGGCCGCTCCCACGAGCGGACCGCCGCCATTGTCGCAGGTCGGCGGCGCGACGATGGTGCGAGGGTTGCCGGTCTCCCGTACCGTTTCTCCGACCGTTCTCGGACCGAGCCCGCCCCGCGCGGACGTAGCACCAGGTGATCGATGACCCAGCAAACCCCCGCACCCCAAGCAGGCCGCCGCGCCCGCCGGGTCGGTACGTCGATCGCCGCCGAGTCCGCTGCCCCGACCCCGAGCGGCGGCAAGCGCAAGCTCCCGCGACCCGGTCGCGTCGTCGCCAAGGTGATCGTGGCGTCCCTGGTCGTGCTCGCGCTGCTGACCGGTGCCGGCGTCGTGCTGGCCTACGACCACTGGAACGGCAACCTGACGCACACCGACGTCGCCGCCCAGCTGCACAACCGGCCGGCCGAGCTGCGCCCCGGCGCGCTCAACATCCTGGTGATGGGCTCCGACTCGCGCTCCGGCAAGGGCGACAACATCGACCACAAGGGCGACATCGGCCAGCGGTCCGACACCACGATCATGTTCCACCTCTCGGCCGACCGGAAGTACGCCTACGCGATCTCCGTCCCGCGCGACACCCTGGTCGACCGGCCGACCTGCTACAAGGCCGACGGCACGAAGATCCCGCCCGCCCACGACGTCATGTGGAACGACGCGTTCTCGGTCGGCGGCGCGGCGTGCACGATCCAGCAGTTCGAGCAGCTGTCGGGGATCCGGATCGACAACTACGTCGTCGTCGACTTCAACGGCTTCAAGAACATGGTCAACGCCCTGGACGGGGTCGAGGTCTGCATCCCGCAGGAGATCGACGACCCTGCCCACCACATCAAGCTGATGCCGGGCACCCGCGAGATCAAGGGCCAGGAGGCGCTCAGCTACGTGCGCGTCCGCTACACCGTCTCGGACGGCACGGACCCGATGCGGATCCACCGCCAGCAGGCGTTCATGGCGTCGATGATCAAGAAGGTCGTCTCGGCAGGCACGCTGACCCGCCCCGACCGCGTGGTGAAGTTCCTCAACGCCCTCACCAGCTCGCTGCAGACCGACTTCAAGAACATCGCGGAGATGGCGTCGATCGCCGAGGCCGCGAAGGGTGTGGGGCTGAGCGACATCAAGTTCGTCACCACGCCCTGGACCTACTCGACCACCCAGCCCGGCCGCGTCGTCTGGCTGCCCGCGGTGCACCAGCTGTTCAGCCTGGCAGCGCACGACAAGCCGCTGACCAAGGAGTTCCTGGACCAGGCGATCAGCGCCGACGAGAACACCGACGGCAGCACGTCCGCGGCGTCGGGCACCACGTCTCCCGGCTCGGGCAAGACGGGTTCGACGGCGTCCTCCGGCCCGTCCACCAGCCCGTCGACCAGCCCGTCGACCGGGCCGTCCTCGGGCGGCCTGTCGCAGTCGGCCCGGGCCGCGGCGGGGTTGTGCACGTGAGCCAGCAGGACCCGGGCCAGCAGGACCCGAAGCGCGAGGCCGACTGGGTGCGCAAGCGCCGGCTGGCCGAGGTGTTCGGCGACGTGCTGCCCGGTTCGACGAGCGACGATCGTGACGAGGGCACGCCCGCTGAGCGCGAGAGCGCGTCCGACCGCTGGCTGAAATCACAGGTGCCGCCCCACCACGGAGGGTGAGACGGCACCTGTCAGGTGGTGCGGTGGATCAGGGGCGCGCGGCCAGCTGGTCGCGGATCTGGGCCAGGAGCTCGACCTCCGACGGGCCGCCGGCCTCGTCGGGGAAGTACTTGTCCTTGGCGCGCGTGTACGGGGTCACGACGAGGAAGTAGACGACCGCGGCGAGGATGATGAACGCGATCACGGCGTTGATGAACAGACCGACGTTGACGCCGGCGATCGCAGCGCTCGCGAAGTCCGGCTTCCCGCCGATCTTGCCGATGAAGCCCATCAGGGTCGCTGTGAACGTCGACACCACGGTGGCGAACGAGGTCGCCATGATCAGGCCGACGGCGATCTCCACGAGGTTGCCGCGCAGCAGGAAGTTCTTGAAACCGGTCACGTAACAGCTCCTAATACCGAGGTTTTATGGGGGCGTTCGTGTCCAGAATCTAGCGTTTGTGCCACGCACAAGTCACGAACGAAGCCACCGACGCGGCGGTGACGTGCTGCACGTCCGCCGCGGGTACGGCGAGCACCACGAGCCGCCCGGTGAGGGACCCGCCGGTCGTGTCGGGCGTCGCCGGAGGTACGGCGAGCACGGCGACGTCGCTCGCGAGGGTGGTCGTCGTGGCCTCCCGTGGATCGGTGGCGAGCAGGTCGATCCGGTCACCGACCGTGAGCAGCGCGACCTGTCCCGGGTCCGAGATGCGCACCGCTAGCGCGGCCGTGCCGGGATCGGCGCCGACCAGGCCGGCGCCGACCAGCCGGGGCTCGGTGATCGGCTCGCCCCGGGTGAGCGGGGCGGCCAGTGTGCGGCCGGCCGGCGTGGCGGCGAGACCGTCGGGCACGGCGTCGGGCGGGAGGTGTGCCGTCGTGACGTCGCTCGCCGCCAGGGTCGTGCCCGCCGGCAGGTCGCGCGCCGCGACCGTCACCGCCGTGCTCGCCGGCGGCTGAGGAGCGACGGTGTGCAGCGCCGCGCCGACAGCGACGGCGGTCAGCCCGGCGGCCAGCACGCGCCGACGGCGGAGCACCAGGCGGCGTACCCGCGTGAGGGCGGAGCCGATCCGGCGGCGAGGTGAGCGGGCGGCGGCGGTCCGAGGGTCCATGCGCCGGACGCTAGGCCGCCCGGCGTACCCCTTCCAGGGGCGTCACCGCTTGTCCACAGGACGCCGCTGCAGGAGGGTCAGTCGGCCTTCGCGGCGGCGGGAGCCGGCTTCGGGTCCGCCTTCTTCTCGGGCTTCGTGGTGCTGTCGGAGGACGTCGACGAGGCGGTGTCCGAGCTGGACGACTTGCCGCGGGAGTCGTTCTTGTAGAAGCCCGAGCCCTTGAACACCACGCCGACCGCGTTGAACACCTTGCGCAGCGCACCCGTGCACTCGGGGCACTCGGTCAGGGAGTCGTCGGAGAAGGACTGGACGATCTCGAAGAAGTGGCTGCAGTCGGCACAGCGGTACTGATAGGTGGGCATCGATCTCTCCTGCGAGCGTTAGCACTCTCGTTTCGCGACTGCCAACAATAGTCGACGCCCGGATGTTCCCTCTAACCCTCGAACCGGACCAGGCCCGCGGGGGAGGCCGCTGCCATGACCGGCCGGTCGTGCGGCTCCGCCGGTACGTCGACCCCCACCTCCTCGGCGTACAGGAGGACGCAGGTGAAGGTGCCGACGGGCACCCGGCCCAGCGCACGGTCGTAGGAACCGCCGCCCCGGCCGAGCCGCAGGCCGGTGGGGGACACCGCGAGGCCGGGCACGAGCACCGCGTCGGCGGTCGCGATCGCGTCGACGCCGAGCGGCTCGCCGACGGGCTCGAGCAACCCGCGACGGGCCGGCGCGAGCGAGGAGCGGCCGCGGTAGACGGCCCAGTCCAGGTCGTTGTCCGGCAGCAGCACCGGCACGATCACCCGCTTGCCCGCCTCGACGAGCGTGTCGAGCAGCCCGGTCGTGCCCGGCTCGGTGCCGAGCGAGACGTAGCAGGCGACGGTCGCGGCCCGGCGTACCTCCGCGGCGGCCAGCACGGCCCCCGCGATCGCACGGGCGTCCTCGCCCACCTCGAGCAGCGGCCGGCGACGCCGAGCGGTGAGGAGCTGGTCACGCACGGCGAGCTTGGCAAGACCGCCAGTCGGCATCGGTTGTCCCTCGGGCACGCGATGAGCCTACGATCGAGCGCATGCTGAGCAGTCAAGACGGCCTGGCGCTGGCCCGCGCCAAGATGAGCGCCGCCGGAGTCGACCAGGTGGCGATCGACACCTTCGCCCACTACTACGACCTGCTCGAGCGCGGTGAGACCGGGCTGATCCCCGAGTCGACGATCGACCCGATCGACATGGAGCGGCTCGCCGACGTCGAGGTCAGCGACGCCGACGCCGCGGACGCCATCGCGCACACGGTCGTCATCAAGCTCAACGGCGGCCTCGGTACCTCGATGGGCATGGACCGGGCCAAGTCGCTGCTCTGCGTCGGCCGTGGCCTGTCCTTCCTGGACGTGATGGCCAGGCAGATCCTCCACCTGCGTCGGCAGTACGACGCCCCGCTGCCCCTGCTGTTCATGAACTCCTTCCGCACCTCGGCCGACACCCTCGACGCCATCGCGCGCTACGAGGACCTGCCGACCGAGGGCCTTCCGCTGGAGTTCCTGCAGAACAAGGAGCCCAAGCTGCTCGTCGACGGGCTCGTCCCGGCGACGTACCCCAAGGACCCGGACCTGGAGTGGTGTCCGCCCGGCCACGGTGACATCTACACGGCGCT
The DNA here is from genome assembly GCF_054777115.1 of Nocardioides maradonensis. NCBI lineage: Bacteria > Bacillati > Actinomycetota > Actinomycetes > Propionibacteriales > Nocardioidaceae > Nocardioides > Nocardioides maradonensis. Next base: position 117,933 of record NZ_BAAHAZ010000009.1, on the reverse strand, counting down.
GCGCGGCTCCGGCATCCTCGACCAGATGATCGAGGCGGGCTACCGCTACGCCTTCGTGTCCAACTCCGACAACCTCGGCGCCGTGCCGGACGCGCGGGTCGCCGGCTGGTTCGCCACCTCCGGTGCGCCGTTCGCGATCGAGGCGGTCCGGCGTACCGCCTCGGACAAGAAGGGCGGCCACTTCGCGCGCCGCAGGTCCGACGGCCGGATCGTGCTGCGCGAGACCGCGCAGACCGCCGAGGAGGACAAGGCCGCGCTCGCCGACCTCGACCGGCACCGGTACTGCTCCACCAACAACCTGTGGTTCGACCTGCACGCGATGAAGCAGGCGCTCGACGAGCGCAACGGCATCCTCGGCCTGCCGATGATCCGCAACGTCAAGAACCTCGACCCGGCCGACAAGAGCACGCCCGAGGTCGTCCAGATCGAGACCGCCATGGGCTCGGCCATCGAGGTCTTCGACGGCGCCCGTCTGATCGAGGTCGGCCGCGACCGGTTCATCCCGGTCAAGACGACCAACGACCTGCTGGTGCTGCGCTCCGACGTCTACGAGATCGGCCCCGACTTCGCGCTGACCCAGGTCGCAGCGGAGGTCCCGTACGTCGACCTCGGCGCCTCCTACAAGCTGGTCCGCGACTTCGACCAGCGCTTCCCCGACGGCGTGCCGTCGCTGCAGAAGGCGACCTCGTTGCGGGTCGACGGCGACTGGACCTTCGGCAACGGGGTGCAGGTCGTCGGCGAGGTCGAGCTCGCCGACGAGGGCGCGCAGCGGGTGCCGGCCGGCCAGGTCCTGTCCGGTCGCGATGCCTGACGAGCAGCCCCGCCTGACGCACGTCGACGCGGCGGGCGCCGCGCGGATGGTCGACGTGTCCGCCAAGGACGTCACCGTTCGGATGGCGACGGCCACCGGCCGGGTGCTCACCACGCCCGAGGTGATCGCGCTGCTGCGCGGCGAGGGCGTGCCGAAGGGCGACGCGCTCGCGGTCGCTCGGATCGCCGGGATCATGGGCGCCAAGCAGACGCCCGCCCTGATCCCGCTGTGCCACCCGCTCGCCATCTCGGGCGTGACCGTCGACCTCGCCGTCGCCGACGACGCCATCGAGATCACCGCGACCGTGCGCACCACCGACCGCACCGGCGTGGAGATGGAGGCGCTCACCGCCGTCTCGGTGGCGGCGCTGACGGTCGTCGACATGGTCAAGGCCGTGGACAAGGCGGCCGTGATCAGCGACGTACGTGTCGAGACCAAGACCGGCGGCAAGTCGGGGGACTGGGCGCGGTGAGCTCCGGGTTGCCCGCGGCCGTCGTCGTCGCGTCGAACCGCGCCGCTGCCGGTGTGTACGCCGACACCACCGGTCCGCTCATCGTCGCCGCGCTCGCCGAGCTGGGCTTCGTGGTCGGCGACCCCGTGGTCGCGCCCGACGGCGAACCCGTCGGCGCCGCCATCGCCGCGGCCGTCGCGCGGGGCGCGCGGGTCGTGCTCACCACGGGTGGCACCGGCCTCACGCCGACCGACCGCACGCCCGAGGTCACCCGGCCGCTGCTCGACCGCGAGGTCCCCGGCATCGCCGAGGCGATCCGTGCGGCGGGGGTCGCGAAGGGCGTGCCCACCGCGATGCTCTCGCGCGGCCTCGCGGGCGTGAGCGGCCAGTGCCTGGTGGTGAACCTCCCCGGCTCCCGCGGCGGCGTGCAGGACGCGCTCGAGGTGCTGCGGCCGGTGCTCGTGCACGCGGTGGAGCAGGTCGTCGGGAGCGACCATTGAGTGACCGGATGGTCGTCTCGATCCCCGGCCGCGCCTGGCCGAACACGCTGATGTCCGGCACCGACCCGACCGTGACGCTGCGCCCGATCCGTGCGTCCGACGCCGCGGCCTGGCGCGAGGTGCGCGGGCGCAACCGGATCTGGCTGACCCCGTGGGACGCGACGGTCCCGCCGGGCGGTGATGCGCGGCCCACGACGTTCCGGGCGCTGGTGCGCCGGCTGAAGAAGGCGGCGCGGGAGGGATCGTCGTACCCCTTCGTGGTGGAGGTGGACGGTGCCTTCGCCGGACAGGTCAGCGTCAACAACATCGTGCGCGGCTCGGCGCAGTTCGCGTCGATCGGCTACTGGATCGACCAGAAGTACGCCGGTCGTGGCGTCATCCCGCGTGCCGTCGCGATGGTGATCGACCACGCCTTCGTCAGCTGCGGCCTGCACCGGCTGGAGATCTGCATCCGGCCGGAGAACACCAACTCGCTGCGGGTCGTGGAGAAGCTGGGCATCGGCGAGATCGGCTACGCGCCGCGGTTCCTGCACATCGACGGGGAGTGGCGCGATCACCGGATCTTCGCGATCACCAAGGAGGAGGCACCCCTCGGAGTGCTGGCCCGACTGGTGCGATCTGCCTGAACCCCGGGCAAATCACACGAGTCACACGAACCAATCCGTGACACACCGATTGACATTCGTCCCGTCACGCTCCTCCGCTCCTAACCTGCAGGTGTGGACATGAGCGCACTGATCTTCGTCGCCCTGGCGGGGGCTTGGGCCGTCTACCTGGTCCCGAAGGCGCTCAAGCAGCAGGAGGACGCCGACGCGGTCCGCTCCGTCGAGAGCTTCTCCGACCGGCTGCGTGTCATCGATCCGCGCAAGGTCGCGACCCCTCCGGCCGTTGCGCCCCCGTCGGCCGATGCCGACGAGGCCAGCAACGTCGAGATCGACACCGACGCGGACGAGGACGAGTACGTCCTCGAGCCCGTCCGCCTCACGAAGGTCCAGCTCCGGCTGCGCCAGGCCGCTGCCCGTCAGGCCGCCGCCCGCCGTCGCCGTGTCCTCGGCAGCCTGGTGCTGCTCCTGGTCGCTGTCGTCGCGGCTGTCCTCGCCGGCTCGATCGGCGAGGCCTGGATCGCCGCCCCCGTCGCGCTCATCGCGGCCTGGCTGGTCGCCTGCCGGATGATGGTCAAGAAGGAGACCGCCAGCCGCACCCGGATGGTGAAGAAGCGTCGTACCACCCTCGCCGACCAGGCGATCGCCGACGAGGACGTCGTCGAAGAGCCCGCGGTCGACGAGGCCGAGGCCGTCGACTGCACCGAGGAGATCCCCGCGGTGGGTCCCGCGTCCGCATCGACCTGGGAGCCGGTCCCCATGACGCTGCCGACGTACGTCGACAAGGCCAGCGCCGCCCGCACCGTGCGCACCATCGACCTCGACTCCACCGGGGTGTGGAGCTCCGGCCGCAACGCCGGCGACTCCGACCTGGCGCGCGAGGCCGAGGCGTCGCGTCGTACCGAGAAGCAGGCGCAGACCGCCGACGAGCGCCGCGCCACCGGTTCCTGACCCGAGGATCCGACACGCCCTGTTCACCGGGGGTGCCCTAACTCCGGCGGCTCGCCTACGTTGGACCCGTGCCACCTCGGGGTGGAGGCCGGGACCGTCCCGGCCAGGCATTTTCTCGGGAGTTGATCCAGCATGACCCAGGAGAGCTACGGTTCCGACCAGGGCAGCAACGAGGAGCAGTACGGCTCGAGCGAGGAGCAGGGCCAGGAGTCGTACTCCGAGTCCAGCTCCGAGGGTGAGTCCTTCGGTGGCTCCAGCGAGGAGTCGTTCGGCGCGTCCACGGAGTCGTCCGACGACGACTCCGGCGACTCCGGCGACAGCGAGTCCTCGTACGGCGACTCGAGTGGCTCGAGCGAGCAGGGCGAGTCGTCCTACGGCGGGTCGAGCGAGGGCGGGGAGTCCTCCTACGGCGGGTCGAGCGAGGGCGGCGACTCCGGGGAGTCGTCGTACGGCTCCAGCGACTCCGGTGAGTCGCAGGGACAGGAGTCCTTCGGCGGATCGGACGAGCAGCAGGAGCAGTCCGGCTCCTTCTGAGTGAGCGCGTGACGGAGCGGCCGGGGCTGGTGCCCCGGCCGCTTCGTCGTCGGTGCGCCGACCGTCGCGTACTTCCAAGTAACCCGGCCCCGGCGGGACACTCGGTGTGTGTCCAGCAGATCCGTGACCGCGTCGTCCAACTCCGTCACCATGCGGCTCCACACCGAGCCCGACTTCAAGGTCGTGGGGGCGGTCGCCACGGCGATCGCCGACGCGGGCGGGGTCGTCACCGCGATCGACGTCGCGGACTCGCGCCACGACCGTCTCGTCGTCGACGTGACCTGCTCGTCGGCCGACGCGGACCACGCGCTGGAGCTGCAGGCGGCGGTCGAGGCGGTGCCCGGCGTGACGGTGCACAAGGTCTCGGACCGGACGTTCCTGACCCACCTGGGCGGCATCATCGAGGTCGCGTCGAAGGTCCCGCTGAAGACCCGTGACGACCTCTCCCTCGCCTACACGCCCGGCGTCGGTCGCGTCTCGCAGGCGCTGGCGGAACGGCCCGAGGACGTCTCCCGGCTGACCATCAAGGGCAACGCCGTCGCAGTGGTGACCGACGGCTCCGCCGTGCTCGGCCTGGGCAACATCGGCCCCGGCGCCGCCCTGCCCGTCATGGAGGGCAAGGCGGCGCTGTTCAAGAAGTTCGGCAACATCAACGCCTGGCCGATCTGCCTGGACACGCAGGACACCGACGAGATCGTGCGCGCGGTCGAGCTGATCGCGCCGGGCTTCGGCGGGATCAACCTCGAGGACATCGCCGCGCCGCGCTGCTTCGAGATCGAGGCCCGCCTGCGCGAGCGGCTCGACATCCCGGTCTTCCACGACGACCAGCACGGCACCGCGATCGTCGCGCTCGCCGGCCTCACGAACGCGCTGCGGGTCGTGGGCAAGACGCTCACCGACGCCCGGATGGTCGTGTCGGGCGGTGGCGCGGCCGGTACGGCGATCGTCGGCCTGCTCCTCGCTGCCGGCGTCACCGACATCGTGGTCTACGACCGTGCGGGCTGCCTGGTGGCCGGCGCTGACGGGCTGTCACCGGCCCACACCGAGCTCGCCTCGCGCACCAACCCGCGCAAGGTGACCGGCACGCTCCGCGACGCGCTCCAGGGTGCGGACGTCTTCATCGGCGTGTCGGCGCCCGGCATCCTCAAGGCCGAGTGGATCGCGGAGATGGCCGCCGACCCGATCGTCTTCGCGATGGCGAACCCGGACCCGGAGGTTGACCCCGTCGAGGCCGCGAAGTACGCCGCCGTCGTGGCGTCGGGCCGCTCGGACTTCCCGAACCAGATCAACAACGTCCTCGCGTTCCCCGGTGTCTTCCGGGGTCTGCTCGACGCCCGCGCCCACGAAGTCACCACCGACATGATGCTGCGCGCCGCCGCCGCCATCGCGGGGGTCGTCACCGACGAGGAGCTCAACCCGAGCTTCATCATCCCGACCGTCTTCCACCCCGAGGTGCACGCCGCGGTGGCCGCCGCGATCGCCGGCCATTGAGGGGGATCCGGATTTCGGACGACCAGCAGCGGGATGCTAGCGTTTCCCACTGCTTGGGGGTGTGGCGCAGCTGGTAGCGCGTCTCGTTCGCATCGAGAAGGCCAGGGGTTCGAGTCCCCTCACCTCCACCAAGTACGCAGGTCAGCGGCAGGGTTCCAGAACCTCACATGAGGAGAAGGAACCCTGTCTCGTCTTTTACTCGACTGTACGGCCCCCCGATTTCCGGCTCTCCTGACACATTCGTGGGTCATCTGCGGCCGGGGAGGCTCGGGCGGTGACCGCCGAGGTTGAGCATCGCCAGGGCGATCAGGGCGTCGGGAGTGGTGAAGCCGAAGGCCATGCGGGTGATGAGTCGGATCTTGGTGTTGACCGATTCGATGAGGCCGTTAGACAGGCCGTGCTCGATCGAGGCGAGGATCGTGTCGCGGTGCTCGACGATGGTGCGCTGCAGTTTCACGAAGACACCGATCCGGCAGCGGCGTGCCCACCCGATCCATGCGTCGAGGGCTTCGACGGCCTCGTCGTAGGGCAACTGGAACACCAACCGCAGGCCCCCCTTGAGCAGATAGGCGCGATGCAGCCGTGGCTCGGCTTTTCGCGATCCACGCCAGCTTCGCGGCTTGTCGAGTGGTGAGGTTCTCGGGGTTCTTCCACAACGCGAACCGGGCGTTCTTCAGCGCCTTGGCGTGCCCGGCGGCCTCGACACGAAGCCCGGCGGCTCGTCGGGCGCGGTGGGCGCGGACGTCGCCGCGGGCGGCGTTCCATACCTCGCGTCGCACCTCGTCCAACGCGGCGGTGGCCCACTTCACCACGTGGAACGGGTCGGCACAGCGCACCGCGTTCTTGCACCGCTCGGCGACGACGTCGGCGATCCAGTTCGCCCCGTCCGCGCTGACATGAGTGATGTGCTTGCACCGCTCGGGACCGAGGGCGTCGAAGAACGCCCGGACCGTCGCCTGGTCGCGTCCCGGTGCCGCCCACACCAGCCGGCCGGTGTCGTGGTCGACCACGATGGTCAGGTACTTGTAATTGCGCTTGTAGGAGATCTCGTCGATCCCGATCCGCCGCAGCCCGGCGAACAGATCGACCTGTCCAGCGGTATCAGCCCACACCCGGGTGATGATCGCGCCGACGGTGCGCCACGCGATCCGCATCAGCTCGGTGATCGCGCTCTTCGAGCACTGGGTGGCCAGCCAGGCCACTTGCTGGTCGAACCCGAGCGTGTGCCACGCACCGTGCCGCGCCCACGGCACCTGCCGGACGGTGGGGCCGTGGATCGGGCAGCTCACCCGCGGCGCGTCGGCCTCGAGGAAGACCTCCATGACACCCACATCCAAGCCGCGCCACCGGCGGCGGCCCCCGCCATGGTCGTACCACGCCGCCCGGGTCCCGCACGCGCCGCAGCGACCGCGGCCAGCTCGTCGGGGCCGCACATGGACAACCACCAGTTCGGCGTCCTCGTCGTACTCGACGTCCTCAATGACGGTGTTCTCGACGCCCAACAGGGAACGCCATACGCTGGCGTTTCGCACGCCGTTCTCCGCTCTGCAGTTTCTGACCTTCGACAAAAGGTGTCGGAGCGCCGTGCCTGTGGGCTGGTTGGGCAGCACCGGTCGACCAACCGGTACGTGGCGGTGCCCTCCGATTTCGAGGAGCGGCTGGTCAAGGCGGATGCGTGACTTGGCCGACCGGCATCCCCGCTACGGCTACCGGCGGGTCCACGCGCTGTTGGTAGCCGAGGGTTGGGCGGTCAACGTCAAGCGGATCGAGCGGTTATGGCGGCTCGAAGGGCTCCACGTCCCGCCATCGCGGAGCAAGGAATCGGGCCAGAAGGCGCGTGGTGTCGATGAGAACTCTGCGTGGGCGCTGCCAGCGGTTCGGCCGATGCACGTGTGGTCCTATGACTTCGTGTCCGCCCGGCTGGACAACGGCAGCGCGTTCCGGGTGTTGAACATCGTCGACGAGCACACCAAGGTCGCGCCAAGACAGCTTGATCAGGTCCTCGATCGGGGCTCGGCAGATCATCGCTCACCTCGAGCAGCTCTTCGAGGTATTTGGGAAGCCGAAGATGATCCGCTCGGACAACGGGCGCGAGTTCATCGCCGACACGCTGCGGACCTGGCTCGCTGAGCAGGGCGTGGAGGCCGTGTTCGTCGCGAAAGCCAGCCCGCAGCAGAACTGCTACATCGAGCGTTTCAACCGCTCGATGCGCGACGAGCTGCTCCACCTGGAGACCTTCCGGACACTGACCGAAGCGCGGGTCGTCATCGCCGATTGGCTCCGCGAGTACAACGAGGTGCGGGCGCAGTTCGTTGCACTCGACCACAGCCCGGCAGCGCTCCTCGAGCGAACCCTGCGTGCCGAGAGGCCGGACCGAGGCCTGCTCGCGGCTCCAGCGAGCGAGGCGGAGGAGATCCAGCTGGCCGAGCTGACCGACGACCGGGTACGGGACCGCTCGGAACCGGACCGGGTTCGGAGCCGTGCCGGCAGTCCTGCCGCGGTGGTGCACCGGGTGCACGACCGGCGACCGGCGTGAGGATGCACACCTGTCGGCCAGCACGATAAGATTGCCTTATGAGTCTGTTGGCCCAGTATCGCGACGCCCGTCGCGACGAGGACGTCGCGCGCCTGCGACGGATCCTCGCCCTGCGGGCCTTGGGGACGACCGGGATGTCGCAGCGACAGATCGCCGAGGCTCTCGGCGTCAGCCAACCTGCGGTGAGTCAGCAGCTCAGGGCCGGGCGCAATCTCGGCGACGTGCACCCGGAAGTGTTGGTCGAGGCGGCAGCGCCCGTCCTCCGATCGATCGCCGAGGAACACGGCTATGGCGACCTGGCCGTCTTCGGATCGGTCGCGCGGCACGACGCACGGCCCGATTCGGACATCGACCTGATCGTGAAGGCCCCCGAGGGAACCTCGTCCTTCGACTTCATCCGGTTCCAGCGGCTGCTCGAGCAGGTGCTGGGGCGGGAGATCGACCTAGTGGAGTACGGAGGCCTGAGGCCGGGCCGCGACGACGACGTACGCCGTGAAGCGGTGCTGCTGTGATGAACCGCAAGGCAGCCAAGGAGCTCGCCCACATCGAGGCGTGGCTGGAGCGCGTCGCCGAGATCGTCGAGCGCGGCCGCGACGCCTACCTCGATGATGCACTGATGCAGGAAGCCGGCGACTCGCTGATGATGAAGCTCGGCGAGGCCGCGAACCGGCTGTCCAAGCTGGGAGTCCTCGCGCCCGACGGCGTCGACTGGGCGATCGCCGTGGCGAACAGGAACTTCATCATCCACCAGTACGACCTGATCAACCGCTCGATCACCTGGGAGACACTGGCCAACGACCTCGCCGCGTGGCGCGAGTCGTTGTCAGCCTCGTTCGAGGCGGCGAGGCGCGTCGGTGGTGCCGAACCTTCCGGCCAGTGACGACGAGTTCTGGATAGCCCAGCTCGGCTGACGGCGCCGCACCGGGTGCGGAGCCGTGCCCTTCCGGTCCTGCACCGGGTGCCGAACCGGCGGCCGGACGATCCCGTGAGGTGCGCAGGACTGCCGGGTCGCCTCCCGCACGCTTCGGACCTCTGTAGGCGATAGCCTCGCTGAGTCCCTCATGCACGCCGACGCTTCCGCCGCATGCGCGCCCATCACCCCGGAGCTCCAATGACTGGTTCTAGCGTCCCGGACAGCGTTCGCTGGCTCACCTCCCTGCCTGGCCTCGCCTCCGCCGGCTGCGTGTCGTTCGTTGGAAACGGCGGAGCGGAGTCGGAAGTCCTCGCCGCTTTCGGATCGGACCTGAGCATCGACCTCGAAGACCTGGCAGATTGGACCGATCGTGTCGGGATCGTCGAACTGGCCGGACACGGTCTGATCGCGATCGAGCCGGACGGTGGATACCAAGGAACCCGCCCAGAGGTGCTCGTTGACCTGGCCCGTTTGTCAGACATCGGCCGCAGCGCAGGTGTCCACTGGAACGTCAATGACGCGGTGTTCCTTGCCTACGCCGACGGCAAGAAGTACGGGTTTGTCGACCTCAGTGGATGGGATGCCGGCGACGTCGCGCAGCTGCCCGGCCCATTGAGGAGATGGGCCAAGACCCATGCTGACGATCTGATGACGGACCCCGTTTCCGCAGGAATAGCGATGGCCTCGATGTTTACCGGTGTCACGCCGCTACCCACTGTGACGGGCGCCGCCCCGCCGTCATATGTCGCAGTCGTGCCCCGCGCTCCAACGGTGATCGCCGACACGCTTGAGTCCACGCCGCTCAATGACCGCGATCCCGACATGGCTCTCGAGATTGACCGACTATCGCCCGAGCGGCAGAGACAGATTTCGGCGTGGGTCAGTCGACGCCTTCTCGAAGTCGCTCATCTCGACGATGATCCCGAGCTTCGCGAGGTCGTCACGCAGTTCGAGAACTCACGGAGACGCCCGCAGCTCACTCCGCGAGCAAGGACTGGGCTTGGAGCGATCAAGGCGAGGGTTGATGTCGAGCAACGCAGGTGCGACCTTCGGGGCGTGGGGGTGTCTCATTTGCTGCGTAAGCTGTGGATCCAGCATTGGGCTGGGTACTGCCTGCAATACGCATGCCACCCTGACTCGGCAACCGCGGCATGGCGAGCCATCTACGCATCGATCTTCGCGCTCGCCAACGCCGAGATGACCGACCCAAGTAGCCCGCTTCCGGCTCAGTTCAGGGCGGACCTACGGCTTCAGCTGGATCGGTCCGACTAGGGAGCTCGGCTGGCGGGCGGGCCGTGCCGGGTATCAGGTCACACGACCGCCCGAGCTGCGCACACGCGCTCCGGCGGTGCGGCGGGCGTCCATGCGCGTGAGGTGGACTCGACGCCGCAATGACGACGTGTCTGGGCTGACGGTCACAGGCTGATCCCGCGGTCGTCGCGGGTCGTGCGCGACGATGGCGGTGGAGGCAGGGGCCGTCGGCGGGGTGCGTTGGGGCTGTAGCGGTCGATGGCGTTCGCGGCGAGGGTGCGGGCGTGGGCGGGGCCGAGGTCGGCGCGGTCGCGGCTGAACGCGGCGTTCCACTGGTCACGGCCCCGGCGACCTCCTTGGCCTTTCCTGCCACGGTGTCGAGGAGCCCTTCACGTGCTTCTGATGCGTGGTGGTTGGTCATGGTTCTGCGGTGCCCGACGGGTCCGGGACGACACGGGCGACCGGTGTGATCTGGGTTGCACGCACGCCGACAACGGGTGTTGTCCGGGCCCCCAAGCGGGTGGCGGACGGGCGCCGGTGTGCGGCACCATCGGTGCGACTGACGCAACGCGAGAAGGCAGTGGGGTATGACGAGTGCCGGTCGCCTGGGTCGGGTGGTTCCCGAGAGCGACCGGGCGCACGCGGTGCGGGTGGCGGCAGGCCTCGTCGTACCGGGCCTCGCGCTCGTCGCCCTCGACCGCCCCAGCCTCATCATCTACGCGGTGTTCGGGTCGTTCACCGGGATGTACGGGCGCGCCGACTCGCGGGTGATGCGGCTGCTGCACCAGTCCCAGGGTGCGCTGCTCCTGCTGTCCGGTACGGCGCTCGGCGTGCTGCTCGCGCACGAGCACGCGTCCGCGCAGGTCCTGATCGCCACCGCTGCGGCGTTCGCGGTCGCCGGCTCGCTCCTGGCCGACTTCTTCGCGCTGCGACCGGACGGCCCGTTCTACGGCCTCTTCGCGCTGGGGGCGATCGCCGGCGTGCCGAGCGCGGTGCTGGCGCCCGTCGCGTCCTGGCTGATCGCGGCAGCCGGCGCCGCGATCGCGATCTGCATCGGCCTGTCCGGCGGTGACGCCCGCCCGATCACGCCGCGCGCCGTGACGGAAGCGTTCCGCGGCCAGCGGGTGCGGTCGCGACCCGCGGCCGTCCTGCACGCGTTCCGGTACGCCGTCGCCGTCACCTTCGCCGGAGGCCTGGCCCTGGTCGTGGGACTGAGCCACGTCAACTGGGCCATCGCGGGCGCCGCGGTCACGCTCGCGGCGGCCGACCCCCGCGGTCGCTTCTGGCGCGGGGTCCACCGCATCGTCGGCACCCTCGCCGGCCTCGGCATCACCGCCCTGCTGCTGGCGACGGGCATGGGCCCCCGGTCGCTGGCGATCGTCGTGATCGTGCTGCTGTTCCCGGCCGAGCTGTTCATGGCGGCCAACTACACGCTGGCGCTGAGCTTCTTCACCCCGATGATCATGCTGATGACCGAGCTGGCCGCGCCCATCGGCGTACGGGAGCTGCTCGAGTCCCGTGCGCTCGGGACGATGCTCGGGGTGCTGTGCGGGTTCGTCGTCACCTACGTGATCAGGGACCGGACGGAACGGGCTGCTGGCGCAGGCGCGTCACGAAGTCCCGCCGGTCCACGATCGCGCGCGTGATCGTGCCGCGGGCCAGGGACCGGCCCGTGCCCGGCTCCTGTGCCGTGACGTCGAAGTCGAGCCAGCGCGAGGTGCGCTCGCGGACGGTCGCGGTGATGGTGACGGCGCTGCCCACGGCGGACGCCGCGAGGTGCTCCAGCTCGACGCCGGTGCCGACGGTGGTCTGGCCCTCGTCGAGCAGGGACTGGGCCAGCTCGCAGGTCGCCGCCTCGAACCAGGCGAGCAGCCGCGGCGTGGCGAGGCACGGTACGTCGCCGGATCCGATCGCGGCGGCGGTGTCGGCCACGTCCACGTGGTGCTCGCTCACCATCCGGGGATAGCACGGTCGCGAGGGGTCGGGGAATCGCCGCGGGGCAGATCTGTGGAACGGGACAAGCGATGCTGTGCCGCCGGGCAACGCTCGCCGATCCGAGCTCCGTGGAGGGCCGGCCCGACCGGCGAGCGGCGGTAGATTCGCAGCCATGCTGGGGTTCGTGGTCAGGTGTCGCCGGTGAGCGGGCCGAAGGAGCCGGTGCTCGCCGAGCTGGCCGAGTGGGCGGAGGGACAGCTCCTGGCGCTGGTGGACCAGGCCTGCGGTCTGGTCCGCGAGCGCATCCCGCTCTACGCGAACGGTGAGCTGGTCCCGGCCACGGAGCTGGCACGGTCGGTCACCCAGAACATGCGGTTCATGATCGCCGCCCTCGCCGACCCGGACGGGACGCCCGACCTCGAGGTACCCCGGGAGACCGGGCGCCGTCGCGCCCACCAGGGAGCGCCGCTGCCCGAGGTGCTGCAGGCCTACCGGATCAGCTTCGCGACGCTGTGGGACGCGCTCGTCGCCCGGTCCCGGACGCTCGAGCCGGGGTCGTCGGAGCTCGCCCTGCTGGACGCCGCGAGCCGGGTCTGGCAGCTGACCGACCAGCACGCCGTGGCGGTCACCGAGGCGTACCGGATGACGACGGCCGAGCTGATGCTGCGCCAGCAGCGGCGCCGGGGGGCCCTGGTCGAGGCCGTCCTGACCGGCCAGACCTCGTCGGACGCGGGGCCGTGGGACGCCGCGGCGCTGCTCGGGTTGCCGCCCGACGGCGAGCTCGTCGTCGTCGCGGCCGAGACCGGTCGGCTGGCCGAGGAGGCCCTGCCGGGCATCGAGCGCGAGCTGGCCGCTGCGAACATCGCCTCCGCGTGGCGACTGACGCCCGCCCTGCAGCTCGGCATCGTCGCGGTCCGCCCCGACCAGTCCGACGAGCTGCTCGAGATCCTCGGCGCTGTCGCGCGCAACCGGGTGGGCGTGAGCCCGCTCTACCGGCCCATCAGCGGTTCGCCGCGCGCGCTGCAGCTGGCGCGGGCGGCGCTCACCATGCGTCCGTCCGGTTCGCCCGGGGTGACGATGTTCGGCGACAGCCCGCTCGCCGCGCTGATGGCCCAGGCGCCGGGGGAGGGGGACCGGCTCGCCGAGGAGGTCCTCGGCAGCGTGCTCACGCTTCCCGACGACGACCGGGACGCCCTGCTGGAGACGCTGGCGGCGTACCTCGAGGCGGCGGGTTCGGCCGACGTCGCGGCGACGGTCCTGCACTGCCACCCGAACACGGTCCGCTACCGGCTGCGCCGGATCCAGGAGCTGACGGGCCGCTCGACGTCGGATGCTTTCGCGCTGGCCGAGCTGGCCGCCGCGTCGTACGCCGTGAACATGGCGCGGGGTCGTCGTACGCACCCCCACAACCGCCTTTGACCTCGCGAACAAACCCGCCGCGTCACCCTTCTGCGCGCGTCCGTCCGGCCGCTAGGGTCGAACCATGCCCCTGAGTCCGCTCGAATGGCCGGTCCTCCGGCAGCTGCGAACGGATCGCTTCGGCCGCGGGCCGGCCGTGCAGTCCGCGAAGACGAAGGCGATGACCTCGCGCAACGCGACCGCCGACCGGGTGGTGCAGAGCGTCTGCCCGTTCTGCGCGGTCGGGTGCGGGCAGAAGGTCTACGTCAAGGACGAGAAGGTCATCCAGATCGAGGGCGACCCGGACTCGCCGATCTCGCGCGGACGCCTCTGCCCGAAGGGCTCCTCGAGCGCGCAGCTGGTGAACAACCCGTTGCGGGTCACGAAGATCCGCTACCGGGCGCCGTACGCGAAGGACTGGACCGACCTCGACCGCGACCAGGCGATCGACATGATCGCCGACCGCTTCATCGAGGCCCGCCGTCGCGGTTGGCAGGAGCTGGACGACAAGGGCCGCAAGCTGCGCCGGACGATGGGCATCGCCTCACTCGGCGGCGCCACGCTGGACAACGAAGAGAACTACCTGATCAAGAAGCTCTTCACCGCCGCGGGCGCGATCCAGATCGAGAACCAGGCCCGTATTTGACACTCCGCCACGGTTCCCAGTCTGGGAGCCTCGTTCGGCCGCGGTGGGGCCACCCAGTCCTTGCAGGACATGGCCAACGCGGACTGCATCGTCCTCATGGGCGGGAACATGGCGGAGGCGCACCCTGTCGGGTTCCAGTGGGTCACCGAGGCCAAGGCACGCGGTGCTCGGCTGATCCACGTCGACCCGCGGTTCACGCGGACCGGCGCGGTCGCTGACCGGCACATCCCGATCCGGGCGGGCTCCGACATCGTGCTGCTCGGCGCGCTGATCAACCACATGATCAGCAACGAGCTGTACTTCCGGGAGTACGTCGTCGCCTACACCAACGCGGCCACGCTCATCAACGAGGACTTCCGCGACGCGGAGGACCTGGACGGCCTGTTCTCCGGGTTCGACCCGGAGACCGGCACCTACGACCGCAGCTCGTGGGCGTACGCGACCGAGGACGGCGGCGGCATCGGCGGCCCGCAGGGGCACGTCGAGCACGGCACCAGCGCCGGCGAGCGAGCAGCCGGTGACGAGCACGGTGACGGCGGACCGGCGTTGGAGCACCCCAAGGTGCTGCGCGACGAGACGCTGCAGCACCCGCGGTCGGTGTTCCAGATCCTCAAGCGGCACTACGCGCGCTACACGCCGGAGATGGTCGAGGCCATGTGCGGCATCAGCCGCGCGGACTTCGCCTACCTGGCCGACTCGATCGCCGCGAACTCGGGTCGCGAGCGCACCACCTGCTTCGGCTACGCGACCGGCTGGACCCAGCACACGCAGGGCGCCCAGTTCATCCGTACGTCGGCGATCCTGCAGCTGCTGATGGGCAACATCGGCCGGCCGGGCTCGGGGATCATGGCGCTGCGCGGGCACGCCAGCATCCAGGGCTCGACCGACATCCCGACGCTGTTCAACCTGCTGCCGGGCTACCTGCCGATGCCGTCGGTGGGCGTGCACGACACCTTCCGCGACTGGGTCGACGCGATCGCCTCGAAGAAGCAGAAGGGCTACTGGGCCGATGCGGAGAACTACTGCGTCAGCCTGCTGAAGGCGTGGTTCGGTGACGCGGCGACGGCCGAGAACGACTGGTGCTTCGACTACCTGCCCCGGTTGAACGGCCCGCACAGCACCTACCAGACCTGCATCGACATGCTCAACGACCAGGTCGACGGCTACTTCATCCTCGGCCAGAACCCGGCCGTCGGCACGCCCAACAGCCGCCAGCAGCGGCTCGGCATGTCGCACCTGAAGTGGCTCGTCGTCCGCGACCTGAACATGATCGAGTCCGCCACCTGGTGGAAGGAGGGTCCGGAGATCACCTCGGGTGAGCTGCGGACCGAGGACATCGCGACCGAGGTGTTCTTCATGCCGGCGGCTACCCACGTCGAGAAGGCCGGCTCCTTCACCCAGACGCAGCGGATGCTGCAGTGGCGCCACCAGGCGGTGCAGCCGCCGGGTCAGGGCCAGAGCGAGCTCGACTTCTTCTACGAGCTCGGGCTCAGGATCCGGGAGCGGCTCGCCGGCTCGACCGACGAGCGTGACCGGCCGCTGCTGGACATGACCTGGGACTACCCGCCCGACGAGCACGGCAACCCGGACCCCGAGGCCGTGCTGGCCGAGATCAACGGGTTCTTCGTCGAGGGACCGGACAAGGGCAAGAGCCTGTCGTCGTTCACCCAGATGAAGGCCGACGGCTCGACCGCCGGCGGTTGCTGGATCTACACCGGGGTGTACGCCGACGCGACCAACCACGCTGCCCGGCGTACCCCTGACGGCGGGCCGGGCCTGACCCAGTCCGAGTGGGGCTGGGTGTGGCCGGCCGACCGGCGGATGCTCTACAACCGGGCGTCGGCCGACCCCGACGGCAAGCCGTGGAGCGAGCGGAAGAAGTACATGTGGTGGGACGAGGAGGCCGGCCGCTGGACCGGTCCGGACGTGCCGGACTTCCCGGTCGACCGTGCGCCCCACGCCCGGCCCGATCCGGAGCTCGGCGGTCCCGCCGCGCTCGCCGGTGACGACCCGTTCATCATGCAGGCCGACGGGAAGGGCTGGCTGTTCGCTCCGCAGGGGTTGGTCGACGGTCCGCTGCCGACCCACTTCGAGGCGCAGGAGTCGCCCGTCCGGAACGCCCTCTACAACCAGCAGCAGGCGCCGAGCCGGGTGATCTTCCCGCGCGAGGACAACCTGGACGCGCCGAGCGCGGGCGACCCGGGCGCGGACGTCTACCCGTTCGTGTTCACGACGTACCGGCTCACCGAGCACCACACGGCGGGCGGCATGAGCCGCTGGTCGCCGTACCTCGCCGAGCTGCAGCCGGAGATGTTCTGCGAGATCTCTCCGGAGTTGGCCGCCGCGCGCGGGCTGGAGAACGGTGGGTGGGCGACGATCATCTCGCCGCGCGCGGCCATCGAGGCGCGCGTGCTGGTGACCGACCGGGTCCGGACGCTGACGATCAACGGCCGCGAGGTGCAGCAGGTCGGGCTGCCCTACCACTGGGGCCAGGGCAGCGACGCGGTCGTGGCGGGTGACGCCGCGAACGACCTGATCGGCGTCACGCTCGACCCGAACACCCAGATCCAGGAGTCGAAGGTCGGCTCCTGCGACGTGATCGCCGGCCGCCGCCCGCACGGCGCGGAGCTGGAGGCGCTGGTCCAGCAGTATCGAGAACGCGGTGGAGTCACGACCGAGACCGACAACGTCCGGCTGACGCCGCGCACGGAAGGGGACGACTGATGGGCCAGCTGGCCGGGCCGACCGACCCGATCGCGGATGTCGACTGGCACACGCACCAGCACCGCAAGGGGTTCTTCACCGACACCTCGATCTGCATCGGCTGCAAGGCGTGCGAGGTCGCGTGCAAGCAGTGGAACCAGAACCCGCGCGACGGTGACCTGGAGCTGACCGGGTGGTCCTACGACAACACCCAGGCGCTGGGTGCCTCGACCTGGCGGCACGTGGCCTTCATCGAGCAGAGCTCGGAGCGGATCCAGGAGGCGAAGGCGTCGGGACAGGCGCTGGTCGACCTGGGGATGCCGACGCTGCGGGTCGCGGACGCGGAGCCCGCTGTCGACGTGACGCCGCCGGACACCCCTGAGTTCCGCTGGCTGATGGCCTCCGACGTGTGCAAGCACTGCACGCACGCGGGTTGCCTGGACGTGTGCCCGACGGGCGCGCTGTTCCGCACCGAGTTCGGGACCGTGGTGGTGCAGGCCGACGTCTGCAACGGGTGCGGGACGTGCGTCGGCGGGTGTCCGTTCGGGGTCGTCGAGCGTCGCAGCGACGGCACCGCCGCTCCGACCACGCGCCAGGGGCAACGCAAGGGCGAGCAGCCCGAGATCCCGAACAAGGGCGTCGCCCAGAAGTGCACGCTCTGCTACGACCGGCTGCTCGACGACGAGACGCCGGCGTGCGCCAAGACCTGTCCGACGACGTCGATCAAGTTCGGCGACCACGACGACATGGTCGAGCAGGCGCGCGAGCGGGTCGCCGAGCTGCACGCCCAGGGCATGACGGAGGCCCGTCTGTACGGCGCCAACGAGCTCGACGGCGTCGGTGGGATCGGCTCGGTCTTCCTGCTGCTCGACGAGCCCGAGGTGTACGGCCTGCCGCCCGACCCGCGCGTCTGCACCGCCGACCTCCCGACCATGTACAAGCGCGCCGGTATGGCGATGCTCGGGATGGTCGGAGCCGCCACCTACTCCTTCCTCAAGGGGCGTCGATGAGCACCTCCGAGTACGACAGCGTCCGACCGCCCGCGATGCCCCGCAAGCGGCGCGGCGGAGGGCGTCGCAAGCGGGTCGACGGAGGTGCCGGCGGCAACGGCAACCACGAGGAGTCGATGGTCCCGCCGGTCGAGTTCAGCTCGTACTACGGCCACAACATCGTCAAGCCGCCGCCGTGGGAGTGGCCCGTGGCGCTCTACCTGTTCGTGGGCGGCGTCGCCGGCGGCTCGGGCGTCATCGCCGCGGGTGCCCAGCTGACCGGCCGGGAGACCCTGCGGCGCAACGCCCGGCTCGGAGCGATGACCGCGGTCGGCATCTCTGGCGCGGCGCTGGTCGCCGACCTGGGCAAGCCCTCGCGGTTCTACAACATGCTGCGCACGTTCAAGGTCACCTCGCCGATGAGCGTGGGGTCCTGGATCCTGACCGCGTTCAGCGTCGGGCTCAGCGGCGCCGTCGCGAACGAGGTCGACCGGCTGACGGGGGAGCGGCTGCCACTCGGCCCGCTGCGCAGGCTGCTGCGCCTCATCGAGGGTCCGGCCGGTCTCGAGGCGGGGCTGTTCGGGCCGCCCTTGGCCGGCTACACCGCCGTGCTGCTCGCCGACACCGCCGTACCGACCTGGAACGGTGCCCACCGCGACCTGCCCTTCGTCTTCATCAGCTCGGCGTCGCTCGCCTCCGGCGGACTCGCGATGATCACCACGCCGGTTGCCGAGACCGGTCCGGCGCGGACCCTGGCGCAGCTCGGCGTCATCGGCGACATCGCCGCGATGAAGTACATGGAGAGCCGGATGGACCCGGTGCTGCTCGAGCCGCTGCACCACGGCACGCCGGGCAAGCTGCTGAAGTGGGCCGAGCGGCTGGCGATCGCCGGCGGTATCGGCTCCCTGTTCGCCGGACGCTCGCGCTCCGTCGCCGTGGCCTCCGGGGCCGCGCTGATGACCGCCTCCGCGTTCACCCGGTTCGGCGTCTTCGAGGCGGGCCTGCACTCGGCGAAGGACCCGCGCTACACGGTCGAGCCGCAGAAGCGCCGGCTCGCCGAGCGGCGGGCGGCGGGGGTCACGCACGACTCCATCACGACGGCGGGCTGAGGTTCCTCGTCGGGGCAGCTGCAGATTTCCCAAGGTATGCAGCAAACTCTGCGCTTCCCATCCTCTGTACAGGCAGGTAAGCGCGGAGTCCGCTACATACCTTGGGAAATCTGCAGCGGCTCGCAGGGCGATCAGCGGATCTCGAGGACCCCCGAGGCTGTGGTGTGCCCGATGACCGGGTAGCCCGGGACCTCCCCGACCACGAGCAGGCCGCCGGAGGTCTGGGCGTCGGCGAGCAGGAGCAGGTCGTCCTCGGCGATGCCGTCGGCGAGCAGGTGGGGCCAGACCCAGTCCAGGTTGCGGTGGGTGCCGCCGGAGACGTAGCCGGCCTCGAGGGCCTCCCGCGCACCCTCGACGAGGGGTACGGCGCCGCGATCGATCACGGCACCCACGCCGGAGGCGCGGCACATCTTGTACAGGTGACCGAGCAGACCGAAGCCGGTCACGTCGGTGGCCGCTCGAGCGCCCGCCGCCAGCGCGGCCACGGAGGCGTCGCGGTTCAGCGTCGTCATCACGTCGATGGCCGCCGCGGACACCTCGCCGGTCTGCTTGTGCCGGTTGTTGAGGAGGCCCACGCCGATCGGCTTGGTGAGCGTCAGCGGCAGGCCGGCCTCGGCCGCGTCGTTGCGCAGCAGCCGGTCGGGATCGGCGACGCCGGTGACCGCCATGCCGTACTTGGGCTCCGGGTCGTCGATCGTGTGGCCGCCGATGACGGGGCAGCCGGCCTGCCGGGCGATGTCGAGACCGCCGCGCAGCACCTCGGTCATCAGCTCCAGGGGCAGCACGCCCCGGGGCCAGCCGACGAGGTTGATCGCCATGATCGGCGTACCGCCCATGGCGTAGACGTCGGAGAGCGCGTTGGCGGCCGCGATGCGGCCCCAGTCGTAGGCGTCGTCGACCACGGGCGTGAAGAAGTCGGCCGTCGAGAGCACCGCCAGGTCGCCGACCCGGACCGCGGCCGCGTCGTCGCCGGCGTCGAGCCCGACGAGCACCTCCGCGCCGGGCTGACCGGTCAGGCCGCGGACGGCGTCCTCGAGCTCACCGGGCGGGATCTTGCAGGCGCATCCCCCGCCGTGCGCGTAGCCGGTGAGGCGGGTGGTCTCGGCGGTGCTCACGCTCGCGAGGTTATAGGTTGGGCCCGCGTGGAGGCGTCTGGGTTCCTGGTGGGCCCCCCGGTCTTCAACACCGAGGAGGCCGAGCATCTCGGTCTGGCGGGTTCGATTCCCGTCCGCCTCCGCCACGCGATCCTGGGTGCGACCAGCAGGAAGGTGTGCCGATGAGCGAGGTCGATCCGCGGCGCCTGATCCCGCGCACCGACGTGCTGCTCGAGCTCCCCGAGGCGGTGCAGGCGCGCGACCGGTGGGGCGACGGGTTCGTGCGAGGGGTCGTGGTCGACGCCCAGGACCGGGCGCGTCGTGGCGAGGTCCCGCCCGATGCGGTCCGCTCGCTCGTCGTCGAGGCGCTGTCGTCGCGGCGCGCCGCGAGCCTGACGCCGGTCATCAACGCCACGGGCGTGGTCGTCCACACGAACCTCGGCCGGGCGCCGTTGTCGCCGGACGCGGTGGATGCGGTCGTCGCGGCGAGCGGGTACGTCGACGTGGAGCTCGACCTCGGCACCGGGCTGCGGTCGAAGCGGGGCGTCGCGGCACGGTCCGCCCTGTTGCGCCGGTGCCCCGCGGCCGAGGACGCCCTCGTGGTCAACAACGGTGCCGCCGCGTTGGTCCTCGCGACCACCGCGCTGGCCGCCGGACGCGAGGTGGTCATCAGCCGCGGGGAGCTCGTCGAGATCGGCGCCGGCTTCCGGCTGCCCGACCTGATCGCGTCGACCGGTGCGCGGCTGCGCGAGGTCGGCACCACGAACCGCACCCACCTGCAGGACTACCTCGACGCGATCGGTCCCGACACCGGCTGCGTGCTCAAGGTGCACCCGAGCAACTTCCGGGTCGAGGGCTTCACCAGCGAGGTCGCGCTGGCGGACCTGCGCGCCCACGTCGAGGTCCCGCTGGTCGCGGACCTGGGCAGCGGCCTGCTCGAGCCCGACGCCGCCCTGCCCGACGAGCCGGACGCCACGACCGCGCTGCGGGCCGGCGCGGACCTGGTGATCGCGAGCGGTGACAAGCTGCTCGGCGGCCCGCAGGCCGGCCTGCTGCTGGGTCGTGGCGACCTGGTCCAGCGACTCGCGCGGCACCCGCTCGCGCGCGCCGTACGGGTCGACAAGCTGACGCTGGCCGCGCTGGAGGCGACGTTGAACGGGGCGGCGTCCCCGGTGGTGCGGGCGATCCACGCGGAGGCGGACGAGCTGCGCCGGCGTACCGACGCGCTGGCGGGGGCGCTGGGCGTGGAGGTCGTGCCGCACGACGGACGGGTCGGTGGCGGGGGCGCTCCGGGACTCCCGCTGCGCGGCTGGGCGCTGTCGCTCCCCGAGGCCGCGGCCGAGGCACTGCGGGCGGCCGAGCCCGCCGTCCTCGCGCACACCCGCGGCGGGGCGTGCCTGGTCGACCTGCGCTGTGTTCCGGAGGGCCAGGACGACGTCGTGGGCCGGGTCGTGGGCGAGGTGCTCGCCGGGCTCCAGGACCGCTGACGTGCACGTCGTCGCCACCGCCGGCCACGTCGACCACGGCAAGAGCACGCTGCTGCGCGCGATGACCGGGATGGAGCCGGACCGCTGGGCGGAGGAGAAGCGGCGCGGGCTGACCATCGACCTCGGCTTCGCCTGGACCACGCTGCCGTCGGGGCGCGACGTGGCCTTCGTCGACGTCCCGGGCCACGAGCGCTTCCTCGGCAACATGCTGGCCGGCCTGGGACCCACGCCCGTCGTGCTGTTCGTCGTCGCGGCCGACGAGGGCTGGCAGGCGCAGTCCAGCGACCACCGCGACGCGGTGGCGGCCCTCGGCATCGAGCACGGCGTGATCGTGCTCAGCCGCGCCGACCGGGCGGCGGAGGGGAGCGACGTCCTCGCCGACGTACGCCGTGAGCTCGCCGGCACCGGCCTCGCGGACGCACCCGCCGTCACGGTGTCTGCCGTCGAGGGCACCGGCCTGGCCGAGCTCGCGTCGGCATTGGACGAGGTGCTCGCCGCGCTGCCGGACCCGCCCCGCGACGGTCGGGTGCGCATCTGGGTGGACCGCTCGTTCAGCATCACCGGGGCCGGCACGGTCGTGACCGGCACCCTGCCGTCGGGCACCGTGCACGTCGGCGACCACCTCGAGGTCGTCGGTGGCGACGGCACCCGGGCGGTGACCGTGCGCGGGCTGCAGACCGAGGGCCGGTCGGTCGATCGGCTGGAGCCGGTCAGCAGGGCCGCGGTCAACCTGCGTGGCGTCGCAGCCACCGAGGTGCGGCGCGGCGACGCGCTCGTGACGCCCGGTGCGTGGTGGACCACCACCGTCGTCGACGTACGCCGGGTCGGCGGGGTCGGCTTCGAGGACGTGCCCGAGCGCGTGACGGCCCACCTCGGCAGCGCCGCGCTGTCGGCGCGGGTGCGGCCGTTCTCGGCCGACCACGCCCGGCTCACCCTCGACCGCCCGGTCCCCGTGAGCGTGGCCGACCGGCTCGTCCTGCGGCAGCCGGGGGAGCGCATCCTCGGGGGTGCCCTCGTGCTCGACGTGGACCCGCCCGCGTTGCGTCGGCGCGGTGACGCCGCCCGGCGCGGCGAGGCGCTGGCGGCCCTCACGCCGGCCGGCCGGGTCGCGGCCGAGATGGCGCGCAGGGGTGCGGTGGAACGGGGCCTCCTGCGGCGGATGGGTGTCGCCGGCGACGTACCGGACGGGGTGCTGGTGGAGGGTGACTGGCTCGTGGACCCGGCCGCGGCCGGCGGGTGGGCCCGACGGCTGGCGGACCTCGTCGCCGACCTGCACCGCACCCAGCCGCTCTCCCCGGGGCTGAGCCGCTCGGCGGCCGGCGACCTGCTCGGTCTCCCCACGGACGCGATCCTCGACGTCGTCGCCCGCCGGGCCGGCCTGGTCAGCGACAGCGGCTACCTGCGGTCACCCGACCACGGCGGCCTCGGCGTCGCGGAGGCGGCGGTCGCCCGCCTCGAGCAGCGGCTGGGCGAGCAGCCCTTCCTCGCGCCGGAGGCCGACGACCTCGCCGCAGCCGGGCTGGGCGCGCGCGAGCTCGGCGCGGCCGAGCGGGCCGGCCGGCTGCTGCGACTCGGAGACGGCGTGGTGCTCCTCCCGGACGCGCCCGCCCGCGCCATGCGGGTCCTCGCCCGCCTCGACCAGCCGTTCACCACCAGCGACGCGCGGCAGGCGCTGGGCACGACGCGACGGGTCGTGATCCCGCTCCTGGAGCACCTCGACCGGCGGGGGTGGACCCGGCGCCTGGACGGTGTGCTCCGTCAGGTCGTCCGGTAGGAGCGGCCGCCAACCGCGGTTGTCGGGCCGAACCAATCGGGGTGCTGCTCCGGCCTGGGGCCTTGCCGGTGGCCGCGGCCTGCGGGAACGTCGGGCGGTGCCATCATGCGCCGCCCCGGTGCGGCGCTCGCGAGAGGACAGCCAGATGAGCGGGTACAACACGCCTCCGGAGACGGTCATCGCGGCCATCGCCTCGGGCGAGGCGAAGGCGAACCAGCGCCTGTCGACGATGGTGGTGAGCGGGTTCCTCGGTGGTGCCTACATCGCCTTCGGCGGGCTGCTCGCGATCGTCTCGTCGTCGGGTGTCGCGTCGACGTGGGGTGGCGCCACCAGCCTGATCACCGGCGTGGTGTTCAGCCTGGGCCTGATCCTCGTCGTCATCGCGGGCTCCGACCTGCTGACCGGCAACTTCATGCTGCTGCCGCTGGCCGCGATGGCGCGGCGGATCACCCCGTCCCGGCTGGCGATCAACTGGGCGGTCGTCACCGTCATGAACCTGGTCGGCTCCCTCGTCGTGGCGTACCTCATCGCCTACAAGACCGGGGTGATCGGGAGCCACGCGACGGACCTCGCGCACCTCGGCGCCGGCGCCAAGCCGACGACCGCGGACGCCACCTACGAGCGGCTCGCGACGATCGCCGCTGGCAAGGCGCACATCGAGTCGCACCTGCAGGTCTTCCTGCGTGCCATCGGGTGCAACTGGCTGGTCTGCCTCGGCGTGTGGCTGGCCCTGGCTGCGAAGGACGTCGGCGGCAAGATCCTCGGGATCGTCTTCCCGATCACCGCCTTCGTCGCGCTCGGGTTCGACCACGTCGTCGCCAACATGTTCTTCCTGCCGCTCGCCCTCTTCGCCGGCGTACCGGACGTCACCGTCGGCAACACGGTCGCGAACCTGGTGCTCGCGTTCTTTGGTAACCTCATCGGTGCCTCCGTGTTCGTGGCTGGCGCGTACTGGGCCATCTACGGCCGCACCGTCACGGATGTCACCCGCTCCACCACCTGACCCCCGACCGGAGGAGCCATGTTCGCCCTCGTCGTAGATCCCCCCGGGCTGCTGCCGGCCCGCGAGCAGATGGCGCTGTCGCTGGGCTGGCACATCGTCATGTCCTGCTTCGGCGTCGCCTTCCCCGCGATGATCTTCGCGATGCACCGGCGCGGGATCCGCCGCAACGACCCCGTCGCGCTGGAGCTGGCGAAGCGGTGGTCGAAGGTCGCCGCGGTGCTCTTCGCGATCGGAGCGGTGTCCGGCACGGTGCTCAGCTTCGAGTTCGGCGTGCTGTGGCCGGGGCTCATGGGTCGCTTCGGCGACGTGCTCGGCCTGCCCTTCGCCTTCGAGGGGCTGTCCTTCTTCATCGAGGCGATCTTCCTCGGCGTCTACCTGTACGGCTGGGGACGGATGAAGCCGCGCGTCCACCTGCTGGCCCTGCTGCCGATGGTCACCGCCGGCGTCGTCGGCACCTTCTGCGTGCTCGCGGTCAACGCTTGGATGAACTGGCCCACGGGCTTCAAGATCGTCGACGGCAAGGTCACCGACGTGAACCCGTGGAAGGCGATGTTCAACGCACGGGTCTGGCTCGAGTTCGCCCACATGTGGGTCGGCGCGTTCATGGTCGTCGGCTTCACCATGGCCGGGGTCTACGCGATCGGCATGCTCAAGGGGCGTCGTGACGAGCACCACCGCCTCGGCTTCATCGTGCCGTTCGTGTTCGCGAGCTGCGCGGCCCTGGTGCAGCCCGTGATCGGCCACGTGCTCGGCTTCGGCATGGACAGCCACCAGCCGTCCAAGCTCGCCGCGTTCGAGTACGCCGAGACGACGACCGACGGACCGTCGCCGCTGCGCATCGGCGGGATCTGGATCGACGGGAAGGTGCACGGCACCATCGACATCCCG
This sequence comes from Nocardioides maradonensis, assembly GCF_054777115.1. Taxonomy (NCBI): domain Bacteria; kingdom Bacillati; phylum Actinomycetota; class Actinomycetes; order Propionibacteriales; family Nocardioidaceae; genus Nocardioides; species Nocardioides maradonensis. The sequence goes on along the minus strand of NZ_BAAHAZ010000009.1, from coordinate 92,867 downwards.
CGGGTCGGCTCCCTGGTCGCGGAGAACTCCTTCACCAAGCCGGTCACCGGCATGGACACCATCCCGGCCGCCGACCGGCCCGTGGACGCCGAGATCAACACGGCGCACTGGGCGTTCCAGTCGATGATCGGCCTGGGCAGCGCGCTCGCGCTCGGGGTCGTCCTGTTCTGGTTCGCCCGGTGGCGACGACGCGACCTGCTGCGCAACAAGTGGTTCCTGCGGGGCTGTGCCGTCGCGGGTCCGCTCGCCGTGGTCGCCCTCGAGTGCGGCTGGACCGCCACCGAGGTCGGCCGCCAGCCCTGGGTGGTCTACGGCTACCTGAAGACCGTGGACGCGGCGAGCACGCACGCCGGTCTGTGGTGGTTGTTCGGGGTCACGGTGGTCGTCTACTCGGCCATGACGGCGGGCGCGGTGATCGTGCTCCGCTCGATGTCGCGTCGTTGGCGAGCCGGCGAGGCCGACCTGCCCAGCCCGTACGGGCCGGCGCTGGCCACGACGGGCGAGCGCTCATGACCGCCCTGGCCTACGTCGTCTGCGCCGCCCTCTTCGTCGGCATCATCGCCTACGCGGTCTTCGGGGGCGCCGACTTCGGGTCCGGGTTCTTCGACCTGACCGCCGGCGACGCCCGCCGGGGCGCGGAGCTGCGCACGCTCGTCGACCACAGCATCGGCCCGGTGTGGGAGGCGAACCACGTCTGGCTGATCTACGTGCTCGTGGTCTGGTGGACGGGCTTCCCGAGCTCGTTCGCCGCGGCGATGACGACGCTGATCATCCCGATCCTGCTGGCGCTGCTGGGCATCGTCCTGCGCGGTGCGAGCTTCGCGTTCCGCAAGTTCGCGGCCACGCTGGACCAGGCACGGCTGTTCGGGGTCATCTTCGCGTCGTCCTCGTTCATCACCCCGTTCTTCCTGGGCGCCGCGGCCGGCGCGATCGCGTCCGGCCGGGTGCCGGCGAACGGGTACGGCGACGTCTGGAGCTCGTGGCTCAACCCGACGTCGATCTTCGGCGGGCTGATCGCGGTCGGCACGTGCGCCTTCCTCGCCGGCGCCTTCCTCACCGCGGACGCCGAGCGGAGCGGCCACCTCGAGCTCTCCGAGGAGCTGCGGCAGCGCTCCCTCGCGGTCGGCGTCGGCACCGGCGTCATCGTGTTCGGTGCCCTGGTGCCGCTGTTCCGCGACGCGAAGACCCTCAGCCACGGGCTGATCGGGCCGGCGTCGCCGCTGATCGTGCTGTCCGCCCTCGCCGGCGGGGCCACGCTGTTCCTGCTCTGGAAGAAGCGGTACGCCGGTGGCCGCGTCACCGCGGTCGCCGCCGTGGTGTGCGTGCTGCTCGGGTGGGGCGTGGCGCAGTTCCCCTGGCTGCTCGTGGACCAGGTGAAGATCGTCGACGCCGCCGGTGCGACCGCGACGCTGTGGGCGCTCGTCATCGTGGTGGCGCTCGCCGGTGTGACGGTGCTGCCGGCGCTCATCTACCTGTTCCGGCTCACCCAGTCCGAGAGCTGGTCGCACGACCCGCACGCCGACCACGGGTCCGTCGTACCGACGGGCGGGGCGAGGGTCCCGGCGCGTCCGGTGGTGGCGCAGCGCCCGGCCGGCCCGGAGCGGGTGCCGCTCAGCGTGGTCGTCGGCGCCGCCGTCGTGCTGGCGGGTGCCGCACGGTGGCTGAGGCGTCGCCCGTGACGGCTGCGGCGGACCGTTTCCTCGTCATCGGGGCGACGACGCTGGCCCGTCGTGTCTGCGCGGCGCTGACCGACCGCGGGCACACCGTCCACCACCTGCTCGCGCCGGACGACGCGGAGCTGCGCGCGTCCCTGCAGCGCGAGGTGTCCGGCATCGCGATCCTGCTGCACCAGGACGACGTCGGGCTGCGCTACGCGTTGGCGGCGGCGCACTTCGCCCCCGGCGTACCCATCGTCGCAGCGATCTTCGACGCCACGATGTCCGAGCAGCTGCACCGGCTGCTGCCGAGCTGCGTCGTCACCTCGCCCGCCGAGCTCGCGGCCCCCGCCCTGGTCGCGGCCTGCCTCGGCGACGGAGCCGCGCTGTTCCCGACCGGACGGGACCGCGCCGAGGCGGTGGCCGTGGACGGGGACCTGGTCACCCGCCGCCCCTGGCGCCGGTCGTTCGCCGAACGGATGCGCGCGCTGCGCGGCCGCGTCGCCGGGCAGCTGCGCCCGCACGACGCGGGCAGCCGCATCCTCTACCTGGGGCTGGGCGGCGCGACGCTGGCGCTGCTGTGCGACTTCACCTGGCTGGTCAGCGTCGGTACGCCGTGGCCGGAGGCGTTCCAGGAGGCGGCGCAGGTCGCGGCCACCGTCGGACCCGAGGGCCGGCACGGTGAGGCGTACGGCGTCTTCGCGGGCGTCGCGATGCTGCTGTCGGTGCTCTTCACCGGCATGTTCACGGCCGGTCTGGTCGACATGCTGCTCGGCCCGCGGCTGATCGGGCTGTTCGGGTCGCGCGCCCTCCCGCGTGCCGGTCACGTGGTCGTGGTCGGGCTCGGCCAGGTGGGCCTGCGGCTGTGCCGCCACCTGCAGGCGCTCGGGATCCCGGTCGTCGGCGTCGAGCGGGACGGTGACGCGCGGTGGGTCGTGGTGGCGCGCAACCTCGGCATCCCGGTCGTCATCGGCAACGGTGGTGACCGCGCGGTCCTCGAGCGGGTGCGGATCAGCCGTGCCGTCGCGCTCGCCGCGGTCGGGTCGGCGGACCTCGACAACATCTCGGTGGCGGTCTCGGCACGCGGCGTCGCGCCGGACGCCCGGATCGTGCTGCGGGCGGGGGAGCACGAGCTGATCAGCGAGACCGCGTCGCTGCTGCCGCTCGGCGAGACCCGCGACGTGACCCGGCTCAGCTCGGCGTACGTCGTCGCCCGGCTGCTCGGCGTCGCCGCCGACCACGTGCTGCTCGACGGCAACCGGGTCCTCCTGCTGCTCCCCTCCGGCGAGGCGTCGGAGTGGAAGACCTCGCGACCGCACGGGTGCTCCCATGTCGCGCCGGCCTGATCGGGAGGAGGTCGCCATGTCGCTCGGCCGTTGAACCACGCCCCTCATCGCCGTCCGGTCGGGCGGCTCCCCTTCCTCACTGATCAGGAGACACACCCATGCCTGGAATCCTTCCGCCCACCCTTGACGCCCGCCTCGACGAGATCATCGAGGAGGTCGTCGCGCCGCAGGCCGCCGCCGTGGACGCCGACGGCGCCTTCCCCAAGGCCGCGATCGAGGCGCTGGCCGAGGCCGGTCTGCTCGCGCTGACCGTCCCCACCGAGCACGGCGGTGGCGGGCTCGGCCTCGACGCCGCCGCGGACCTCGTACGTCGCCTCGCGACCGCCTGCAGCTCGACCGCCATGGTCGTGACCATGCACTACTCCGGCACGGCGATGCTGGTCACCGCCGACCACGCCGCATCGCTGACCGCGATCGCGCAGGGGCGCCACCTGACCACCCTCGCGTTCTCCGAGCGCGGCTCGCGCAGCCAGTTCTGGGCCCCGATGAGCACCGCGGCCGCCGATGGCGACGCCGTGGTGCTGGACGCCTTCAAGTCCTGGGTCACCTCGGCCCACCACGCCGACAGCTACGTGTGGTCGTCGCGTCCGCTGGCCGCCGACGGTCCGATGACGCTGTGGTACCTCGACACCACCACCGCCGGACTGTCCTCGCCCGAGGCGTTCGACGGCCTCGGGCTGCGCGGCAACGACTCCTGCCCGGTGATCGCGGAGGGCGTCCGGGTGGCGCGCGACGCGATGCTCGGCGAGGACGGCGCCGGCCTCGACCTCGCGCTCGGCCACGTGCTGCCGGTGTTCCTGGTGCTCAACGCCTCCGCGAGCCTGGGCGCCATGCAGGCGCTCACGTCGGCGACGGCCGCCCACCTCACCGGTACGTCGCTGGAGCACCTCGGGCAGTCGCTCGCCCAGCAGCTGCCGGGCCGCACGCGGCTGGCGCAGATGAACATCGAGACCGACCGCACCCGCGCCCAGATCGCCGACGCGATCGCCGCGGCGGGCGCCGGGTCGGAGGTCGCCGCGCTCCTCGTGCTGCAGACCAAGGCGGCCGCCGACCAGAGCGTCGCGCTCGTCTCCGACCTCGCCATGACCGCCTGCGGTGGGGCTGCGTTCCGCAAGGAGCTCGCGGTCGAGCGCCGCTTCCGCGACGCGCGCGCCGCACGGGTCATGGCGCCGACGACCGACGCGCTGCTCGACATCATCGGCCGTGCGCTGACCGGCCTGCCGCTGCTGGGTGATGCGTGATGGTGCTCCTCATCGGCTCGGTGGCCTACGACCCGAAGGTCGTCACGATCTGGGACGGGTTCCGGGCGTACCTGCGCACCCAGGGCGTGGAGACCGACTACGTCCTCTACTCCCACTACGAGCGGCAGGTCGAGGACCTCCTCGCCAGCCGGATCGACCTGGCCTGGAACTCGCCGCTCGCGTGGGTCCGGTCCCGCCGCCTCGCGTCCGCGCAGGGGGTGACCGTCACGCCGATCTTCATGCGCGACTCCGACCGCGACCTGCGCTCGGCCGTCGTCACCCTGGCCGACAGCGGTCTGCGCACGCTGGCCGACCTGAAGGGCAAGCGGATCGGGGTGGGGGCGATCGACTCCCCGCAGGCGACACTCATCCCGTCGTCGTACCTGCGCAGCGAGATCGGTGACGACGTCGACGTCGTCCGCTTCGACGTCGGCGTCGGGTTGCACGGCGACCACGTCGGCGGCGAGCGGGACGCGGTCCTCGCGCTGCGGGCGGGGGAGGTGGACGCGGCCTGCGTCCTCGACGCGAACCTGCTCGTCTTCAGCCAGGAGGGCACGGCACCGGCCGGCACCGTACGGGTGGTCGGCCACACCGAGCCCTACGACCACTGCATGATGACCGCCGGGCCGTCGGCCGACCCGGCCGAGGTCGAGGAGCTGACCCGCGTCTTCCTGGCCATGTCGTACGCCGATCCGGAGGTACGCCGGCTGCTCGACCTCGAGGGTCTCAAGGCCTGGCTCCCGGGGCGGGTCGAGGGCTTCGCGCAGCTCGAGCGGGCCGTCGACGAGACCGGTTTCTACTCCGCGGAGGGCGCTGTCGATGCCGCCGGCTATCGACCTTGAGCACCTCTCCCTCGACGAGGGCGGCCACCTGCTGGTCGCCCGTGCTCTCGCCGGCCTGCGGGCCGGCGAGAGCCTCGAGGTCCGCGGTTACGACCCGGCGCTGCCGCTCGTGCTCGGCGCGTGGTGCCGGACCAAGGGGCACCGGATCGATCCGTGGGGCGAGCCCGAGGAGGGCCGGCACCGGGTGACGGTGCACAAGGGCGAGGTCGACGACCTGCGCTGGTCGGGCGCCGTCCGGGCCGGGTCCGTCGACGCCCCGTCGGCCGTGGCGGACCGCCGCTGGGGCCTGGCCGCACGCGGCGCCCTGGTCGAGGAGGGCGGCCCCGCGCTGGACGTCGCGTGGGTCGAGCGTGACCACGTCTGGGCCGACATCGCCCCGACGCTCTACGCCCGCGCGGCGGCCTCCCAGTGGGACCCCGCGACCGTCATCGACTGGACCCCGGAGGTCGTCCCGGACGACATCGAGGACGCGGTCGTGCAGATCATGACCTACCTGGTCGAGAACGAGCAGGCCGCGCTGATGATCCCGGCCCGGATGCTCGCCTCGCTGCACCCGCACTACCGCGAGGTGATGCAGCTGCTCGCTTCGCAGGTGGCCGACGAGGCGCGGCACGTGGAGATCTTCACCCGTCGTGCCCTGGTGTCCCGCGACCGCATGGGTACGTCGAGCGTGGCCGGCCGCGCGTCGCTGCAGACCCTGCTGAACGAGCCGGACTTCACCCTCGCGTCCTTCCTGCTCTCGGTGCTCGGGGAAGGCACGTTCGTGGACCTGCTGCAGTTCCTCCACACGAACGCGCCGGACCGGATCACCGCCGACGTGACCCGGCTGGCGGCGCGTGACGAGGCGCGGCACGTGGTGTTCGGGGTGGCGCACACGACGCACCTCACCACCCACGACCCGGCGTTCCTCGGGCGGTTGCGGGGCGCGATCGAGCGGCGGCACGACGCACTGCGGGAGGCGAGCGGGCTCAACGAGTCGGTCTACGACGCCCTGGTGCTGCTCGCCGCGGGCTCGTGGGAGCCGGCCGCGATCAGCCGCGGCTGGCGCGCGGTCCAGGAGCTGCAGGCGCGGATGGACCAGGGCCGGCGCCGCCGGCTCGCGGCCATCGGCTTCCCCGACGACGAGGCGGCCGAGCTGTCGGCGCTGCACACCCGCAACTTCATGTGAGGCCGACCCGGACGTCATACGGTGCGAGCCCTCCAGCGCTCGCACCGTATGACGTCCGCTGCCTCCAGCTGTAGGCGGCTCTGTGCATTCGTATGAATGCCGCCGTGCGATCTGTGCACCCGCCGGGCTGCCCTCCGCCGCCCTGCGTCGCGAGGATGGGAGCGGGCACGGTCGGGTGATGGAGGTGGGTCGGATGGCAGGCGTGGCAGTCGTCACGGGGGCAGCGTCCGGGATCGGGGCCGCGGTGTGCGCCGCGCTCGCCGAGTCCGGCTGGACGGTCGTCGGGGTGGACCTGCGCCGGGCCGAGCACCTCGAGCACGCGGTTGTGGTCGACGTGTCGGACCCGCACGCGGTGCGGGCCGCGTTCGCCCGGATCCGCAGCGCGGTCGGGCCGGTCGACGCGCTCGTCACCGCCGCCGGGCACTACGAGCTGGTGCCCTTCGGCGAGATCAGCGAGGACCGCTGGAACCGGATGCTGCGGGTGCACGTCGGCGGCCTGCTCAACCCGGTGCGCGAGGTCCTGCCGGGCATGATCGAGCGGCGCGGCGGGGCGATCGTCGCGATCTCCTCCGAGCTCGGCATCGGCGGCACCGACAGCGAGGCGCACTACTCGGCCGCCAAGGGCGCGATCCTCGGCTTCGTGCGCAGCCTGGGGGCGGAGGTCGCCGAGCACGGCGTACGGGTCAACGCCGTTGCGCCCGGTCCGACCGACACGCCGCTGCTGCCGGCAGCGCAACGTACGCCGGAGTACCTGGCGTCGCTTCCCGCGCGAGCCCTCGGCACGCCGGACGACATCGCCCAGGCCGTGCAGTTCCTCGTCGACGAGGGATCCTTCTGCGTGGGAGAGGTCCTCTCACCCAACATGGGAGCGGTGATCTGATGGAGCGGCACCAGGAGGGCCGGATCGCGGTCGTCACGGGCGCGACCCAGGGCATCGGCCGCGGCATCGCGCTGCGGCTCGCCGCCGAGGGCGCCCGGGTCGGGATCAACGGTCGCGCGGACACCCCGCAGATGCGCGAGGTCGTCGAGCTGACCGGGGGCTTCCCCGTGGTCGCCGACGTGGCCGACGCGGACTCGGTGCGCACCGCCTTCGAGGAGGTGGAGCGCGAGCAGGGTCCCGTCGACGTGCTGGTGTGCAATGCGGCGTACATGTCGATGAGCCCGCTGCTCGAGCAGCCGCTGGCGGACTGGTGGCGCAACATCGACACCAACCTGACCGGCGCCTTCCGCTGCATCCAGGCCGTCCTGCCGGGCATGCGGCGGATCGGCCGCGGCAACATCGTGGTCATCAGCTCCGAGTGGGGCGTCGTCGGCTGGCCCCGCGCCACGGCGTACGCCTCCTCCAAGGCCGGCCTGATCGCCCTCGCGAAGTCCCTCGGTCGCGAGCTCGCGCCGGAGAACATCACCGTCAACGCGGTCGCGCCCGGCATCATCGACACCCCGCAGCTCCAGGTCGACGCCGACGACGCCGGGCTGACGCTGGAGCAGATGCACGCCGAGTACGCCGCCGAGATCCCCGCGCGGCGGATCGGGCGGCCCGAGGACATCGCCGCGCTCGTGGCGCTGCTGTCGCGACCCGGCATGAACGCCTTCGTCGGCCAGACCCTGCAAGCCAACGGCGGCAGCACCCGCGCCCGAGCGTGACCACCGACGCGACCGTGAGGAACCCATGACCAGCTCCGACGCCACCCAGCCCGCCGCGCCCGTCGCCTGGCCGGCCGGCTACCGGTCCGCCGCCAACCTCGGCTTCGACCTGGACGGGGAGGACGTCGCCCTGACGATCGACCCGGGCACCCGCGACCGGCTCTCGGTCATGAGCCACCAGGCGTACGGCGCCCTCACCGGCGTCCCGCGGGTCCTCGACCTGCTGGAGCGCTTCGAGGTGAAGGCGACCTTCTTCGCGCCCGGCTACACCGTCGAGCGCTACCCCGACCTGCTGCGCCGGATCCGCGACGCGGGCCACGAGATCGCCCACCACGGCTACCTGCACGAGGCGATGGCCGGGCTGTCGTACGCCGAGGAGGCCGCGATCATCGATCGCGGCCTCGAGTCGCTCGACAAGGTGCTCGGCGTCCGGCCGACCGGCTACCGGGCGCCGCTGTGGGAGACGTCGTACTCCACCGCCGAGATCCTGCTCGACCGCGGCTTCCTCTACGACTCCAGCCTGATGGACAGCGACCTGCCCTACGAGCTCGCGGAGCGTCCCGGCGACGGCGCCCGGTCGATCGTGGAGATCCCGGTGTCGTGGGCGCTGGACGACTGGGAGCAGTTCGCGTTCGTGCCGAACGTCTTCGGGCCGGGCGTCATCGAGGACCCCGCGAAGGCGCTGTCGATGTGGACCGGCGAGCTCGCCGAGTCGCACCGCTACGAGTCCTGCTTCACGCTCACCGTGCACCCGTTCCTCAGCGGCCGGCTCGGCCGGCTCCGCGCCCTTGAGCAGCTGCTCGAGACGATGTCCGCGATGCCCGACCTCTGGGTCGCGACGTGCGCGGAGATCGCCGGGCACGTGCGGGGTCTCGACCTCGTCCCGCGGGTCTTCCCGCAGCCGGAGATCCCCGGCACCTGAGCGCCAGAGGGGTCGCACCGTAGGGCGATGTCGGCCGTGCGTCGTTCCAGCACGCACCTGAGCACCTTCTCCTCGGTCGCCGTGCCTCCGGCACGGCTCCCTCGTCGGCGGCGCTCATGCACGCACTGGAACGACGCACGATTCGACAGCCCCTACCGGTGCGACCCCTATCCTCGGCCCATGGCGATCACCGTCGCGGACCTCCTCGAGATGCCGCACCTCCGGCTGCGGCTGGTCTCCGGTGACGAAGGCGTACGACGTGCGGTGTCGTGGACCCACGTCTCCGACCTGCCCGAGCCCTGGCGCTGGCTCACCGGCGGGGAGCTGCTGCTGACCAACGGCATGTCGTTCCCGGCCGACGGCGCCGAGCAGCGGGCGCTCATCGAGAAGCTCGACGAGGCGGGCGCCAGCGCCCTCGCGATCGGCGAGCAGATGTACTGCCCGCCGCTGACCGAGGAGCTGCTCGAGACGAGCCGGCGGCTCGGGCTGAGCGTGCTGGCCGTCGAGTTCCCGATGCCGTTCGTCGCCATCTCGCAGGCCGTGGCGGCGGCGAACCTGCTCGAGCAGTCCGACCGCCTCGTGCGGACCGAGAAGATCTACCGCACCGTGCAGCGGATGGTGGGCACGCACGACACCGCGTCGGTGCTGCGCGAGCCTCTCGCCCAGGTTCTCGGGTGCGAGGTGCACATCTGCCACCGGGCGTCGGGCGAGCCCTGGTACCCCGAGGACCCCCGCTTCGACGCCGTGCTCGCGGCCGCCCTCCACGAGATCACGCGCCGGGAGGCCGACCTGCGGGCGGGCGCGCTCGTCGTACCGCTGCCGGACGGTCGCGACCTCCGCCTGGTCGACATCCCCACCCAGCAGGGCGCGCTGATGGCCCTGGTGTCGCAGGGGCGCAACCCGGTCGACGCCATCCTCATGCAGCACGCCGTCACGGTGCTCGCTCTCGAGCTGTCCCAGAGCGTCGTCGCCGTCGAGCACCGTCGCCGGCTCGGCGCCGAGCTGCTGTCCCAGCTCGTCGAGGGCAGGGCCGAGGAACGGGCCGCGCGCCGTCAGCTGAAGGCCGTCGGGATCGCCACCGCCTCGGCCCGCCTGTACGCCGTGAGCGGGGGCGACGTCAGCCGGCTGCGGGACGCCCACGTGGCGCTGTGGAGGGGAGGGATCGCCCACGTGGCGACGTACCGGGCGGGGGTGCTGTACGTCCTCGCCGCCGCGACCGCGGACGTGCACGACGTCCTCCGGGCGGACCTGGGTGCCCAGGTGCTGGTCGGCGTGAGCGCGCCCCTGCGCAGCACGGACCGCGCGCCCGAGGCGCTGCGTGAGTCGGCGTGGGCGCTGCGCGCAGCCGAGGGCTCGCTCTCCCGCACCTTCCACTACGGGGAGGCGACCCCGTTCATCGGCGTCGGCGGCATCGACGACGCGGCCGCGCTCGCCTCGCGGGTCCTCGGACCGCTCGTCGAGTACGAGCGCGCGCACGACACCCCGCTGCTCGCGACGCTCGACGCCTTCCTCGGTCACCAGCGTTCCTGGCAGAAGACCGCCGACGCCCTGCGGGTGCACCGGCAGACGGTGCTGTACCGGATCCGGAAGGTCGAGGAGATCACCGGCCGCAGCACCAGCGAGACCGCCGACATCGCCGAGCTGTGGCTCGCGCTGCGGGCGCAGTCGCTGCTGGACCCGGGCGCGGGCGGGCGCTGACCGGTCCAGAAACTGACCTTGTGCAATCGCACAAGGTCTCTCGTGCCATCTGTTGCGAATGGGGGGCAGCGCTGTGACCTGGGTCGCAGGCACGCTGGAGGCATCCCCAAGGCCCCGAGCAGCGCGGAAGAAGGAACAGTGAACCAGCAGACAACGGTCGCTGACGCGGACGTCCTGATCGTCGGGGCCGGCCCCTCGGGTGCCGTCGCGGCGTACGAGCTGGCCCGCAAGGGATTCAAGGTCGTGTGCCTCGAGCAGGGCGACTGGAACCTGCCCGACGACTTCACCGGCGACAAGCCGCAGTGGGAGCTCGCGCGGCTCAAGAAGTGGAGCCCCAACCCCAACACCCGGGGCAACGAGGCGGACTACCCGATCAACACCGAGAACAGCCCGATGGAGCCGTTGATGTTCAACGGCGTCGGCGGCAGCAGCATCCTGTACTCGGGCCACTGGGTCCGGGCGCTGCCTTCGGACTTCCGGGTGAAGACGCTGGACGGCGTCGCCGAGGACTGGCCGTTCACCTACGAGGACCTGCGCCCGTTCTACGACGAGGTGACCCACCACATCGGCGCGTCCGGGCTGGAGGGCGACCCGTCGTACCCCGACGCGCACACCTTCCCGCTGCCGCCGCTGCCCATCGGCAAGGCCGGCCTGCGCGCCGCCCGCGGCATGGACAAGCTCGGCTGGCACTGGTGGCCGGCGCCCAACGCGATCTCCTCGCGCGCCTTCCGCAACCGCCCGGCGTGCCAGCGCTTCGGTGCCTGCGAGTCCGGCTGCCCGGCCGGCGCGAAGGCGAGCGCCGACCTCACCTACTGGCCGGACGCGATCGCCGCGGGCGCGGTGCTCATCACCGGCGCCCGGGTCAGCAAGCTGACGCTCAACGAGGCCGGGCTGGTGTCGGGGGCGGAGTTCATCGACCGCACCGGCACCTGGCGGCACCAGGCCGCCGGCATCACCATCCTCGCCGCGAACGGCCTGGGTACGCCGCGGATCCTGCTCAACTCCGCCACCGCCGGCCACACCGACGGCCTCGCGAACTCCTCGGGCCTGGTCGGCAAGCGGCTGATGATCCACCCCTACGCCTCCGTCTACGGCTCGTACGACGAGGACCTGGAGAGCCACCTGGGCCCGGCCGGCCAGTCGCTGCAGTCCCTGGAGTTCTACGAGACCGACGAGTCGCGCGGCTTCGTGCGCGGCGGCAAGTGGAACCTGATGCCGACCCCGGGTGCGCTCAACCGGGTCCTGTGGGAGCCCGGCACGCCCTGGCGGGACGGCTTCGGCGACAACTTCCACCAGCGCCTGAGCAGCACCTTCGGCCGCACCCTGGAGTGGGGCATCACCACCGAGGACCTGCCCGACGAGGCCAACGAGGTGATCCTCGACGCCACGCTCACCGACTCCGACGGCATCCCGGCGCCGAGGATCAACTACCGGATCGGCGAGAACAACCAGAAGCTCCTCGACTTCCACATCGCGCGGGCAGTCGAGGCCCACGAGGCCGCCGGCGCCACCAACATCGAGGTGGTCCCGGTCGTGCGGGACAGCGGCTGGCACCTGCTCGGCAGCGCCCGGATGGGGGAGGACCGCTCCGACTCGGTGGTCGACCAGTGGGGGCGGTCGCACGACATCGCGAACCTGTTCGTCCTCGACGGCAGCAACTTCGTCACCTCGACCGGCGTGAACCCGACGGCCACGATCATGGCGATCGCCCTGCGTGCCGCCCGCCACCTCGCCGACAACCGCCACAACCAGGCCTCGGCCTCCTGACCCACGGCACGGAAGGACATCTGATGCTCGACACCACCGACCGCGACCGGCTCGCCGTCCTGGCCGACGTGCTCATCCCGGGCTCCGCCAGCTTCCCGTCGGCGTCCGCCGCCGGCGTCTCGGCGGACCTCATCGACCGGGTCCTCGGCTTCCGGCCCGACCTCGACGCCGACCTGCAGCGGGCCCTCCGGGTCGCCGCGGACCTCGATGCCGAGGCCGCGCTCGACGCGCTGGCGACCGGCCACCCGGCGCTGTTCGAGGCCCTCACCACCCTGGTGTCCGGCGCCTACTTCCAGAGCCCGCAGGTCCAGGCCGCGCTCAACTACCGGCCCGCTCCGCGCCAGGCCAACGACGACATCGACTCCTACGTCGACCTGCTCGAGGTCGTCGTCGAGCGCGGCTTCGACATCCACGGGGCGGACCTCGCATGAGCGGCGGCGTTCCGGTTCTGGCGCACTTCGTCGACGGTGGAGCCTGGGAAGGGTCGGGCCCGGCGACCCAGGAGGTCGTCGACCCGTCGACCGGCGAGGTCATCGCCCTGGCGCGTCGCGGCACGACCGAGGACGTGGACCGGGCCGTGACCGCGGCCCGTCGCGCGGCGGCCGAGTGGCGCCGGCGTACGCCGAAGGACCGCGCCGACGCGCTGCTCGCGGTCGCGTCCGTGCTCGAGGCGAATGCCGCCGAGCTGATCGAGCTCGAGTCCCGCAACGCGGGCAAGCCTCTCGGGCTCGCCGGCGACGACGTCGCCGGCACCGTCGACACCTTCCGCTTCATGGCCGGCGCGGTCCGGTCGCAGCAGAGCCTCGCCGCCGGTCAGTACGTCGAGGGCAGCACCTCGATGATCCTGCGCGAGCCGGTCGGCGTGGTCGGTGCCATCACGCCGTGGAACTACCCGTTGCTGATGGCCGCCTGGAAGCTGGCGCCGATCCTCGCCGCGGGCAACACCTGCGTGCTCAAGCCCTCCGAGCAGACCCCGCTGAGCACCCTGCGCCTCGCCGAGCTGGTGGCCGACGTGCTGCCGGCGGGCGTGCTCAACGTCGTGACCGGAGACGGCGCCGTGGTCGGTGCCGCGATCTCCACGCACCCCGGCATCGACCTGGTGTCGGTGACCGGCAGCGTCCGCAGCGGTCGCGCGGTGGCGGTGGCCGCCGCGACCGGCCTGAAGCGGGTGCACCTCGAGCTCGGCGGCAAGGCGCCGGTCCTGGTCTTCGCCGACGCCGACCTCGACGCGGTCGCCGACGGCGTCGTGTTCGCCGGCTTCGGCAACTCGGGCCAGGACTGCGGGGCCGCCTGCCGCGTCCTGGTCGACGCGGCGGTCCACGACGACCTGGTCGCCCGGCTGGTCAAGCGCGTCGAGCAGCTGCCGGTCGGTGCCCCGACCGAGGGCGACCACATCGAGATGGGACCGCTCGTCTCCCGCGAGCACCGCGACCGCGTGGTCGCCGCGCTCGAGCAGGCGTACGCCGACGGGGCGCGTGCCGCGACCGGCGGTCACGCCGTCGACCGGCCCGGCTTCTTCGTCGAGCCGACCGTCCTGGTCGACATCCCGGCAGGCGCCGCCTGCACGACCGCGGAGATCTTCGGCCCGGTCGTCACCGTGGAGACCTTCACCGACGAGGACGCCGCCGTCGCCGCGGCCAACGCCACGCCGTACGGGCTCTCCGCCTCGGTGTGGACCGAGAACGTCCGCCGTGCCGCGGACCTGCCCGGCCGTCTCGACTTCGGGACGGTCTGGGTCAACGACCACCTCGCCTTCGCCACGGAGATGCCGTGGGGCGGCTTCAAGTCCTCGGGCTACGGCCGCGACCTGTCGGCGTACGCGCTCGACGACTACTCCCGGACCAAGCACGTCATGGTCAAGCACTGACCACCAGCAGACAAGGAACAGCACCATGTCGCAGGACACCAAGCTCGTCGAAGGACTGACGATCCAACCGGTGCCGGAGTCCGAGCGGACCGGCAACGTCCGGCACCTCTTCTCCTTCTGGTTCACCGTGCAGATCATCCCGCTCGCGGTCGTCACCGGACTCCTGGGCCCGACCGTCTTCGGCCTCGACGTCACCTCGACGATCATCGCGATCGTCTGTGGCAGCGTCGTCGGAGCCGTCTTCATGGCTTTGCACTCCGCACAGGGCTCGAAGCTCGGCGTCCCGCAGATGATCCAGGCCCGCGCGCAGTTCGGCATGTACGGATCGGTCCCGATCACGGTGATCGTGATCCTGATCTACGTCGGCTGGATCGTGGCCCTGATGGTGCTCGCGCAGCAGACGCTGAGCGCGGTCTGGACCGGCCTCGGGCACACGCCCGGACTGCTGCTGAGCACCGCGCTCACGCTGCTCGCGGTCGTCGTCGGCTACCAGCTGATCCTGCGGTTCAACCGGGTGATGGTCTTCATCTCCGGCCTGGCCCTGGTCCTCACCCTCGTCTACACGATCCACGAGGCCAGCGGCGGCAGCGCGGCCGCCGGCGACACCGGCACCTTCACCTGGGCCGGGTTCCTCGGCATGGCGTCCGTCGTCGGTGTGTGGCAGCTGTCGTACGCGCCGTACGTCTCGGACTACTCGCGCTACCTGCCCTCGGCCACCACCACCCGCGCGGCGTTCTGGTACACCTACGCGGGCACCGTGCTCGGCGTCATCGGGTCGATGGCCGTGGGCGCCTACCTCGTCGCCGGACTCGGCGCGGACGGCACGCTCGCGGACCTCGACAACGTCATGCCGCACGCCGTGTTCGTGTTCGTGATGCTCGCGTTCTTCCTGGGCGCCATCGACGCCGGCGTGATCAACATGTACGGCTCGGCGCTCTGCATGCTGACGACCATCCAGACGTTCAAGCTGAGCTGGGTGCCCAAGCCCTCGGCCCGCCGGTTCACCGCCGTGGCGCTCGCGGTCGCGGTCTTCGTGGTGTCGACCACCGTGTCGGACTCCTTCATGACCGACTACACGAACTTCATCCTGGTCCTGGCCTACCTGCTGGTGCCGTGGAGCATCATCAACCTCGTCGACTACTACCTGGTCCACAAGGGCGACTACGACCCGGACTCGTTCAGCGACCCGCGGAGCGGCTACGGCCACTTCAACGTCCCGGCGCTGCTCAGCTACGTCCTGGGCTGCCTGACCCAGATCCCGTTCATGTCGACGACGCTGTACGTCGGGCCGATCGCCAAGCAGACCGGCGCCGTCGACACCTCCTGGATCGTCGGCAGCATCGCGACCTTCTTCATCTACCTCGGCCTGCTCAAGCTGCTGCGCCGGCCGGCGCCCGCGCTCGCCGCCGCCACCCTCACCCCCGAAACGGAGATCTCGGCATGACCACCTACGCCCCCGTCGGCGCCCTCGACGCGACCATCGTCCCGCGGTTCGCCGGTCCGGGCACCTTCGCCCGGATCCCCACGATCGAGTCCGTCACGGACTACGACATTGCGGTCCTGGGCGTGCCCTTCGACGGCGGTACGTCGTACCGGCCCGGCGCGCGCTTCGGCCCGATGGGCGTCCGTCAGGCCTCGCGGCACCTGCGCCCGCGGTTCCACGTCGACCTCGACGTCGCGCCGCTGGAGCAGGTCCAGGTCGTCGACGCGGGTGATGTGCCGTGCACGCCGTACTCCATCGACATGGCGATGCAGCAGATCGAGGGCTATGCCCGCGAGGTCGTCGGCAACGGCAACCGCCGGCTCGTCACCATCGGCGGCGACCACACCATCGCGCTGCCGATGCTGAAGGCGGCTCACGCGAAGCACGGTCCGATCGCGCTGGTCCACTTCGACGCGCACCTCGACACCTGGGACACCTACTTCGACGCCCCCACCACGCACGGCACGGTGTTCCGCCGGGCGTTCGAGGAGGGCCTGCTGGCCGAGGACAAGTCGATCCACGTCGGCATCCGTGGCCCGATCTACGACAAGCTCGACCTCGTCGACGACAAGTCGTTCGGGTTCCAGGTGATCCGCGCCGGCGACATCGACGTGATGGGCGTGGAGACCGCCGTCGACGTCGTACGCCGCCGGGTCGGTGACGCCCCCGTGTACCTGTCGATCGACATCGACGTGCTCGACCCGGCATTCGCTCCCGGCACCGGGACGCCCGAGATGGGTGGCCTCACCAGCCGTGAGCTGCTCCGGGTGCTGCGCTCGCTGGACGGGCTCAACATCATCGGCGGCGACGTGGTCGAGGTGGCGCCGGCGTACGACCACGCGGAGATCACCTGCGTGGCAGCCGCTACCGTTGCCTTCGACCTCGTCACCCTGATGAGCAAGACGCCGGCCCGGGTCTGACCCCGCGGCCGAGCGCCACCACAACTGAAGAAGCCGTTCGAAGCGCCAGCAGGAGAGACCCCGCCCGTCCGGGCGGGGCGCCGTAGGAGCAACTCTCCCCGAGAAACTCTCAGGCACCGTCACTGCTCGCGCCAGGCGACTCTGGAAAGTCAGGACCCATCGTCCTGCGCCCAAGGTGCAAGCCGCTGCCGCGGTGAAGCTCTCAGGTACCGATGACAGAGCGGGGAGGCAACCAGCCAGCGGGCGCACACGCGCCCACGACGACGGGAGCCTTCCGTGACCTCACCGACCCCTGCCCACCCCAGCCCCTCGACGGCCTTCGCCGACCGGCACATCGGCCCCGGCGCCGGCGACGAGGCGAAGATGCTCGCCGAGCTGGGCTACGCCTCGCGCGCCGACCTCGTCGCCGCGGCCGTCCCCGACAGCATCGTCTCGGCGCGGCCGCTCGACCTGCCGCCGGCCGCGACCGAGACCGAGGCGCTGGCCGAGCTCGCCGCCCTGGCCGGCCGCAACGAGGTCGGTGTGTCGATGATCGGCTGCGGCTACCACCCGACGATCACCCCCGGCGTGATCCGCCGCAACGTGCTCGAGGACCCGGCCTGGTACACCGCGTACACGCCGTACCAGCCGGAGATCAGCCAGGGCCGGCTCGAGGCCCTCATCAACTTCCAGACTGTCGTCGGCGACCTCACCGGCCTGCCCACCGCGAACGCCTCGCTGCTCGACGAGGCGACTGCCGTGGTCGAGGCGATCCTGCTCATGCGGCGGGCGGGTCGGTCGGCGTCGAACCGGGTGCTGGTGGACGCCGACACGTTCCCGCAGACGCTGGCGGTGCTCGGCACGCGCGCAGACGCGGTCGGTCTCGAGGTCGAGCTCGTCGACCTCGACCAGCCGCTGCCGGAGGGGGACTTCTTCGGGCTGTTCGCGTCCTACCCGGGCTGCTCGGGGGAGGTCCGCGACCTGCGCGCGGTCACCGCGGAGGCCCATGCGCGCGGCGCCGCGGTCACGGTCGCCTGCGACCTGCTCGCCCTGACCCTGCTGACCTCGCCGGGTGAGATCGGTGTCGACGTCGCTGTGGGCACCACCCAGCGCTTCGGTGTCCCGATGTTCTACGGCGGCCCGCACGCGGCCTTCATCGCGGTGCGCGACGGGCTCGAGCGGCACCTGCCCGGGCGCCTGGTCGGCGTCTCGATCGACGCGGCCGGGGACCCGGCGTACCGGCTCGCGCTGCAGACCCGCGAGCAGCACATCCGCCGCGACAAGGCGACTTCCAACATCTGCACCGCGCAGGTGCTGCTCGCCGTCACCGCGAGCATGTACGCCGTACACCACGGCCCGGACGGGCTGCGTGCCATCGCGGAGCGGGTCCAGGCCCACACGGCCGAGCTCGCGCGGCGCCTCGCCGCCCGCGGTGTACGCCGCACCAACCGGCTGTTCTTCGACACGCTGACCCTCGAGGTCGCCGACGCCGCGGCCTGCGTGGCGCGCGCGCACGAGGCCGGCGTGCTGCTGCGTCTCGTCGACGAGACCCACGTGGGCGTGGCCTGCTCGGAGATCACCACCGAGGCCCACCTCGAGGTCGTGGTGGCGGCGCTCGCGCAGGGGGCGGGTGTGGCCGCCGAGGATGCCGAGCTGCCGGCCGGGCTGCGCCGGACCACGGCGTACCTCGAGCACCCGGTGTTCCACCGGTACCGCTCGGAGACGGCGATGCTGCGCTACCTGCGGGCCCTGTCGGACAAGGACTACGCGCTCGACCGGGGCATGATCCCGCTCGGCTCCTGCACGATGAAGCTCAACGCGACCTCCGAGATGGAGCCGATCTCGTGGCCCGGGTTCGCCGACGTGCACCCGCTCGCCCCGCTCGAGGACGTCGCCGGCTACCGCGAGCTCGTCGAGCAGCTCGAGGCGTGGCTGGCCGAGATCACCGGCTACGCCGCGGTCTCGATCCAGCCCAACGCCGGCTCGCAGGGCGAGCTCGCCGGGCTGCTGGCGATCCGCTCCTACCACCGTGACCGCGGTGAGGACCGCGACGTGTGCCTGATCCCCGCCAGCGCTCACGGCACGAACGCCGCCTCGGCGGTGCTCGCCGGGTTCCGGGTCGTCGTCGTGGCCTCGCGCGAGGACGGCACCGTCGACCTCGACGACCTGACCGCGAAGTGCGAGGAGCACAGCGAGCGGCTCGCGGCGATCATGGTCACCTACCCCTCGACGCACGGCGTGTACGAGACCGGCATCACCGACCTGTGCGACCTGGTCCACCGCCACGGCGGTCAGGTGTACGTCGACGGTGCGAACCTCAACGCCCTCGTCGGCATCGCCCGGCCCGGTGAGTTCGGCGGCGACGTCTCGCACCTCAACCTGCACAAGACCTTCGCGATCCCGCACGGCGGCGGAGGTCCCGGGGTCGGTCCGGTGGCGGTCGCGGCGCACCTGGCGCCGTACCTGCCGAGCCACCCGCTGCACCCCGTGCCCGAGCAGCGCGCCGGCATCGGCCCGGTCAGCGCGGCGCCGTACGGCTCGACCGGGGTGCTGCCGATCGCCTGGGCCTACATCCGGATGATGGGTGCCGACGGCCTGCGTCGCGCCACCGAGACCGCGGTGCTCAGCGCGAACTACCTGGCGCGCCGGCTGGCTCCGCACTTCCCGCTGCTCTATACCGGCGAGAACGGCCTGGTCGCGCACGAGTGCATCCTCGACATCCGGCCGCTGACCGCGGCCACCGGCGTCACCGTCGACGACGTCGCGAAGCGGCTGATCGACCACGGCTTCCACGCACCGACGATGAGCTTCCCGGTGCCGGGCACGCTGATGATCGAGCCGACCGAGTCCGAGGACCTCGCCGAGATCGACCGCTTCGTGGCTGCCATGGTCGCGATCCGCGCCGAGATCGAGGACGTCGCCGCCGGCCGCTGGTCGGCCGCGGAGAGCCCGCTCCGGCACGCCCCGCACACGGCCGCCTGCCTGGTCGGCGAGTGGACGGCGGCGTACTCCCGCGAGGAGGCGGTCTTCCCCTCGGGGGTCACGGCCGGCAAGTACTGGCCGCCCGTCCGCCGCATCGAGCAGGCGTACGGCGACCGCAACCTCGTCT
Source organism: Nocardioides maradonensis (assembly GCF_054777115.1). Taxonomy (NCBI): domain Bacteria; kingdom Bacillati; phylum Actinomycetota; class Actinomycetes; order Propionibacteriales; family Nocardioidaceae; genus Nocardioides; species Nocardioides maradonensis. The sequence continues at coordinate 73,226 of NZ_BAAHAZ010000009.1, read as the reverse complement.
GCTCCTGCCCGCCGCTCACCGCCTTCGAGAACTGAGGAACCCCGCATGTCGCGACTCACCGCCCTGCACGCCGTCCACACCGAGCTGGGGGCCAGCTTCACCGACTTCGCCGGCTGGCAGATGCCGGTCCGCTACGGCTCCGAGATCGCCGAGCACCAGGCGGTCCGCACGACCGCCGGGCTGTTCGACCTCAGCCACATGGGCGAGCTGGAGGTCACCGGTCCGGCCGCCGCGGCCGCGCTCGACCACGCGCTCGTCGGCAGGCCGTCGGCCATCGGTGTCGGCAAGGCCCGCTACCAGATGATCTGCGCGCCCGACGGCGGCATCATCGACGACCTCGTCGTCTACCGGCTCGACGAGGAGCACTTCCTCGTGGTCGTCAACGCCAGCAACGTCGAGCCGGTCGTCGAGGCGCTGCGGGAGCGGGTGGCGGCGTACGACGCGACCCTGCGCGACGCCTCCGAGGAGTGGGCGCTCATCGCGATCCAGGGGCCGGTCTCGGCGCGGGTCCTGCAGCGGCTCACCGACCTGGACCTGACCGGGCTGAAGTACTACACGATCGCGACCGGCAAGGTCGCCGGCGAGCCCGTCCACCTGGCCCGCACCGGCTACACCGGCGAGGACGGCTTCGAGATCTACTGCCGGCCCGACGTCGCGGCCGGCCTGTGGACGGCGCTGAGCGAGGCGGGCGCCGAGGACGGGCTGCTCCCCGCCGGTCTCGCGTGCCGCGACACCCTTCGGCTCGAGGCCGGCATGCCGCTCTACGGCCACGAGCTCTCGCGCGACATCACCCCGTTCGAGGCCGGCCTGCACCGGGTCATCGCCTTCGACAAGCCGGCAGGATTCGTCGGCGACACCGCTCTCGCGGCCCGCCGCGACGAGGGCGCACGCAGCGCCCTGGTCGGGCTGGTGCTGGAGGGGCGGCGCTCGCCGCGGGCCGGGTACGCCGTGCTCGACCCGGCGACCGGTTCGCCGATCGGCACCGTGACCAGCGGCGCGCCGTCACCGACCCTCGGGCACGCGATCGCCATCGCCGCCGTACCCGTCGGGATCGGGCCGGGCGACACCGTCGACGTCGACCTGCGCGGGACGGCCACGCCGGCGCGGGTCGTCGCCCTGCCGTTCTACAAGCGTCCCGCCTGATCCCCTCACCTCTCACCTCAGGAGTCCGATCATGACCGTTCCCAGCAACCTCCAGTACACCGCCGAGCACGAGTGGCTCACCATCACCGACGGCATCGCGACCGTCGGCATCACCGCCTTCGCCGCCGACGCGCTCGGTGACGTCGTGTACGTCGATCTGCCCGACGTCGGCACGACCGTGACCGCCGGCGAGGCGTGCGGCGAGCTCGAGTCGACCAAGTCGGTCAGCGACCTCTACTCGCCGGTCGACGGTGAGGTCGTCGAGGTCAACCCGGCCGTCGACGAGGCGCCGGACCTGCTCAACCAGGGCCCGTACGACGCGTGGCTGCTGAAGATCCGCGTCACCGGCGAGCCGGCGCTGCTCGACGCGGCGGCGTACGAGCAGCTCATCGCGAGCGCCTGACATGAGCGTCCTCGACACACCCCTGGCCGACTTCGACCCGGAGGTCCACGCCGCCATCCGGGCCGAACTCGAGCGCCAGCAGGGCACGCTGGAGCTGATCGCCAGCGAGAACTCCGCACCGGTCGCCGTGATGGAGGCGCAGGGCTCCGTCCTCACCAACAAGTACGCCGAGGGCTACCCGGGTCGCCGCTACTACGGCGGCTGCGAGAACGTCGACGTCGTCGAGCAGCTCGCGATCGACCGGGTCAAGGACCTGTTCGGCGCGGGCTTCGCCAACGTCCAGCCGCACTCGGGTGCGCAGGCCAACGCGGCGGCGATGTTCGCGCTGCTCGACCCGGGCGACACGATCCTCGGCCTCGACCTCGCCCACGGTGGCCACCTCACGCACGGCATGCGGATCAACTTCAGCGGCAAGCTGTACCACGTCGTGGCCTACCACGTGCGGCCCAGCGACATGCAGGTCGACATGGAGGAGGTCGAGCGGCTCGCGAAGGAGCACCAGCCCAAGCTGATTGTGGCCGGCTGGTCGGCGTACCCGATGCACCTGGACTTCGCGGAGTTCCGCCGCATCGCCGATCTCGTAGGCGCCCGTCTGATGGTCGACATGGCCCACTTCGCCGGGCTGGTCGCGGCCGGCCTGCACCCGAGCCCGGTGCCGTACGCCGACGTGGTCACGACCACGACGCACAAGACCCTCGGCGGCCCGCGCGGCGGCGTGATCCTCACCAACGACGCCGACCTGGCCAAGAAGCTCAACAGCGCGGTGTTCCCCGGGCAGCAGGGTGGACCTTTGGAACACGTGATCGCGGCCAAGGCCGTGGCCTTCAAGATGGCCGCGGGCGAGGACTTCGCGGACCGGCAGCGTCGTACCGTCGCCGGTGCGCAGGCGATCGCGTCGCGCCTGCTCCAGCCGGACCTGGCCGCCGCGGGCATCACCGTCCTCGCCGGTGGCACGAAGGTGCACCTGGTGCTCGTCGACCTGCGCGACTCCGAGCTGGACGGGCAGCAGGCCGAGGACCGCCTGCACGCGGTCGGGCTCACGGTCAACCGCAACGCGGTGCCGTTCGACCCGCGCCCCCCGATGGTGTCCTCCGGGGTGCGCATCGGTACGGCGGCGCTGGCGACCCGCGGCTTCGGGCCGGAGGAGTTCGCGGAGGTGGCCGAGATCATCGCGGCGACGCTCGTGGGCTCCTTCGACGACGCGCAGCGTTCCTCGCTGCGGGCCCGGGTCGAGTCCCTCGCCGCCCGGTTCCCGCTGTACCCGGGCCTGTGAGCGCGCCGGTGCTGCCGGGGGAGCGCAGGCTTCTCCGACTCGAGGTGCGCAATGCGGAGACCCCGATCGAACGCAAGCCGTCGTGGATCAAGACCCGCGCGAAGATGGGTCCGGAGTACACCGCCCTGCACAACCTGGTGAAGTCCGAGGGGCTGCACACGGTCTGCCAGGAAGCCGGCTGCCCGAACATCTTCGAGTGCTGGGAGGACCGCGAGGCCACCTTCCTCATCGGCGGCGACCAGTGCACCCGGCGCTGCGACTTCTGCCAGATCGACACCGGCAAGCCCCAGCCCCTGGACCGCGACGAGCCCCGTCGGGTGGCCGAGTCCGTCCAGAAGATGGGGCTGAAGTACGCCACGATCACCGGTGTCGCCCGTGACGACCTGCCCGACGGTGGTGCGTGGTTGTACGCCGAGACGGTGCGGGCGATCCACGAGCTCAACCCGGAGACCGGGGTGGAGAACCTGGTGCCGGACTTCAACGGCGACCCCGACCTGCTGGCCGAGGTGTTCGAGTCGCGTCCGGAGGTGCTCGCGCACAACCTGGAGACGGTGCCGCGGATCTTCAAGCGGATCCGGCCCGCGTTCCGCTACGAGCGCTCCCTCGGTGTGCTGACGGCGGCGCGGGAGTTCGGGCTGGTGACGAAGTCGAACCTGATCCTGGGGATGGGTGAGACCCGTGAGGAGGTCTCGCAGGCGTTGCGGGACCTGCACGAGGCGGGGTGTGACCTGGTCACGATCACCCAGTACCTGCGCCCGAGCCTGCGGCACCACCCGGTGGAGCGGTGGGTGAAGCCGGAGGAGTTCGTGGAGCTGCAGGCCGAGGCCGAGGAGATCGGCTTCGCCGGTGCGTTGTCCGGCCCGCTCGTCCGTTCGTCGTACCGTGCCGGACGGCTCTACCGCCAGGCGCTCGCGTGGCGAGGTCTCGCGTGACCCTCAGCGCGTTCGACCTCTACTCGATCGGGATCGGGCCCTCCTCGTCGCACACCGTCGGGCCGATGCGGGCGGCGAGGACCTTCGTCGACGGCTTGCTCGCCGACGGGCTGATGGAGGCCACGGTCCGGGTGCGGTGCGAGCTGTTCGGCTCGCTCGGCGCGACCGGCCACGGCCACGGCTCCGAGCGGGCCGTCGTGCTCGGGCTGGAGGGGGAGGAGCCGGCGACCGTGGACACGGCGACCGCACAGTCGCGGTGGGACGCCATCCGAGCCGGCCGCACGATCGCGCTCGGCGGGCGGCACGTGGTCGGGTTCGACCCCGACGCGGACCTCGTGCTGCACCGGCGCCGCTCGCTGCCGGCCCATCCCAACGGCATGGTGTTCACGGCGTACGACGGCGACGGGGTGGTCCGCGAACGCACCTACTACTCGGTCGGGGGCGGCTTCGTCGTCGACGAGGCCGCCGTGGGCGCCGACCGGGTCGTGGTCGACTCGACCGCGGTGCGCTTCCCGTTCACGACCGGCGCCGAGCTCCTCGAGACCTGCGCCCGCGAGGGCCTCGCGATCAGCGACGTGATGCTGGCCAACGAGCTCTCCTGGCGGACCGAGGCGGAGGTGCGGGCCGGGCTGCTGGAGATCTGGGGCGTCATGCAGTCCTGCGTCCGGGCGGGGTGCGCCGCGTCGGGGGTGCTACCGGGCGGGCTGCAGGTGCCGCGCCGCGCGCCCGGCCTGCTCGCCGATCTCGAGGCTCGCTGCGACTCCGGCGACCCGCTCGACGTCATCGACTGGGTCAACCTGTTCGCGCTCGCCGTCAACGAGGAGAACGCGTCGGGCGGGCGCGTCGTGACCGCGCCGACGAACGGTGCGGCCGGCATCATCCCGGCGGTCCTGCTCTACTACGCGCGGTTCGTGCCCGGCGCCGACGACGACGGTGTCGTGCGCTTCCTCCTGACGGCCGCAGCGATCGGGATCCTGTTCAAGGAGAACGCCTCGATCTCGGGCGCGGAGGTCGGCTGCCAGGGCGAGGTCGGATCGGCCTGCGCGATGGCGGCCGGCGCCCTGTGCGAGGTTCTCGGCGGGACGCCGACCCAGGTGGAGAACGCCGCCGAGGTCGGCATCGAGCACAACCTCGGGCTCACCTGCGACCCCGTCGGCGGGCTGGTCCAGATCCCCTGCATCGAACGGAACGCGATCGCGTCGGTGAAGGCGATCAACGCCGCCCGGCTCGCCATCAACGGCACCGGCGTGCACAAGGTGTCGCTGGACAAGGCGATCCGCACCATGCGGGAGACCGGGCGGGACATGCACGTCAAGTACAAGGAGACGTCGCGCGGCGGGCTCGCCGTCAACGTCATCGAGTGCTGACGCCGCCCTCCCGCCACCCGGACGTCATACGGACGGAGCCCTCGGACGCTCCGCCCGTATGACGTCCGCGGGGGTCAGGGGAGGCCGATGACGACCTCGTCCAGCCCGGCCCGCTCGGTGCGGAAGGCGTTGGCGGGGTGGTCGGGGTCGGCGTACCCGAAGGAGACCGCGCACACGATGGAGCGGTCCTCGGGGATGCCGAGCTCGGCGCGCACGGTGTCGGAGTACATCGCGACGGCGGCCTGCGCGATCGCGCCGAGGCCGAGGGACTGGGCGGCGTTGAGCAGGTTGGCGACGTACCCCCCGCAGTCCATGACGCCGTAGGTGCCGAGCGCGACGGGGGAGCTGATGATCGCCACGTGGGGCGCGCCGAAGAACCGGAAGTTCTGCAGCATCTGCAGCAGCCGGCCCTCGCCGTCGCCGCGCTCGACGCCCACCGCGTTGTAGAGCGCGTAGCCGCAGGCGCGGCGGCGGTCCTGGTAGACGCCCTCGTACGCCGCCGGCCCGGCGATGTCCGGTGCCTCGGGGCCGGAGGTCACGCGGGCCACCAGCTTGTCGGAGAACGCCGCCGCCTCGTCGCCGCTGAGCAGACGCACCTGCCAGGCCTGGGAGTTGCACCAGGAGGGCGTGCGCTGCGCGATGGCGAAGAGGCGGCGTACGACGTCGGCCGGCACCTGCTGCGGCAGGAACCCGCGGCAGCTGTAGCGGTCGGCGAGGATCTGCTCGAGCGTGGTCACGCTCGCACCCTAGAGGTCGTAGTCGACGACGACCGGGGCGTGGTCGCTGAGCCGGACGCCCGCGTGCTCGCGGTCGACCTCGGCGTTCGTCGCCGTGCGGGCGAGGCCGGGCGTGGCCAGGTGGTAGTCGATCCGCCAGCCGGCGTCCTTGGCGTAGGCCTGCCCGAGCCAGCTCCACCAGGAGTACGGGCCGGCGGTGTCGGGGTGCAGGCTGCGGACGACGTCGACCAGGGTGCGGGGCGACAGCTGGGCGTCGAGCCAGGCGCGTTCCTCGGGGAGGAAGCCCTCGACCTGGTGGCTGCGCCGCCAGTTGGCCACGTCCGCGGGCGCGTGGGCGATGTTGAGGTCGCCGGTGAGCAGGAACTCGCGCCCCGCCTTGGCGGCGGCCTTGCGCGAGGCCGTCAGGTGGCGGGCGAAGCCGGCCATGAAGTCCATCTTGCGCTGGTACTTCGCGCCGCCGTCGGGCGCCTCGCGCATCCGCTTCGGGTCCTGCAGGTGGGCGGGGAGACCGCCCTTGGGCAGGTACAGGCTCGCCACCGTCACCGGCGCGTCAGCGAGGTCGACCTCGATGTAGCGGCCCTCGTCGGCGTGCGTGCGCAGCGCGCGGGGGAACGGTCGGTCCGGGTCGGGAAGCGACCAGGACCGTACGGCGACCGCGGGCTCGCGGGTCAGCACGGCGACCCCGTTGCGCCCCTTGATCACCCCGGCGTCGTACGCCGCGTGGTAGTCGCCGAACGCCCCCTCCGGCAGCGCGTCCTCCGGGCAGCGGACCTCCTGCAGCGTGACCACGTCGCAGTCGCGCTTGTCCAGCCACTCCCCGAAGCCGCGGCGCTGGGCGGCACGGATGCCGTTGACGTTGACGGTGGCGACGCGGAGCACCCGGCGATGCTACGAGAGCCCACCCGCAGCCGCTTCGCGGGTCAGGCGACGAACTCCTTCAGGGCGACCCCGTGGTCGCGCGCGATCAGCTCGGCGGCCTTCTCGCCGATCATGATCGAGGCGGCGTTGGTGTTGCCGCTGACCACGTTCGGCATCACGCTCGCGTCGGCGACCCGGAGGCCGGTGACCCCGAGGACCCGCAGCTCCGGGTCGACGACCGAGCCGATTCGGCAGGTGCTGGTGAGGTGGTAGACGCTGAGCGAGTAGTGGCGGGCCAGGTCCTCGATGAGCTCGTCGCTGAGGTCAGCACCCGGGGTCCAGCCGTGGCGTTCGGCGATGGCCGGCGGCACGAGCAGGTCGCCGATCTGGTGCGTGCTGCGCAGCTGCTCGATGATCGCGAGGCACTTGCGGACCGTCGCCGTCATGACCGCCATGTCGTGCGGGTCGCCGTAGTAGTTCATCCGGATCTCGGGCGCGGCCAGCGGGTCCGCGCTCGCGAGGACGATCTCGCCCTCGCTGTGCGGCTGCACCGGGTTGGCCAGCACGATCATGTTCTCGGCCATGGGGGAGAGCGTGGTCTCGACGTCGGCGAAGAAGTCGTCGGGGTCCACGCGCAGGCACACCCGCCAGATGTCGCCGTTGTAGCCGCAGGCGAACAGCCCGATCTGGGCGTCGTGGGTGTGCGGGTCGCCGAGGCCGGTGGAGAACCAAGCGCTGGCGTCGTACAGGGAGGAGGAGGCGAGGCCCGAGCCGGTGGTGAACCACTCGATCATCTGTCGCTCGGCCTCGGCCTTGAGACCGGCCAGCTCGGGCGGAAGCGACGTGTCGTCCGCCGGGTCGGCCGGCAGCGGACCGGCCGGTGCCCGCAGCGCGTCAGGCCCCATGGCGACACCCATCGCGGCCATCGAGACGCCGAGCCCGGGAGCCGGGAACATGAGGCCCATCTGCAGGTGGTCCTTGAGGTGCTGGCCCACCTCGGGAGCGTCGAGGACGCAGTCGATGTCGAGGTCGGCCAGCTGCTCGCGCGGGCCCACGCCCGAGAGCATGAGGATCTGTGGCGAGCCCACGGCGCCTGCGCTCACCACCACCTCGCGACGCGCGGTCACGGTCTGCCGCGTGCCGTCGTCGCCGATGTACTCGACGCCCGTGGCCCGCAGCGAGTCGCCCGAGCCCTCGAGCACCAGCCGCGCCACCTGCGCCTTGGTGACGATGGTCAGGTTCGGCCGCTGCTCGGTCTCACCCTCGAGGAACGCGTGGTAGGTGCTCGCCCGCTTGCCGTCCTTGGTGGTGGTCTGCAGCAGCGAGACCACGCCGTCGGCGCCTCCGCGGGAGAGCCCGTTGTAGTCGCCGGCGGGGATGCCGGCGGCGACCGCCGCGTCGACGAACGCCTGGGCGCCGGGCAGCACCGGGTTGCGCACCGAGACACCGAGCGGTCCGTCGGTCCCGTGCGCCGCGGTGTCGATCGGGATGGCGTCGCTCGGCACGAGGCCCTCGCTCTTGCGGAAGTACGGGAGGACCTCGTCGTAGGACCAGCCGGTCGCGCCGCCCTCGGCCCACGCGTCGAAGTCGCCGGGGTGACCGCGGACGTAGGCCATGTAGTTCATGCCGGAGGAGCCGCCGAGCATCTTGCCGCGCGGCACGAACATCAGCCCGCCCTCCAGGCCGCGGCCGCAGCCGCCGGCCTGAGCGACGTACATCCAGTCGGTGTCCTTGTCCTGCTGGATCGCCGGCGCGGCGGCCGGCATCAGCTCGGCCGCGGGCGGGTGCCCGCCGGCCTCGAGCAGCACGACCGAGACGCTCGGGTCCTCCGAGAGCCGGGCGGCGATCACCGCCCCTGCAGATCCGGCACCGACAACGACGAAGTCCGCGGACGTGGTCATGGAGCCGAACGTAGCGCCGACGGTGGTCGGGGGGAATGGATCGGGCTCGACCAATCCGGGTGGGCTGGACCGGTGGCTAGTGTCGTTGGGATGAACCAGCCGACGCTCCTCGAACGGTTCCGTACGGCGCTCGCCGCCGAGCTGCCGGGCGCGGTCGACCTGCGCCGCCGGCTGCACGCCGACCCCGAGCTCTCCGGCTCCGAGTGGCGTACGGCGGAGCTCGTGGTCGATGCCGTCGGCTGCGGATCCGGCGAGGCGGTGGCCGGCACCGGGCGGGTCGTCCGCATCGGGCGACCCACCGGACCGAGCGTGGCGCTGCGGGCCGAGCTCGACGCCCTGCCCGGTCCGTCCGGGCCGATGCACGCCTGTGGGCACGACGTCCACCTCGCTGCGCTCGTCGCGCTGGCCCGCGCCGCTCGCCGCATCGACGCGGAGGGTGAGGAGGGCGGGCTGCCGATGCCGGTCCTCGCGGTCTTCCAGCCCCGCGAGGAGCGACCCCCGTCGGGCGCCCGCGACATCGTGGCCGAGGGCGTGCTGGAGAGGTACGGCGTCTGCGCGGTCGTGGCCGCCCACCTGCAGCCGCAGCTGCCGGTCGGCCGGGTCGCGGCCGTGCCCGGTGCGGTGAACGCGGCAGCCGACCACGTCGAGATCGTGGTGACCGGCCGCGGCGGGCACGGTGGCTACCCGCAGCTCACCCGCGACCCGGTGGTCGCCATGGCGCAGGTCGTGGTCGCGCTGCAGCAGGTGGTCAGCCGGCGGATCGACCCGCTGCACGCGGCCGTCCTGACGATCGGCTGGATCCACGCCGGGTCCGCGGCCAACGTGATCCCCGACCAGGCGCGTGCCGAGGGCATCCTGCGGGTCCTGGACGAGGGCGACCGGGCGGCGGCGCACGAGGAGGTCCGCGCGACGGTCGAGCACGCCGCGGCCGCCGCCGGCTGCACGGGGGAGGTGATCGTGCACGAGGGCGAGCCGGCGCTTGTCAACGAGCCCCGCCTGACGGCGTACTCCCATCCCTGGCTGGAGGAGCTCGGCCTGTCGGTCGACACCTCGCTGCGGTCGTGCGGCGCCGACGACTTCTCCTACTACGGCGCCGTCGCGCCGAGCCTGATGATGTTCGTCGGGCTGCCGGAGATCGGGGCCTCCCTGCACCAGCCGTCGTTCGACCCGCCGGACGCCGCGATCGCCGACGTGGCGCACGCGCTGCTCGCGGGCTACCTCGGCGCCCTCGACCTGGTAGGCCTCGACCTGTAGGCCTCGACCTGGAGCCGGGCGGAGTGATCGCGGCCGGTTCGGGGAACCGGGCTGCATGTACAGCGACGAGGTCCGCACCGTCGGCGTCGAGGAGGAGTTCCTCCTCGTGCACAACGGCTCGCCGCTGCTCGCGTCCGTGGGCGACGAGGTCGTCGCGACGGCCGGCCGGATCGCCGAGGGTCAGTTCGAGCACGAGTTCAAGCAGGAGCAGGCGGAGATCGGTACGGCGCCGCACCGCGCCATCGCCGACGTCGAGCGCGACCTCCGCTCGCGGCGGAGCGTCCTGGCCGAGGCGGCGGCCCGCCACGACGTACGTCTGCTGGCGTCGGCGACCAGTCCGCTGGACCAGGACTCCTCGACCACCGTCGACCGACGCTACGAGCGGATGCGCGAGGTCTTCGGCGAGCTCGCGCGGGTGCAGCTCACCTGCGGGATGCACGTCCACGTCGCGATCGCCTCGCCGGAGGAGGGCGTGGCCGTGCTGGACCGGATCCGCGGCTGGCTGCCCGTCCTCACGGCGCTCAGCACGAACTCGCCGTACGTCGCCGGAGAGGACACCGGCTACGCCAGCTACCGCTCGATCCTGTGGGGGCTGTGGCCGAGCGCGGGTGCGACCGAGCCGTTCGGCACGGTCGACACCTACGAGCGCGCCCGGGCGGACCTCATCGCGACCGGCGCGGCCCTCGACGACGGGATGATCTACTTCGACGCCCGGCTGTCGGCCAGCTACCCGACCGTCGAGGTGCGGGTCTGCGACGTGTGCGCCGACGTGGCGGACGCACCCGTGCTCGCGGCGCTGGTCCGGGCGCTCGTCGCCACCGCCGCCCGGCACGCCGCGGCCGGTTTCGCCGCTCCGTCGCTGCGCGGAGAGCTGCTCGCCGCGGCCCGCTGGCGCGCGGCCCGGTGGGGGCTCGAGGACCAGCTCGTGGACCCGGCCGAGCGGCGGCTGGTGCCGGCCGGGGAGCTGGTCGACCGGTTGGTCGACCTGGTCGCGCTCGAGCTCGCCCGCGCGGGTGACGACACGATGGTGGCCGACGGCCTGGCCCGGATCAGGCGGCGCGGCACCGGGGCCCGGCTCCAGCGCGAGGCGTACGCCGCCGGAGGCATGGCGGCGGTGGTGGAGACCCTGGCGGACCGGACCGTCAGCTGAGCTCGAACGACGCGGCCAGCACCGCCAGCGCCCGCTTCCACTGCTCCACGTTCTGCTGCTGCTCGGGGCGCTTCCCGGTGAGCATGGCGGTCATCGACAACCCGGACAGGAAGTCCACGGTGAACTCGACGAGGGTCGCCGCGCGCGGGTCGGTGGCGAGGTCGGAGCCGAGCGCCTCGGCGTACAGGGTGCGCATCTCGCGGAAGACGCGCTCCTCCTCGGCGACCAGGTTCGCGCGCAGCTCGGGGTCGGTGCGCGCCGCGACCCAGAGCTCGACCGCGGCGTAGAACACCGGTCCGCTCAGGTCGTTCCAGGCCAGGTCGACGGTGGTGCCGATCCGGTCGGTGTCGTCGGCCATCGCGTCGATGGCCCGGCGGAACGCGGCGAGGCGCAGGTCGACGACGTGCGTGGTGGCGGCGACGAGCAGCTCGGAGCGGGTCGGGAAGTGGTGCTGGAGGGTGCCGCGCGCGACGCCCGCCCGCTCCTGGACCTCGCTCACCGTGGTCGCGGCGTACCCCTTCTCGACCAGCGAGGCGGCGGTCGCGTCGAGGATCCGGGCCCGTGTCGTGGCGCGCCGTTCCGCCTGGGTACGACGGGCGGGCGGGTGCGGCACGCAAGAAATCGTATGCACTGACGGTTTGTGTGTCGAACCTGTTGACGGCGCCCCGTTTTGCTGGTGCACTGAGAAACCGTACGTCGTAACTGTTTCTCAGCGGGGTGAGCTTGAGCATCTCCTTCGAGCGCCGGGGTGCCGGCGACCCGATCGTCCTCGTCCACGGCATCGGCAGTCGCTGGCAGGTGTTCGACCCGATCCTCGACGCGCTCGTCGGGGCGGGCCACGAGGTCCTCGCGGTCGACCTCCCCGGCTTCGGCGCCTCCAGCCTGCCGCCCGGCGTCGCCCCCGGTCCGCGCGGGTACGCCGACTGGCTGGCCGGCTGGCTCCCCGAGCAGGGCGTCGAGCGGCCCCACGTTGTCGGCAACTCGATGGGCGGCGCGATCGCGCTCGAGCTGGGTCGCCGCGGCCTCGCCCGCGCCGTCACTGCCTTCTCCCCGGCCGGCTTCTGGCGCGAGCCCGGCCTGCGCTGGGGGCAGTCGATGATCACCACGATGCGCGCCGCCGCGCGGGTCGCCGGCCCGGTCATGGGCGGAGCGGTCGACCACCGGATCGGCCGGCAAGTGCTGCTCAGCGGCTTCTTCGGCCAGCCCGGGAAGATCGATCCCGACGTGGCCCGGGCCGACATGGCGGCGCTGGCCGACTCGCCGGCGTACGCCGCCGCCCGACACGCCTTCTCCGGCTACCGCCTGGCGTCCACCGACGACCCCGGCGCCCTCCCGGCCATCCCCGCGACCATCGCGTGGGGCACCCGCGACGTGGTGCTCGCCCACCGCACCCAGAGCGCCCGCGCCCGCGAGGTCATGCCCTACGTGAACCACGTGGACCTCCCGCGCTGCGGGCACGTCCCGTTCAACGACGACCCCACCACCTGCTCCCGTCTCGTCCTCGCCGACGCACAGAAAGCCACCTCATGAACGAGCTGATCAGCACGAACCCGGCCACCGACGAGGTCGTCGCGACCTTCCCGGTGATGGACGGGGCGGCCGTGCGCGCGGTTGTCGCGCAGGCCCGCGAGGCCGCCCCGTGGTGGCGCGCGCAGGGGTACGCCGGCCGGAAGTCCGCGCTGCTCGCCTGGAAGAAGCACCTGGCCCGTCACAACGACGAGATCGCCGACCTCATCCACCGCGAGAACGGCAAGCCGCTCACCGACGCCCGCCTGGAGCTCCTGCTCGCGCTCGAGCACATCGACTGGAACGCCAAGCACGCGGGCAAGGTGCTGCGTCCCGAGAAGCGGAAGACCGGCCTGCTGCTGTCGAACTTCGAGGCGCGCGTCGAGCACGTGCCCTTCGGCGTGGTCGGCGTGATCGGCCCGTGGAACTACCCGATCTTCACGCCCAACGGCTCGATCGCGACCGCGCTCGCGGCCGGCAACACGGTCGTGTTCAAGCCGAGCGAGTACACCCCCGCGATCGGCGAGTGGTTCGTCGAGGCGTTCGCGAAGGCCAATCCCGACGCGCCCGCAGGCGTGCTCAGCCTCGTCACCGGCGACGGCACGACGGGCGCCGCCCTGTGCGACGCGGGCGTCGACAAGATCGCCTTCACCGGCTCGGGTCCCACGGGCCGCAAGGTGATGGCGGCCTGTGCCAGGAACCTGGTCCCCGTGGTCATGGAGCTCGGCGGCAAGGACGCGGCCATCGTCGCGGCCGACGCCGACCTCGACCAGGCCGCCGAGGCGATCGTCTTCGGCGCGATGGGCAACAGCGGCCAGACCTGCGTCGGCATCGAGCGGGTGTACGTCGAGCGCCCCGTGCGCGAGCAGTTCCTCGACCTCGTGAAGCAGCGCGCGTCCGCGCTGGAGGCCGGTTCCGGCAAGGGCGCGTCGTACGGACCGATGACGATGCCGTCGCAGATCGACGTCATCCGCCGTCACGTCGACGACGCGCTCGCCAGCGGCGGCACCCCGGTGGTCGGCGGGCCGCACAGCATCGGCGATCGGTACGTCGCCCCGATCGTCATCCTCGACCCGGCCCACACCTCGGCGGCGGTGCAGGAGGAGACCTTCGGGCCGACGCTGACCGTGACCACGGTGGAGTCGGTCGACGAGGCCGTGAAGCTGGCCAACGACACGGCGTACGGGCTGGGTGGTGCGGTCTTCTCGGCCCACCCGGACGCGATCGTCGACGGCCTGGAGACCAGCCAGGTCTCGGTCAACTCGGTCCTCGGCTTCGCCGGCATGGCCGCGCTGCCGCTCGGCGGCAAGGGCGAGAGCGGCTTCGGCCGGATCCACGGGCCCGAGGGCCTGCGCGAGTTCACCCGGCCGCGCGCCATCGCCACCCAGAAGCGCTCCGCCCCGGTCAACCTGCTGACGTTCAGCCGCAAGTCGTGGGTGGAGCGGGTCCTGCCGCGGCTGATCCGCTGGATCCACGGGCGATGAGCCGCACCGGCGCATCGAGCCCGAGCGTCGCCGTCGTCGGCGCGGGGTTCGGCGGGCTGGCAGCCGTCATCGAGCTGAAGCGCCGCGGCTTCGACGACGTCGTGGTCCTGGAGAAGGCTGGCGACGTCGGAGGCGTGTGGCGGGAGAACACCTACCCGGGTGCGGCCTGCGACGTGCCCTCGCCGTTCTACTCCTACTCCTTCGAGCCGAACCCGCGCTGGCCGCACCGGTTCTCGCGCCAGCCCGCGATCCTCGACTACATCCGCCACGTCGCCGACAAGTACGACGTGCGCCGGCACATCCGCTTCGACACCGAGGTGCTGGGCGCGACCTTCGACGAGGCCACCGGCACGTGGGCCGTCGAGGTGAGCAATGGCGACCCGGTGGTGGTCGACGTGCTCGTGTCCGCGGTGGGGCAGCTGTCGCGTCCGGCGTACCCGAACATCCCGGGCGTCGACACCTTCGCCGGCGAGGCCTTCCACTCCGCCACCTGGGACCACTCCGTCGACCTCACCGGCAAGCGGGTCGCGGTCATCGGCACCGGCGCGAGCGCGATCCAGTTCGTGCCCGAGATCCAGCCCGTGGTCGGCCACCTGACCGTGTTCCAGCGGTCCTCGCCGTACATCATCCCGAGGCCCGACCGGGAGTTCGGCCCGCTGCACCACCGGGTCTTCGAGAGGGTGCCGGCCACCGAGCTCGTCGAGCGCGGCACCTGGTACGCCGTGACCGAGGGCCTCAGCGTCGCCTGGGTCTACTCCCGGCCGCTCGCCGCCGCGGTCCGGGCGTGGTCGAAGCGGCACATGCGCAAGCAGACGCGCACCAAGCCGGGCCTGTTCGAGAAGGTCTGGCCGGACTACCCGATCGGCTGCAAGCGGGTCCTGTTCTCCGACAGCTACCTCCCGGCCCTGGCCCAGCCCGATGTCGACCTCGTGACCGAGGCGATCGAGCGGATCACGCCGTCGGGCGTCGTCACGGCCGACGGCGTCGAGCACCCCGCGGACGTGGTCATCTGGGGCACCGGATTCAAGGTGCAGGAGTTCCTCGCGCCGATGCGGATCACCGGGCCGGGCGGGCGTGAGCTGCACGAGGAGTGGAGGCACGGGCCGCACGCCTACTACGGCATGACCGTGCCGAGCTTCCCCAACCTGTTCGTGATGTACGGCCCGAACACCAACACCGGCGGCGGGTCGATCATCTACTTCCTCGAGGCGCAGGCGAGGTACCTGGGCGACTACGTCGCCCACCTGGCCGCGGTCGGGCGACCGCTCGCGGTGAGGGCCGAGGTGGAGGCGGCGTACGACGACCGCATCCAGACCGAGCTCTCCACGAGCGTGTGGAGCCGGTGCACGTCCTGGTACCGCCGGGCCGACGGCCGGATCACGGCCAACTGGCCCCTGCTGGGGGCGCAGTACAGGAAGCAGGCGCGCTTCGACGCGGCCGACTACGAGGTGGTGGGATGAGCAAGGGCTACGACTACGACGTCATCGTCATCGGGTCCGGGTTCGGTGGCAGCGTGAGCGCGCTGCGGCTGACCGAGAAGGGCTACCGCGTCGGCGTGCTCGAGGCCGGCCGCCGCTGGAACGCCGAGGACCTGCCGAAGACGAACTGGAACGTGCGCAAGTCGATCTGGGCGCCGCGGCTGGGGATGACCGGGCCGCAGCGGATCAGCGCGCTCGGCAAGTGCCTGGTCTTCAGCGGCGCGGGCGTCGGAGGGGGCTCGCTGATCTACGGCAACACCCTCTACGAGCCGCTGCCGGAGTTCTACTCCGACCCCGCGTGGGGCGGCATCACCGACTGGCGCGAGGAGCTGGCGCCGTACTACGACCAGGCGAAGCGGATGCTCGGCGTCGAGACCAACCCGCGGGTCGGACCCAAGGACGAGCTGCTGCTGCAGGTCGCGCGCGGCCGCGGTGTCGCCGACACCTTCCACACCACCCAGGTCGGCGTCTTCTTCAACGAGGGGGCCGAGGGGGTGGAGGTCGACGACCCGTACTTCGGCGGCGCCGGGCCGCGCCGCGCCGGCTGCATCCACTGCTCGGAGTGCTTCACCGGCTGCAAGCACAACGCCAAGAACACGACGACGATGAACTACCTGCACCTCGCGGAGAAGAACGGCGCCGAGGTGCACCCCCTGACCACGGTCACCTCCGTACGACCCGACGGATCGGGTGGATACGTCATCGACACGGTCCGCTCCAACGGCAAGCTGCGCAAGGGCCGGCGTACCTTCACCGCCGAGCAGGTGGTCTTCGCGGCCGCCGCGCTGGGAACCCAGAAGCTGCTGCACCGCCTGCGCGACTCGGGCACGCTGCCGCACCTCTCGCCGCGGCTCGGCGAGCTCACCCGCAGCAACTCCGAGGCGATCATCGGCGTGACCAGCCGCAGCCGCACCGACCTGGCGCAGGGTGTGGCGATCACCTCCTCGATCCACCCGGAGCCGCAGACCCACGTCGAGGTCTGCACCTACGGCAAGGGCCACAACTCGCTGTTCCTGCAGACCGTGCCGATGGTCGACGGCGGCGCGTTCCGCTTCCTGCGGCTGCTGCTCACCCTGGTGCTGCACCCGATCGCCTCGATGCGCACCATGAACGTGCGCGACGCGTCCTCGCGGTCGGTGATCCTGCTGGTGATGCAGTCGCTCGACAACTCGCTCACCTCCTACCTCAAGGGCGGCCTGCTCAAGACCAGGCAGGGCACCGGCCAGCCCAACCCGGACTGGATCCCGGTCGCGCACGAGGTGGCCCGGGAGTACGCCGCGGCCGCCGACGGCGTCACCGGCAACATCGGCACCGACATCTTCAACATCCCCGCGACCGCGCACTACATCGGTGGCTGCACGATCGGGCTGTCGGCGGAGACCGGGGTCGTCGACCCGTACCAGCGCGTCCACGGCCACCCCGGCCTCCACATCGCCGACGGCAGCGCCATCACCGCGAACCTGGGCGTGAACCCGTCGCTCACCATCACCGCGCAGGCCGAGCGGGCCATGGCGTTCTGGCCGAACCGCGGGGAGGCCGACCCTCGGCCGGCCCTCGGATCGGCGTACGAACGGATCTCGGCGGTCCAGCCGAAGGCCCCCGCCGTCCCCGCCACGGCCCCGGGTGCCCTCCGCCTCCCCGCCTGACCCCTCAGCGCGAATCGTTAGTTCTGGCCCGCCGAATCCGGACTTCTGGTCGACCGAAACGCCAGTTTCGGTCGACCAGGACTAACGATTCGGCGGACCACAACTAACGATTCGGGGTCAGGGGTGGAGGTGGCTCGCCGACCCGCCGATCTGGCTGGTGGTGCCCATCCGGGCGAGGAACCGGTGTTGCTCCCGGGTGCCGCGGTGCGCGGCGCGGTCGAGGCCGCCCGGCAGCTGGCGAAGTGCGGACCGGACCGCGTTGAGCGGGAAGCGGACGGCGGGGTACCACGGCAGGACGTACGGCGGCAGTCCCAGCTGCCGCATCGCCGCGGGGCCGAGCACGGCCTGGGTGATCGACAGGTGCTGTGAGCGGGCGAAGCGGCGCCGGATCCCGGCGAACCGGTCGAAGCGCCACCGCAGCGGGTCGTCGGCCATCGGCCGCGCGAGCTGGCGGGTGGTCTGGTCGGGGGTGGCGAGCGCGGACAGCGTGACGTACTGGATCCGGACCGCCTCGCGGAAGCTGCGCGGCAGGAACTCCTCGTCGACGCCGATCAGCCACCCCACGTAGCGGGTGAAGTGGGCGACGGCCTCCAGGTCGCGGGGAGCGTTGAACAGGCCGAGAGCCGTTCCGGCCGCGACCGGTGCGATGAAGGAGCCGTGGATCGTCGCGGCCATGTCGGTCTGGTTCACCGGGAGCCCCCAGGCGGAGCTGTCCCAGTCCGGCATGGCCGAGACGTGCCTGCGGACGAAGGAGTGGATCAGCCGCACCCGCAGCGTGGATCGGAAGCCGATGCCGCCGGGTGCCAGCCCGCCGACCTCCGTCGCGTCGAGAGCCCACTGCGTGGTCTCGGCGAAACGCTGGTTCGAGCCCTTCTCCAGGGCACCTGTGCGGAGCAGGGTCTGGTTGAAGCCGGAGAACTGGTAGCCGCCCTGCAGCGAGACGTCCCGGGCGATGAACAACCCGTCCGCGCCACCCGAGCGCAGCACCAGCGC
This sequence comes from Nocardioides maradonensis, assembly GCF_054777115.1. Classification (NCBI taxonomy): domain Bacteria; kingdom Bacillati; phylum Actinomycetota; class Actinomycetes; order Propionibacteriales; family Nocardioidaceae; genus Nocardioides; species Nocardioides maradonensis. The sequence continues at coordinate 55,101 of NZ_BAAHAZ010000009.1, read as the reverse complement.
GGCGCGGTGCACGAGGCGGGCGTCCACCCAGTCGGGCGTCGTCTCGACGTGCCGGAAGAGCGCGCGCAGCGGGGCAGGGGCGGCAGGGACCGAGGCGATCCCGTGCTCGAGGGCCCGGTCGAACAGGGCCCTGCCCTCCGTGCGGCCCGTCGTGGACATCCAGGCCACCACGTCGTCCATCAACGGGTCGCCCTCGGTCAGCGCCTCGCCGTACCGCCGGAACTCCGCCTCCGTCGCCGGTGCGATCCGCAGCGCCGTCGCGAGCAGCCTGATCGAGGCGGGGACGGGGAGGGGAGCGGCCGGGTGGCGCGACGGGATCGGGCGAGTCCCGGCAACTGGATAACGCATGTATTCCAAAGTAGGGACGTCGCTAGAGTGCTGTCAATGGCCAGGGCAGAGGTGGTACGTCACTACGGCGGCGTGAGCGCCGAGGACCGGCGCGCGGAGCGCCGGCGCAAGCTGCTCGACGCCGCCCGCGAGCTGTGGGGGGCCAACGGCGCCGCCGAGGTCACGGTCCGCGGCGTCTGCGCGAAGGCAGGTCTCACGCCGCGCTACTTCTACGAGCAGTTCGACAACCGCGACGCGCTGCTCCTCGCCGTCGCCGACGAGGTGCGCGACCAGCTCGCGGTCACGTTGGTCGTCGCGAGCGAGTCGGAGCCCGGCGACATCTGGGACAAGCTGAACGCCGCCTTGACCGCCTTCCTCGAGGTGGTCGCGGGCGACCCGCAGGTCCACCGGATCCTGACCAGCGACCCCGCGAGCGTGCCGGGCCTGGCCCAGCAGCAGATCGCGGCGACCAGCCGGATCGTCGAGCTGGTGCGGGAGAACGCCGCCCGGCTGCTCGATCGTGTGCCGCCCGAGGAGGAGCTGCGCCGCAACGCGGTCTTCGCCGTGGGTGGGGTGAACGGGCTGATCGCGGACTGGCTGCCGCACCGCACCGAGTCGCCCGCCGAGCTCGCCGCGACCGCGACCCGGCTGTGCCGCGCCGTGGCCCGGGGCATCGACCGGCCCTGAGCGCCGGCGTGCGGTAACACGCTGTCGGACGCTGTAGGGGATCCGAGCTTCGGTGTAGTACGGCGAGATCTCGTCGTACTACAGCGTCGGACCACGTGTTACAGCGGCCGCGGCCGGGACGCGACGAAGGGGCGGCCGCCGGATCGGCGACCGCCCCTCGGGGTCGTGCGGGCTACTTGCTGGACTTCGTCGAGCCCTTGATCTTGGTGATCCGCTCGACCTCGTCAGTGAGCTTGACGGTCTGCTTGCGCAGGCGCTTGATGTCCTTCTCCGACGGGAGGGCCGCGTCGCGGAGCTCCTTGCTGCGGGTGCGGGCCGACTTCTCCAGCGTCTTCACGCTGTCGAGCAGGTCGTCGGCCGAGCCCTTGACGACGTCGAACAGGTCCGAGACGTAGTTGGTGACGTGGGGCTTCTTCGGGGCGGTCTTGGTGGTCATGGTGTTCTCCTCGGTAGGGGTGCGGGCGGAGTGCCTGACGAGAAGAACGATACGCAGCGCGTAAGAAATTACGCAACGCGTTGTAGACCTCTTCACAAACCCTTGCGCCGTAAGTGAAGTTATGCTCCCGCTACATGTCCTTGGCGCCGTCCAGGATCGCCTGCCGCAGCCGCGGGTAGGTGCCGCAGCGGCAGATGTTCCGCAGCGTGTCGAGGTCGTGCTCGGTGATCTCCCGGCCCTCGGCGTGGACCTTCTTCACCAGGTCCACCGCGGCCATGATCTGGCCCGGCTGGCAGTAGCCGCACTGCGCGACGTCGTGCTCGAGCCAGGCCTTCTGCATCGGGTGCAGCTTCTTGCCCACGGTCTTGGGCAGGCCCTCGATCGTGGTGATCTCGTCGCCCGGCTTGATCTTCCCGACGGGGACCGAGCAGGGGTTGAACGCCCGGCCGTTGATGTGCGACGTACAGGCCTTGCAGACGTTGATCCCGCAGCCGTACTTCGGCCCGGTGATGCCGAGGACGTCGCGCAGGATCCAGAGAAGGTGCACGTCGTCGGGGGCGTCGACCGTGACCTTGTCGCCGTTGACCTTGAAGGTGTGCTTGGGCATCGGGGTGCTCCGATCAGTAGAAGGTCAGGCCGTTGGTGGGCGAGGCGGGGATCGGCGGGATGGTCGGCTTCACCTTGAAGAAGAGCGGCTTGTGGTGGTTGATCGGGAACGACGTCGGCATCTTCCCCATCGCCCGTCCGTACGCCGCTGCGACGGCTGCCGCCGCTGCCGGTACGCCGAGCTCGCCGGCGCCGCCCGGGTCGTCGCTGGTCGGCGGCATGATGATGACCTCGACCTTCGGCGGGACGTTCCACTCCCGCGTGTAGGCATAGTTGTCCCAGCTGGCCTCCTGGAAGTAGCCGTCCTTGAGGTGCAGCGAGGACGTGAGGACCAGCGCGATCGCGTCCATGATCCCGCCCATCATCTGGGCCTCGAGGCCGCGCGGGTTGACCGGCCGCCCGATGTCGACGGCGAAGACGACCTTGGTGACGCGCGGGCCGGTGACGGCGTCGCGGACCTTGCGGTTCATGGTCGCGGTGGTGCAGTCGATCTCGACCAGGCAGGCCGTGTGGGCGTGGTACTCGTTGTGGATCGCGATGCCCTGCGCGTGCCCGGCCGGCATCTTCCGGCCCCAGCTGCCCGCGCTCGCCACCTTGTCCAGCACCGCGACGCTGCGCGGGCTGTAGGCGAACTCCTTGCGGAAGGCGAGCGGGTCCTTGCCCACGAGCTTCGCGATCTTGTCGACCGTGAGCTCCCGCGCGACCGCGGCGTTGGGGGAGTAGATGTTGCGCATCGAGCCGGTGTTGAAGCCGGTCTCGACCTCGTTGAGCAGCTGCGTGGTGAGCCCGAAGTTGTAGTGGGTCGCCTGGCTCAGCGCGTAGACCGTCTCGGACCAACCCAGGTCGCCGACCGGCAGCTGCGCGGAGAGGCCGGTGATGATCTCGCCGAGTCCGTGGCTGAAGTCGGTCTTCACGCTGGTGTGCCGCTGCTCGTAAGTGAGCACGTTGCCGCCGAGCACGGTGGCACGGATCCGCGAGGTGGACATCGGGTGCACCCGTCCCTGGCGCGCGTCGTCGGCGCGGTGCCACATCAGGCGGACCGGTTTGCCCATCTTCTTCGAGGCCTCGGCCGCCTCGAGCGCGGCGTCGTAGAAGAGCTTGCGGCCGAACGAGCCGCCGCCCTCGGTGACGTGGACCTTGACCTTGTCGGTCGGCAGCCCGACCAGCTGGGCGACCCGCTCCTGGGCGGTGATCGGTGTCTTGAAGGAGCCCCAGATCTCGGCGGAGTCGGAGCGTACGTCGGCCACCGCGCAGTTGGTCTCCAGCGCGGAGTTGCCGGCGAACCAGAACGTGAAGGCGGTGTCCACGGTCTGTGCGAGGGCGGGGACGGCGGGTACGACGAGCGGCAGCTCCGCGCCCTTGAGCTCGTTCAGGATGTCGGCGTCGGACTTGGTGCCGATCGTCCCCGGGCCCCAGGTGACCTCGAGCGCGCGCACGGCGTCGATGCACTGGCCGAAGGTCCGCGCGCGCACCGCGACGCCGGTCGAGATCTCCACGACGTGCGTCACGCCCGGCATCGCCCGCACCGCGGCGGCGTTGTGGATCTTCACGACCTTGCCGTTGACCGTCGGCGGCCGGCAGACCATGGTCGGCTTCGCGCCCTTGATCTTCAGGTCCATGGCGTACTTCTTCTGGCCGGTGACCGCGAGGTGCGCGTCGACGCGGCTGTGCGGCTTGCCGATGACCCGGTAGGTGCTGGGGTCCTTGAGGGTGGCCGACGACGTGGAGGTCGACTGCGCCCGGGCGGCCACGGCCAGCGACCCGTAGCTGAGCCGCGCGCCGTCGGGTCGGACGACGTACCCGTTGCTGGTGCGGAGCGTCGAGGCGCTCACGCCCCACTTCTGCGCGGCCGCCTCGACGAGCCGCTGGCGGGCGATGGCGGCGGCGGTGCGGATCGGCACGTAGGTGGTGTACGTCGTGTTCGAGCCGCCGGTGATCTGGTTGTAGAGCAGCTCGGGGCGGGCCGGCGCCAGCGTCACCATCACGTGGCTCATCGGCAGGTCGAGCTCCTCGGCGATGAGCATCGCCGTCGAGGTGGTGATGCCCTGCCCGACCTCGGCCCGGGGGACCGCGAAGTGGGCGATCCCGTCGGTGTCGACGGTGAGCGTGATCATGTTCGCGGTCGGTGCGGCAGCGGCCTTCAGCAGGTCGCTGAGGTCGAACAGCTCCGCCGGACCCGCGACCGACGGCACGGCGGCCGCGGCGGGATCGCTCGCGACGGTCTCGTCGAGGCCGAGGCGGACCGCGACGGCGAGGGTCGGTGCGGCGACGAGGTAGCCGACGAACCGCCTCCGTCCGATCTCGCCGCTGGTCTGCTGGTCAGCGTCCTGGTCTTCGGGCAGCACGGTCGTCAAGGCAGCCTCCGAGGGGGTTCGGTGCGGGGAGCATGCAACCGGTGGTGTGACCGCGGTTACACCGGCAGCATAATCCGGCCTATGCCCGCGGTTCCTGGGGCCGGACCACAACACCCTTTGGACGGCTCTACGCTGCCCGGGTGGGTACGTCGCTCGTCGGTGAGATCGTCGTGGCGGTCGAGTCCGGGTTGGACGACCTCGTCGCGACCTCGGTCGACCGGTTCTGGGAGCAGGTGCCGGCGTACGCCGCCAACGCGGACCCCGAGCTGCGCGCCAACGTCACCACCCACACCCGCGCCATCTACGTCGCGGTCCTCGACACGCTGCGCGAGGGTCGCCCGGCGGTCCGCGAGGACTTTCCGATCACCGCCGAGCAGGCGACGCTGCGGCTGCAGGCCGGACTCGAGCTCGCCGACTTCCTGGCGGCGTTCCGGATCGGCCAGGTCACCCTCTGGGAGGGCGTCGTGGCGGCCGCCCGGGCCCCTCGGCTGCGCGATGCCGCGCTCGGGGTCGCGACCCACCTGATGCAGGTCATCGAGCTGGGGAGCACGGTCGCGAGCGAGGCGTTCCTCGCCGCGCAGCAGGCCGAGCTCGCCGAGGGCGACCGGGTGCGGCGCGACCTCGCGGAGGACCTGCTCGCCGGGCGCGAGCCCGCCGGCCCGCGCAGCGCCCTCGCGGTCTCGTGCGGCCTGGACCGCGCCACGTCCCTCGCGGTCGTGGTCGCCGTGCCGGACGCGCCGCTGCGCCCGGGGCAGAGCCTGCGGTCGGCGCTCGGCACGGTGCGGGCGGTCATCGGCGAGGACCGTGGCGTCGTCGTCATCCGCCAGGACCAGATCGTGGGCGTGCTGCCGGCGGCGGGCGACGGGTCGCGGGCGGTGCGGGACCTCAAGCGCGCACACGGCCGGCTCGGCCGACAGGGGCTGCGGATGGTGGTCGGGATGAGCACGGTGCACCACGGCCTGTCCGGCGTACCGGAGGCGTACCGGGAGGCCGTCGTGGCGCGTGACTCCCTCGACGGTGCCGCGGGCGTGTGTGCGCTGTCGATGCTCTCGACCCTGGACTACATGGTGCTGCGCGAGGATCCCACCGCGCGCCGGCTGATCCGCCCCGAGCTGCGCCACTTCGTCGAGGAGGACATCGCCCGTGGCGGCGGGCTGGTGCAGACGCTGATGGCGTACGTCGACAGCGACCTGAACGCGAAGACGGCTGCCGAGCGGCTGCACGTGCACGTCAACACGGCGTACTACCGGCTGGAGCGGATCGCCGAGCGCACGGGCTGCGACCTGCGGAACTTCCGTCAGCTGGAGGAGCTGGTGATCGCTGTACGGCTGCTCCATGCGGGGTGAACGCCATCCGGGCGCAATGGACGGATCGGCGCGTGAGGGCTGTCCGAGATCGACAGACTGGCGTTGGTGCGGTGACCGGTTCGGCCGGGAGGGTGGGGCGGTGAGCTCTGCACCCCGTGGCACCGTCTTCTCCCGTACCGCCCCCGACACCTCCGCTGTCGACCACGCCCTGGCCGGCGTCCGCGACGCCTGCTTCTGGTTGGAGGATGTGCCAGGTCGCGTCGCCTACCCGTCGCTGACCGGCGGCGTCACGACCGACCTGCTGGTGGTGGGCGGCGGCTACTGCGGCCTGTGGACCGCGGTGGTCGCCAAGCAGCGCGACCCGCAGCGGCGCGTCGTGCTCCTGGAGGCGGAGGAGATCGGCTGGGCCGCGTCGGGCCGCAACGGCGGCTTCTGCGCCGCCAGCATCACCCACGGCGAGGAGAACGGCCGCAACCGCTGGCCCGAGGAGTACGCCGAGCTCGAGCGGCTCGGCATCGCGAACCTCGACGCCATCGAGCAGACCGTGCGCGACTTCGCCATGGACGTCGACTGGGAGCGCACCGGGGACCTGGCCGTGGCGACCGAGCCGCACCAGGTCGAGGAGCTGCGGGCGAGCGGAGCCGAGCTGATCGAGGGCGACGACCTGCGCAAGCTGGTCAACAGCCCGACGTACCTCGCCGCGGTCCTCGACCCGGACGTCGCGATGGTGCACCCGGCCAAGCTGGCGATCGAGCTGGCGCGCGTGGCGACCGATCTCGGCGTCGAGATCTTCGAGCACAGCCGGGCCACGGGGATCTCCGCCTCCGGGAGGACGGGCTCGGTGCGGGTCTCCACCGCGCGCGGTTCGGTGACCGCCGATCGGGTGGCGCTCGCGACCAACGTCTTCCCGAGCCTGCTGCCGCGCTACCGGATGTTCACGATCCCGGTCTACGACTACGTGCTGATGACCGAGCCGCTGTCGGGCGAGCAGCTCGCCTCGATCGGCTGGGACGGCCGGCAGGGCATCGGCGACATGAACAACCAGTTCCACTACTACCGGATCACGAAGGACAACCGGATCCTGTGGGGCGGGTACGACGCCATCTACCGCTACGGCCGCAAGGTCCGCCCGGAGTACGAGGTCCGCCCCGAGACGCACCGCAAGCTCGCCGAGCACTTCTTCACGACGTTCCCGCAGCTGTCCGGGCTGCGGTTCACCCACCAGTGGGCGGGCGCCATCGACACCTCGACCCGGTTCTGCGCGTTCTTCGGCCTCGCGCTCCAGGGCCGGGTCGCGCACGCCGCCGGCTTCACCGGGCTCGGTGTCGGCGCCACCCGCTTCGGCGCGGAGGTCATGCTCGACCGGCTCGCCGGCCTCTCGACCGAGCGCACCCAGCTGGAGATGGTGCGCCGCAAGCCGCTGCCGTTCCCGCCCGAGCCGATCGCCTCGATCGGCATCCAGGCGACCCGGTGGTCGCTGGACCGCGCCGACCAGCGCGGCGGCCGGCGCAACCTGTGGCTGCGCACGCTGGACGCGCTGGGGCTGGGGTTCGACTCGTGACCCTGCCGCGGAGCGTGGACGCCCTCGCCGTGGCGGTGCCGCGCGGCGGGGAGCTGGACGTGGTGTCCGGCTCGCCCGCCGCGGGGGTGGTGGAGCTCGGGTCCTTCGGCGAGGTCGAGATCGGCATCTGGGAGATCACGCCCGGTGTCGTCCGCGACGTCGAGGCGGACGAGGTCTTCGTGGTGCTGTCCGGGGAGGGGACGGTGCGCTTCGCGTCGGGGGAGTCGGTGGAGCTCCGTCCGGGCGTCGTCGTCCGGCTGGACGCCGGAGAGCGGACCGAGTGGGAGATCCGCTCTCCGCTGCGGAAGGTCTACCTCGCCTGACCAACCAACCGGTGGTCGAGGAGGTTGCGCAGCAACCGTCGCGAGACCTCTCTGGTGCTCTACGGGGCTGGCCACGGGCGGCCGCACCGTAGCCCGTCGTGCCCCGGCGTCAAGGGTGTCTCCGGCATCGCTGCGCGACGCCTGCGGCGCCCTTGACCCCGGGTCCCTCACGACGGGCTTGGACGGCGCGGAGTCGGCACGGGCTTCGCCCGCGCCGCCGCTACGCGGCCGCCACGGGGGTGCGCTCGACCGCGCCGCTGGTCGAGGAGGTTGCGCAGCAACCGTCACGAGGCCCGGCGCCATGCTCTCGGGGCCGGTCGGTGGTGGTCGCGCCGCTACCGACTATGGGTCACTCGACCCATAGCCCGTAGGCGTCCGACCCTCACGTCCTGCGGTGGAACCGGACGTCGCCCGAGGCCAGCTTGGTCATCGTGTACCGGGTGTCGTGGGCCCGATGATGGTGGTGCGAGCAGAGCAGCACGCCGTCGGCGAGGTCTGTTCTGCCGCCTTCGGACCAGGGCTTCAGATGGTGCGCCTCCGTCCACGCCGCCGGAATCGAGCAGCCCTCGGCCCGGCAGCGTTTGTCCCGCAGACACATGGCCTTGCGCTGATGGGGTGCATAGAGGCGCCTACCCCGACCCAGGTCGAGGACCTCGGACTTCCCGCCGAGGACGGCGGGGATGATCTTCGCGGTGCACGCCAGGCGGCGGGCCTCGGATGCGGAGATGACGGTGCCGCCGAGCATCGCGGACCCGAGGTCATTGACCAGGGCCTCGTAGGGGAGGGTCACGATCACGGCCGTGGCGTCACCACCGTGGTCGGGCAGCCGGTTGGGGTCGAGGACCTCCAGCAGTCGGCAGAACGCCTCACCACGGGACCTGGACTTCGTCACGCGGGGTGAGTCCTCGGCGTCGAGGTAGGTGGCGAGCCGCTCGGCGATCGAGTCGGGGACCAGGGCGGCGATCTTCGTGGTCCCGTCGCCACGGCGTTGCAGCTTCACGCTGCACTTGTCGCGGGCGGCTTGTTCCTCACGTTCCAGTGCCTTGCCGAGCTCGGCCTCGGCGATGTCGGGGGCGACGACTTCGAGGATCTTGGTTCCGAGGACCCGCAGGTCGCGGGGGTCGTAGGTCTGGGCGAGGTTGATGAGGTGCTTCTCGGCGCGGGTGCGGGTGAGGTCGTCGACCTCGTCCGAGAGCTTGTCGATCGAGCGGATGATCACCCGCGCCTGCGCGGTGTTGACGGACCCGGCTCGCATGGCCGCTGCGGTGAGCGGGTGGGCGACGAGGTCGGCGGCGAGGTGGAGGTCGGCGCGAGCAGCGGTCGCCGTGATGTGGGTGGCGTGGGCGTACCAGGTGCCGGCGTCGCGGGCGGCGCGCTCCTCGGCGACATCACCCGCTGTCGCAAGGATCCGTAGCCGCAGCTCGGCGGCCTCGGCTTCGACCCTGGCCAGGGTCAGGAGAGCTGCTTCCTTGTCCCGGGTGCGGAGGTAGTCGGCCGACATCTCTGCGACTGACTTCAAGGCCTTCTCGAGGTCTCGTGCGCAGGCGAGGATCGGGTGGCAGAGCACCTGGTCCACGGTCATCGAGACTCCCGAGATAGAGCTGATCAACTCCTTCGATCATACACCTGTTCGAACAATTTCAGAAGGCATTTCGACAACAAATGCGCAGGTCAGGGCATGTTTTGTGGCGGCCGCGAAGCGGCGGCGCGGGCGAAGCCCGTGCCGACTCGGCTACGGTGCGGCCGCCAGTGACTGGCCCCGAAGGAAGCGGCAGTTGGTTTCGACACGCCGCTCGCTGGCGCTCGCGGCTACTCAACCAACGACAGCGAGGGGGCGACTCAACACGCCAGCGCCCCGACGACCTCCCGCAGCGCGGCGAGGTGGGTGTCGACGTGGTCGGCGGTGGTGGTGGGCCCCATCAGCGCCATGTTGTGGAACGGGGTGAGCAGGATGCCGCGGTTGACCAGGGCCAGGTGCACGTAGTCGTCGAGCTCCTGGTCGTGGGCCGCGTCGGCCTCGGTGCCGTTGCGCGGGGCGACCGGGGTGAACCGGTACTCCGCGCGGGCGCCGAGCTGGATGACGGTCCAGGGGACGTCGTACTCGTCGAAGACGGCCCGGACCCCGGTCGTGTAGCGGGTCGCCGTGGCGATCATGCCGTCGAACGCATCGTCGGTGAGCACCTCCGACAAGGTGGCGCGCACGGCGGCGAGGGAGACCGCGTTGCCGGCCATGGTGCCGCCGACGCCACCCATGTCGACGATGTCGAGGTCGGAGCGGCCCAGCACGGAGTCGGCGAACTCGGCGGAGACCCCGTACGCACCGGCCGGGACGCCGCCGCCGATCGCCTTGCCCACGACGACGATGTCCGGCTCCAGGCCCCACGCCCGCGTGCAGCCGCCCGGGCCGGCCGACAGGGTGTGCGTCTCGTCGATCAGCAGGAGGGCGCCGTACCGCCGCGTGAGGTCGCGTACGCCGTCCAGGTAGCCCGGCTCCGGCAGCACGATGCCGATGTTGGTCAGCGCCGGCTCCATCACCACCGCGGCGACGTCGCCGTGGGCGAGCTGCTCCTCGAGCCCCGCGAGGTCGTTGAACTCCGCCGCGCGCGAGGTCAGCGCCACGTCGACCGGCGCACCGACGTTGCCCGGACGCGACACCGATCCGCCACGACCGTCGGCGACGACGAGCGACTCGTCGACCGACCCGTGGTAGCAGTAGCTGTGGAACAGCAGCTTCGGCCGGCCGGTGACGGCTCGGGCCAGGCGGATGGCCCACCGGTTGGCGTCGGTGGCGGTGAGCGCGAAGTTCCAGCGGGTCAGCCCGAACCGGCGGGTGAGCTCGGCGCCGACCCACTCACCGTCCTCGGTCGGGAGCATGGCGGTCGCGCCGCCGATCTCCCCGAACCGCCGCTGGACCGCGTCGACGACCGGCTGCGGCGAGTGACCCGCCATCGCGGCGGTGTCGCCGAGCGAGAAGTCGAGGTAGCTGCGCCCGTCGAGGTCGGTGACGGTGTTGCCGCGCGCCGCCGCCAGGTAGAGCGGGAACGACGCCGGGTTCTTCATCATCCAGGTCATCGGCACCCGCCCGAGCAGGTGCTCGGCGCGGGCGTGGGCCGCCTGTGCGGCCGGGTGGTCGGCGACGTACGTCGCGAGCTCCTGCCGGATCAGCCCACCGAGCCGGCCGCGGTCGATCGAGGCGGCCATCAGCGCGCCACCCGCTGCCGGGTCCGGGTGACCTGGACCGGGTCGAGCTCGGGGATCGTCCAGTGGGCGGCCTTCTCGAGGCTGTCCTGCCGGGTGCCGCGGACGTGCTCGAGCGCGATGGTGCCGGCCCGGTCGGCGTCGCCGGCGGCGATCGCGCGGTAGAGCTCCTCGTGCTCCTGGCACTGCTGGCTGTCGTCGTCCTCGTGGGTGAGGTGGAAGAGCCACCGCACCCGCGCGTTGATGGGCTGCATCATCGACTGCAGCAGGGGGTTGGCCGACATCGCGATCACCGCCTCGTGGAAGCCCGCGTTGGCCGACGCGATCGCCCGGCCGTCGGACCGCGCGATCGCGTCCCGGGCCGCGACGAGCTCGCGCTGGGCCTGCGCCAGCCCGGCGCTGTCGCAGTTCTGGGCGGCCAGCCGGGCCGCCAGCACCTCGGTCGACTCGCGGACGTCGAAGAGGTGACGTACGTCGGCCGCGGTGAACGGCGCGACCATCGCGCCCTGCCGCGGCACGATCACCACCAGGCCCTCGACCTCGAGCCGCCGCAGCGCCTCGCGCAGGGGGATGCGCGAGATGGCCAGCTCGGCGGCGAGGTCGCGCTCCACGAGGCGCTGCCCCGGAGGCCGGCGCAGGCCGACGATCTGCTGCTTGAGCTCCTCGTAGGCCTGGGTGCTCAGCGAGCGTCCCGCCACGTCCTCGGTCACGTCGATCCTGTCGTCAGTGGTATTCCGCTAGCGCTCAGAGCGCCTCGATCGCGGCGGCTGTCGACGCGAGCATAGCCGCCTGGCCAGCCGTATCGCAGCGCCTCGGGTGAGGGGGTTCACAACGAAAGCCGACGGTGCTACGGTCCTCGCTCATTAACGGTATACCACTAAGGAGGCGAGCGGTGCGGCTGGAGAAGGTGACCGGTGTCCGGGTCCACGGACAGGGCGTGGTCGACGTCCTCGTGGAGGACGGACGGATCCGGTCCGTGGAGCCCACCCGCGGCGGTCGCTCCGACGCGAAGGACCTGGACGAGGCGGCCGTCGACGGCGCCGGTGGGCTGCTGCTCCCGACCCTGGTCGACGCGCACTGCCACCCGGACAAGACCACCTGGGGCGAGCCCTGGGTCTCCCGCATGCCGGCGGCCAGCCTCGAGGAGCTGATCGAGAACGACGTCCGGCTGCAGCTGTCGATGACCACGCCGGTCGCGACCCGCACGGCCCGCCTCATGGACCAGTACGTCGCCCGCGGCGCCCGTGCCCTGCGCGCGCACGTCGACGTGGCACCGGTCCACGGGCTCGGCAACGTCGCCGGCGTCGCCGAGGCGGCCGCGCAGCTGGTCGGGGTGCTCGACGTCGAGATCGTGGCGTTCCCCCAGCTCGGCATCCTGCGCACGCCGGGCACCGCGGCCCTGCTCCGCGACGCCGTGAGCGCGGGTGCGCGGCTCATCGGCGGCATCGACCCGGTGGGTCTCGACGGCGACCTCGCCGGCCACCTCGACATCGTCTTCGGGCTCGCCGAGCGGCTCGGCGTGGGCCTGGACATCCACTTGCACGACCGCGGCCGGGAGGGCATCGAGCAGGTCGAGGAGATCATCCGGCGCACCACGGCGCTCGGCATGCAGGGGCTGGTCACCATCGGCCACGCGTTCTGCTTCCACGACTGCCCGCCGGACGAGCTGCCCGCGTTGGCGGAAGCCACGGCCGCCGCCGGCATCACGCTGGCCACGGCCGCGCTCGGCGAGGACGGGATGATCCCCGTGGCCGAACTGCGGGCCGCCGGCGTACGCGTCGTGCTGGGGTCCGACGGCGTCCGCGACGCGTGGAGCCCCTTCGGCAACGCCGACATGATCGACCGCACTCACCTGCTCGCCTGGCACACCGGGGCCGTCACTGACGACGACCTCGAGACCTGCCTGGCGATTGCCGCCGAGGCCGGCGCCGACCTGCTCGGGCTGCCGCGCTCGGGCCTCGCCCCCGGGGACCCGGCCGACTTCATGCTCGTCGACGCGGAGAGCCCGGCACAGGCCGTCGTCGACCGCCCCGCCCCGCGCTGGGTGGCCCGGGCGGGCCGCCTCGTCGCCCGCGACGGCCGCGTCCTCGACAGCGCCCGCACCACCACCGTCACCACCCGCACGAGCTGAACCACCCGAGGAGACAACCCATGCGCAGCACCCTTGCCCGTTCCGCGGCGGCGCTCTCGGCGCTCTCGCTGACCCTGCTCGCCGCCGGTTGCGGCGGCTCCACCGCCGGCGCGGCACACCCGCAGCTCGACTTCAGCGACCTGCGGACCACGACGCCTGCCGGCACGCACGACGCCGGGACCATCACCTGGAACCTGCCCTACGAGCCGCTCAGCCTCGACCCGATCAAGTCCTTCAACTACGCGGAGAACACCGCGCTCGCCAACTCCTGCGAGAGCCTGCTGCGGGCCGAGCCCGACTTCAAGGTCGGCCCCGGCCTCGCGGAGAGGTGGACGAACCCCAACGCGACGACCTGGGTCTACACGCTCCGGCCGGGCATCACCTTCTGGGACGGCAAGCCGCTGACCGCCGAGGACGCGGCGTGGAGCATCGGCCGCAGCCTGGACCCGAGCTCGGGCAGCTACATCACCAAGTACTTCACGAACATCGCCTCGGTGACCGCCACCGGGCCGCTGCAGGTGACCGTCAAGCTCAAGCAGCCCGACGCGCTCCTCAACCAGTCGCTCGCGAGCCTGGCCGGCATCGTCACGGAGAAGGCGAGCACGCAGGCCGCCGGCGCCGACTTCGGTACGCCGGCACACCTGCCGATGTGCACCGGCCCGTTCGCGTTCCAGACCTGGAAGCCCGGCCAGTCGCTGACGCTGGTCCGCAACGACCACTACTGGGACCCCACGCTGAAGGCGGTCTCGTCCAAGCTCGTCCTCACCTTCGTCGCCGACGAGGCCACCTCCGTGCTCGCGCTGAGCAGCGGCAAGGTGGACGGCGAGTTCTTCTACCTGCCGCCGGCCGGTCTCGACACCCTGGAGGGCTCGTCGAGCCAGGGCAAGGTCGTCATGGGCGACTCGCTGATCTACTGGGCCCTCGTCGGCTCCGCGACCACCGGCCCGTACGCCGACCCGCGGATCCGCCAGGCGCTCTCCCTCGTGACCGACCGCAACGCGCTCGCCAGCACGGTGTTCCAGGGCGCGGCGATCGGGGCCAAGTCCCTGGCGGCGCCCGGCAGCTGGACCTACGCGAGGGGCGCCTTCCAGGCGGCGTACGACCAGCTGCCGTCGACCGACGTCAGCTTCGACGAGGCGAAGAAGCTGGTCGAGGAGGCGGGCTCGCCGAAGACGCCGATCACCATCGCCGTCCAGGGCAGCTCGGCGGTGCACGAGCAGACGGCGAACCTGATCCAGGCCTCCGGCCAGGCGATCGGGCTCAACGTGAGGATCAAGACGATCCCGGTCGAGCAGTACGGGAACCTCTACACCGACCCCAACGCGCGCAAGGGCATCGACGCCTTCCTCACGACGTACTACGGCGTGGCCGACCCGCTCGACTCCTACACGATGTTCGCGAAGGGCGACGACGCGAACTACTCCGACTACAACGACGTGAGCGACGAGGTGGCGGCCGCCCGCAAGGACCTCGACCCCGCGAGCCGGGCGGCGATGGTCGCGAAGATCCAGGAGAAGGTCGTCACCGACGCCGTCTGGACGCCGCTGGAGTTCCTGCCGGTGATCCTCTTCCAGGGCAACCGGATCACCGGCGCCACCGCGTCGTCCAACTACCTCTACTACCCGTGGGCCGCCCACATCGGCACGAAGTAGGGGGACGACCGCCATGCACGTGCTCCGGTTCCTGGCCCGGCGGCTGGCCACGCTCGTTGTGGTCACGCTCGCCGCGTCGTTCCTGGTGTTCAGCCTGATGGACCTCGCGCCGGGCACCCCGCTCAGCTTCCTGCTCGGGAACCGGAGCGCGTCGCCCGAGCAGATCGCCGCGGTCAAGGCGAAGTACCACCTCGACGACCCGTTCCTCACCCGCTACTGGTCGTGGCTGACCGACGTCCTGCACGGGGACTTCGGCCGCAGCATCGCCTACAAGCAGAACGTGACGACGCTGCTCGGCGAGCGGATGACGACGACCCTCCTGCTCGTCTTGTACGCCGGCCTCATCATCGCCGTCGTCGGCATCGGTCTGGGGGTGCTCTCCGGCACCCGCCCCGGCGTCGTCGACTCGGCGGTCACGGCCGTGACGACCGGCTTCCTGGCCACGCCGGTCTTCGTGAGCGGGGTCGCGCTGATCTGGCTCTTCGCCCTCAAGCTGGGCTGGTTCCCGATGTTCGGAGCCGGGTCGGGCGCGGGCGACCGGTTGTGGCACCTCACCCTGCCGGCGGTGACGCTGAGCCTCGCGTCGGTGGGCTACCTGGCCCGGATCACCCGGGCCTCGGTGGCCGCCGAGCTCGCGAGCGACCACGTCGAGACCGCGCAGAGCCGCGGCCTGGACGGCGGCTACGTGCTGCGCCACCACGTGCTGCGCAACTCGCTGATCCCGATCTCGACCGTGCTCGGCCTGGCGGTCGCCACACTCATCGCGGGTGCCGTCGTGGTCGAGAGCGTCTTCGGGCTCGACGGCCTCGGATCCCTGCTGGTGCAGGCGATCCTGCGCAGCGACTCCGTCGTGGTGCAGGCCGTGATCCTGGTGCTCGTCGTGAGCTTCGTCGTCATCAACACCGTCGTCGACCTCGTCTACACGCTCGTCGACCCCCGGATCTCGCTCGGCTGAGCGGACAGGAGAAGCGCATGACCACCTTCGCAGCGGCCCCGGTCACGACCGTGGCCTCGCGCCCCCGGCGCTGGGTCCGCCGGGCCTGGCTCGTGCTCGGTCCGGGCGGCACCCTCGCGGCCGGGTTCGTCGCCCTCGTCGTGCTGGCTGCGGTGCTCGCGCCGTGGATCGCGCCGCACGACCCCAACCTGCCCGCCCCGCTCGACGCGTACGCCGGTCCGTCCGGTGCGCACCTGCTCGGCACCGACGCGCTCGGCCGGGACCTGATGTCCCGCCTCATGTACGGCGCCCGCGTCGCCCTGCTCGCGTCGGTCTCGGTGATCGTCCTGTCGAGCATCGTGGGCACGGCGATCGCGCTGCTGAGCGCGTGGGCCGGCGGCGTCGTGGACGCGTTCATCTCCCGGGTGCTCGACATCCTGTTCGCGATCCCGGGCATCATCTTCGCCCTCGGCGCGGTGAGCATCGCCGGGCCCGGCGTGACCGGACCGGTCGTCGGCCTGACGATCGGCTACACGCCGTACGTCGCCCGCATCGTCCGCGGCGCGGCCCTGCGCGAGGTGAAGCTCGACTACGTGTCGGCGGCCTGGGTCCAGGGCCGCAGCGGGCTGGCGATCTGCCTGCGCCACCTGCTGCCCAACCTGATGCCGCTCATCGTCGCGCAGGGCGTCAGCTCGCTCGGCTTCGCGCTGATCGACCTGTCCTCGCTGTCGTTCCTGGGGCTCGGCGTCCAGCCGCCGACCTCGGACTGGGGCCTGACCATGCGCTCGGGCATGGACAGCATCCAGCGCAGCCAGCCGGGCGAGGCGATCGCCGCGGCGCTGTGCATCGGCCTGCTCGTGGGCTCGGTCATCGTGTTGGGAGACAAGCTCTCGAAGCGATCGGAGGAGCGCGCATGAGTGCCGCGCTGAGCATCCAGGACCTGCAGGTGCAGGTCACCGTGGCGGGCGAGCCGCGCACCATCGTCGACGGCGTCAGCCTCGAGATCGGGCCGGGCGAGGCACTCGGCCTGGTGGGGGAGTCCGGCTCCGGGAAGTCCATGACGGCCCGCTCGGTGCTCGGGCTGTTCCCGCGGGCGGCGAAGGTCAGCGGCCGGATCGAGGTGTCCGGCGAGGAGGTGCTCGGCTCCGGGCGCACGACGCTGCGCCGGGTGCGGGCGCGCAAGGCGGCGATGATCTTCCAGGACCCGCGTGCCCACATCAACCCGGTGCACCGGATCGGCGACTTCATGACCGAGGCGATGCGTGCGCACCTCGGCCTCGACGCGGCCACGGCCGCGCGTCGTGCCGTCGACCTGCTCGGCGACGTCGGGATCCCGGACGGGGAGCGGCGCCTGCGGCAGTACCCGCACGAGCTCTCGGGCGGCCTGCTGCAGCGGGTCATGATCGCCACCGCCATCGCGATCGAGCCGGACCTGATCCTGGCCGACGAGCCGACCACCGCGCTCGACGTCACGACCCAGTCGGAGGTCATGGCGATCCTGGGCGACCTCCGCCGCGAGCGCGGGATGGCGATGCTGTTCATCACCCACGACCTCGAGCTCGCCGCCGCCACCTGCGACCGCACCGCCGTGATGTACGCCGGCACGCTGGTCGAGCTGCACGACTCGGACTCGCTCGCGGAGGAGCCGCGGCACCCCTACACCGCGGGCCTGCTGGTCTCGCGGCCGAGCATCGACGTCCAGGTGCCACGGCTGCCGGTGATCCCGGGCCGGCCGCTCGCGGCGTTCGAGGCGGGTGAGGGCTGCTCGTTCGCGAGCAGGTGCGCCCACGTGGCCGACGTGTGCACGACCACGAAGCCGGCGCTGACCGTCGGGGCGGGTGGGGCGGTGGCGTGCCACCGGGCCGACGAGCTCGCCACGACGCTGACCGCGCGGCCCGAGGAGAGGACAGCCGGTGTCTGACCACAGGAGCGGGACGACCGAGGTCGTCGTACGGGTGCAGGACCTCAGCAAGGAGTTCCCCGGCCGCGGCCGGTCGACGGTGACCGCGGTCGACGGGGTGGGCTTCGAGCTGCGGGCGCGGGAGGCGCTGGCGATCGTGGGGGAGTCCGGGTCGGGCAAGACCACCGTGGCCCGGATGCTGATGGGCCTCGAGCAGCGGACCGCCGGCACGATCGAGGTGTGCGGCCGGACCCGCGACGCGCGGCGTCCGGGCACCCGCGAGCGGCGCCGACGGGCCAAGGAGATGCAGCTGGTCTTCCAGGACCCGTACCTCTCCCTCGACCGCTCGCAGCGGATCGGCGACATCGTCGCGACCGCGGTGGCGCTGCAGGGGACGCGCGACCGGGCCGGGCGCCGCGAGCGCACGCTGGAGCTGCTCGAGCAGGTGGGTCTGCTGCCCCGGCACGCCACCATGTACCCGCGCCAGCTCTCCGGAGGACAGCGCCAACGCGTCGCGATCGCCCGTGCGCTGGCCGCCGAGCCGGCCGTGCTCGTGCTCGACGAGGCGGTCGCCGCCCTCGACGTCTCGATCCAGGCCCAGGTCCTCAACCTGCTCTGCGACATCCGCGACAGCAGCGACATCGCGCTGCTGTTCATCACCCACGACCTGGCCGTCGTCAACCAGCTGTGCAGCCGCACCCTGGTCATGCGGCGGGGGCAGGTCGTGGAGGAGGGGCCGACCAGCGAGCTGCTGCACGAGCCGTCGCACGACTACACCCGCCAGCTGATCGACGCCGTGCCCCGGCCGGGGTGGACGCCGTCGCGCTCCCTGTCGTGAGGGTGTCGTGAGGAGGGGCCTGCGCGCCACCCACGTCATCGGGTACGCCGACCGCGACCACCGCCTGCTCCGCGACGGCGAGGTGGTCTGGGAGGACGACCGGATCCTGTACGTCGGGCCGGGCTTCGCGGGTCGGGTCGACGAGTGGACCGACTGCGGCGACGCCGTGGTCGCGCCCGGCTTCGTCGACCTCAACGCGCTCGGCGACATCGACCACGCGATCTTCGACAGCTTCCAGGGGCCTGACCTCGTCGACGGGCAGGAGTGGTCGACGGCGTACGTCGCCGGCGGCCCGCGCGAGCTGTTCACCCGCGAGGAGCTCGCTTTCCGGCGCGAGTACGCGCTGGTGCAGCTGCTGCTCAACGGCATCACCACGGCCGTCCTCATCGGCGCGGAGACCTACCGGGCCTGGGCGGAGACCGAGGAGGAGCACGCCGACGTCGTCGAGATCGCTGGCCGGCTCGGCACCCGCGTCTACCTCGGGCCGAGCTACCGGGCCGGCGTGACCACCGTCGACGCGTCGGGCTATGGCACGCACTGGGACCCGGCGCGCGGCGCCGCCGGGCTGGCGGAGGCCGTCCGCTTCGTCGAGAGGTACGACGGCGCGCACGCCGGCCGGGTCCGCGGGATCCTGCTGCCGGCACGGATCGAGACCCAGACGGCCGACCTGCTCCGGCGTACCCGCGCGGAGGCCGACCGGCTCGGCTGCCGGATCCGGCTGCACGCGGGCCAGTCGCACCACGAGCTCGACGCGTTGCGGTCGACGTACGGGAAGCGACCGGTGGAGGTGCTCGACGAGCTCGGCCTGCTCGGGCCGGACCTGATGGTCCCGCACCTGTGGGCGGTCGACGGGCACTCCGAGGTCGGGCCGGGCGGAGACGACGTCCGCCGGGTCGCCGACCCGGGACCACCGTCGTCTTCTGCCCGCTCGCGTCCGGCCGCTACGGCATGGTGCTGGAGTCCTTCGACCGCTACCGCGAGGCCGGTGTGCGGCTGGGGATGGGCACCGACACCTTCCCGCCGGACATGCTGCGGGCCCTGGACCAGGGGTCGATCCTCACCAAGGCCGTCGAGCGCCGGCAGGACGCCGGGCAGGTCGCGCACCTCCACCGCGCCGCCACTCTCGGCGGTGCGGCCGCGCTGGGGCGCGACGACCTCGGGCGCCTGGCCCCGGGGGCGAAGGCCGACCTGGTCGTCGTCGCGCTCGACGACCTCCGGACCGGACCGATCGACGACCCGGTCCGCACGATGGTCCTGCACGGATCGGGTGCGCACGTGCGCCACGTCGTGGTCGACGGCCGCTTCGTGGTGCGCGACGGGGAGGTGCCCGGCGTCGACGTGGAGGCGATGCGGGCGCGGGCGCAGAGCCTGTTCGACCGCTACCGCGCGATGTTCAGCGGGATCGACCACCGGGGCAGGTCCACCGACGAGCTGATCCCGCCGACGTACCAGCCGCTGTAGCGGTCAGCCCTCGGGCAGGGCGGCGAACGTCTTCTTCACGTCGCGGTACCAGCCCATGCCCGCGATCGGCCGCTTCCACCGGCCCTTCATGTCGTTGCGCGCGGGCACGTGCGCCTCGTCGCCGGCGGCGACCATGTCCTTGAGGTGCTGGTCCTGCTTCTTGATCACCTCGTCGGCCGTCTCGCCGGTGAGGGCCAGGTCGCAGGGGCCGCCGAGCTGCTGGCAGGTCATCGTCTTCATCGTTCCGTCCTTCGTGTCGGGGTTCACGGGGTTGACGTACGTGACGACCGAAGTGTGACATCGGAGCAGCGGGGCACTGGCACGTCATGCCGTCGTACGTCGAGCAGGGCGCCTCCTTCGAGCGCGACATGACCTACATCCCGGACCGGATCACCGCGGACGGAGGCCCGCCGCGCGACCAGCCGACCGACGTACCGCTGTGGCCGGTGGAGCCCGGGCGCTACCGGCTCATCGCCGCCCGCGCCTGCCCGTGGGCCAACCGGAGCATCATCGTCCGCAAGCTGCTCGGGCTCGAGGACGTGATCTCGTGGGGCGCGCCCGGCCCGGTCCACGACGAGCGCAGCTGGACCTTCGACCTCGACCCGGGCGGCGTCGACCCGGTGCTGGGCATCCACTTCCTGCGCGACGCGTACGACGCCCGCATCCCCGACTACCCGCGCGGCGTCACGGTCCCCGCGATCGTGGAGATCGAGTCCGGGAAGGTCGTCACCAACGACTTCCCGTGGATCACCCACGACCTCTTCTTCGAATGGCGCGAGCATCATCGCCCGGACGCACCGGACCTCTGGCCGGCCGACGTGCGCGAGGAGATGGAGGAGGTGATGCACCGCGTCTTCACCGAGGTGAACAACGGCGTCTACCGGTGTGGCTTCGCCGGTTCGCAGGAGGCGTACGACGCGGCGTACGACCGGCTCTGGGCGGCGCTCGACTGGCTGGAGCAACGGCTCGCCACCCGCCGCTACCTGATGGGGCCGGCGATCACCGAGGCCGACGTGCGCCTGTTCACCACGCTCGCGCGGTTCGACGCCGTCTACCACGGCCACTTCAAGTGCAACCGGCAGAAGCTGACCGAGCTGCCGCACCTCTGGGGCTATGCGCGCGACCTGTTCCAGACACCGGGGTTCGTCGACACGATCGACTTCGACCAGATCAAGGCGCACTACTACCGGGTGCACCACGACATCAACCCGACGGGCATCGTGCCGAAGGGCCCTGACGCCGCGACCTGGCTCGAGCCGCACGGGCGGGAGACGCTCGGGGATTGAGCCCCGGCCTCCCGGGTACCGCCGCCGACGACGGCCGCGGACCTGCGGCCGGACCCGACAGGAGGACCTGCGATGACGACGACCCCCGAAGAGCCGCTGAACGACAACGACATCATCTCGTCCGAAGGCGAGCCGCTCCCCGGCCAGGGCGAGTCCTACGGCGGCGGTGACGCCGACGGCACCGACGGTGACGCGACCGACGGTGACGGGACCGACGGCACCGACGGCGACGCCACGGACGGTGACGGGACCGACGGCACCGACGGCGCCGCGACTGCGTGAGCGCGCTCGAGCTGCTCACGGGTGACGCCCAGACCTTCCTCGACAAGGTCTGGGCGTCACGCACGCAGCTGCACCGCACCGACCCGGGGCGGTTCGTCGGTCTGCTGGGGATCGACGACGTCGACCGGCTGCTCACGTCGTCGGCGATCCGCACGCCCGCCGTCCGCGTGGCCCGGGACGGTGCTGTGCTGCCACCTGCCGCGTTCACGCGGCGCGGGGCCAGCCTGGCCGGCGAGCCCCTCACCGGGCTCGTCGACCCGCGCCGTGCGCTGGCGCTCTTCGGCGAGGGCGCGACGATCGTGCTGCAGGGGCTGCACCGCTACCATCCGCCGCTGGGCGACCTGGTCGCCGAGCTGGAGCTGGAGCTCGGCCACCCCTGCCAGGCCAACGCCTACCTGACGCCGCCCGGCGCGCAGGGCTTCGCGCTGCACTCCGACGCGCACGACGTCTTCGTGTTCCAGACCGCCGGTCGCAAGCAGTGGGAGATCCACGGACAGGACGGCCGCGAGGACCTGGTGCTCGAGCCGGGCATGGTCGTCTACCTGCCCGCCGGCACGCGCCACGCCGCCCGCACCGAGCAGGCGGTCTCCCTGCACGTGACCCTCGGCGTCAACCAGCTGACCTGGCGTGGGTTGCTGCGCCGCACGCTCGAGTCCGTGGTGGGCGAGGTGCCGGACGAGCACCTTCCGGCGGGCTTCCTCGAGGACCCCGCTGTCCTCGCCGAGCGCCTCGGTGAGCGACTGGCCGGTCTGGCCGACGCGGTCGCCTCGGTCGACCCGCGGGCCGCCGTCGAGCAGGAGGTACGCCGGTTCCTCACGACCCGGCCGACGCGGGCGAGCGGTGGGCTGCGGGACGTCGTACGCCTCGACGAGCTCGCGGACGCGACGACGCTGCGACGGCGTACCGGCCGGCCGTGTGTGCTCCTGGACCACGGCGACCGGATCGAGGTGCTGCTGGGTGACCGGTCGCTGGACGTGCCGGCCCGGCTGCGCCCGGCGCTGGAGGAGGTCCGTGCGCGGACCACGCTCACGCCGGCCGACCTCACCTCCCTCGATCCGGCCAGCCGCCTGGTGCTCTGCCGGCGGCTGGTGCGTGAGGGACTGCTGGAGCTGGCGGACCCGGACGGTGCCTGAGCCCGCCTTCCGCTGCGCCGCGGCCAGTCTCGGGCGGGACGAGCCGGTCGCCGGGACGGCGACCCACGTGCGCACGTGGCTGCTGCTGGAGCACGCCGGTCCGTGGGGTGCCAAGGCCCTGCGCGACGCCCGGCTGCCGGAGGGGCTGGGGAGTCGCCTGCAACGGCTCGCGGCCGAGCACACGGCCAAGGTGCTGCTCATCCGCCGGCCCCGCGCGCGGCGCGATCCCGAGCGGCTCACCGTGATCGCGGCGTACGCCGATCCGGTCGCGCCGCGGCTGGAGCGCGGCACGGTGGGCGACCTGCGCGAGGTGTTCGACCTCGACCTCGGCGGGCTCCGGGAGGGCCGCGGCAGCGGTCTCGAACCCGCGGACGGGTCGGTCCTCGCGGTGTGCACCAACGGCCGCCACGACGCCTGTTGCGCGGAGCGGGGGCGACCGGTGGCGCTCGCGCTCGGCGCCGCGCACCCCGAGCCGACCTGGGAGGTCTCGCACGTCGGGGGCGACCGGTTCGCCGGCAACCTGGTCGCCCTGCCGCACGGCCTCTACTACGGCCGGCTGGACGAGGAGTCGGCGCTGCGCGTCGCCGGTGCCCACCTCGCCGGCCAGATCGACCTCGAGCACCTGCGCGGGAGGTCGTCGTACGCGATGCCGGTCCAGGCCGCCGAGATCGCCCTGCGCCGGCGACTGGGCCTGGTCGGGATCGACGACGTCCGGCTGGTGCGGGTGAGTCGGGGTGGTGCGGCCACGTTCACCCGGTTCGATGTCGGGAAGGCGACGTACGACGTCG
This sequence comes from Nocardioides maradonensis, assembly GCF_054777115.1. Classification (NCBI taxonomy): domain Bacteria; kingdom Bacillati; phylum Actinomycetota; class Actinomycetes; order Propionibacteriales; family Nocardioidaceae; genus Nocardioides; species Nocardioides maradonensis. The sequence goes on along the minus strand of NZ_BAAHAZ010000009.1, from coordinate 31,897 downwards.
TGGTGCGCACCCTTCCCGGTGCGGCCGAGCGGCTCACGTGCTCGGCCCAGGCCCCCCGCCCGGTGCCGCGCCACCAGCTCGTCGAACTGTTCCGCTCGGCCTGAAAGTTACCCGCGAGTTTTCTTGATTCGTTCAAGATTGTGCGCTTGACTGCGGGTGTGACGACGACCGACTTCGAGCAGCTGCTGCGGGGTGCGGACCTGCGGGTGACGCGTCCCCGGCTCGCGGTGCTCGGGGCGATCGGGGAGCGTCCGCACGCGGACACCGACGCCCTGATCGCCGCCGTCCGCGAGGAGCTGCCCGACGTCTCGCACCAGGCCGTGTACGACGTGCTCCGCGCGCTCACGGCTGCGGGGCTGATCCGCCGGATCCAGCCCGCCAACTCGGTCGCGCGCTACGAGGCGCGGGTCGGGGACAACCACCACCACGTCGTGTGCCGCACCTGCGGTGCGATCGCCGACGTGGACTGCGCGGTCGGGCACACCCCCTGCCTCACCGCCGACGACGACCACGGCTACGCCATCGACGAGGCCGAGGTCATCTACTGGGGCACCTGCCCCGCGTGCTCCACCACCAGTTCCGCCAGCAATCCCGTTTCGGAAGGAAGCAGATGAGCAACACCGAAGGCTGCCCGGTCGTCCATGGCAGCGAGAGCGAGAACCCGGCGATCGACTCGCCGCGGTCGACGGTGCCGCACCCGCGCACCAACCAGGATTGGTGGCCGAACCAGCTCGACCTCTCGGTCCTGCACGCACACTCGACCGCCGGCAACCCGCTGGGTGCCGACTTCGACTACGCCGCGGAGTTCGCCAAGCTCGACGTCGACGCGCTGAAGGCCGACATCGCCGAGGTCCTGCACACCTCGCAGGACTGGTGGCCCGCGGACTTCGGTCACTACGGCGGCCTGATGATCCGGCTGTCCTGGCACGCTGCCGGCACCTACCGCATCTACGACGGTCGCGGTGGCGCCGGTGAGGGCCAGCAGCGCTTCGCGCCGCTCAACTCCTGGCCGGACAACGGCAACCTGGACAAGGCGCGGCGCCTGCTGTGGCCGGTGAAGCAGAAGTACGGCCAGAAGATCTCCTGGTCCGACCTGCTCGTGCTGGCCGGCAACGTGGCCCTCGAGGACATGGGCTTCGAGACCTTCGGCTTCGCCTTCGGCCGCCCCGACACCTGGGAGCCGGAGGAGGTCATCTGGGGCACCGAGGACACCTGGCTCGGCGACGAGCGCTACTCCGGTGACCGCGAGCTCGCCGAGCCGTACGGCGCGGTCCAGATGGGCCTCATCTACGTCAACCCCGAGGGCCCGAACGGCAACCCCGACCCGCTGGCGTCCGCTCGGGACATCCGCGAGACCTTCGGCCGGATGGCGATGAACGACGAGGAGACCGTCGCGCTGATCGCCGGCGGCCACACCTTCGGCAAGACCCACGGCGCGGGCGACCCGACCCTGGTCGGCCCCGAGCCCGAGGCGGCGCCGCTCGAGGAGCAGGGCCTGGGCTGGAAGTCGTCGTACGGCACCGGCAAGGGGGCCGACGCGATCACCTCCGGTCTCGAGGTCACCTGGACCGACAAGCCGACGCAGTGGAGCAACCGCTTCTTCGAGATCCTCTTCGGCCACGAGTGGGAGCTGACCAAGAGCCCCGCCGGTGCGCACCAGTGGGTGGCGAAGGACGCCGAGGCGATCATCCCCGGCCCGGCCGCGGACTCCCCGAAGCGCAAGCCGACCATGCTGACCAGCGACCTCGCGCTGCGGTTCGACCCGGTCTACGGGCCGATCTCGAAGCGGTTCCTGGAGAACCCCGACGAGTTCGCGAAGGCCTTCGCGAAGGCCTGGTACAAGCTGCTCCACCGCGACATGGGCCCGGTCTCGCGCTACCTCGGCCCGTGGGTGCCCGAGCCGCAGATCTGGCAGGACCCGGTGCCGGCCGTCGACCACGAGCTCGTCGGTGACGCCGACATCGCCGCGCTGAAGGACACGCTCCTCGGCTCCGGCCTGACGGTGCAGCAGCTGGTCAAGACCGCCTGGGCCTCGGCCGCGAGCTTCCGTTCGACCGACAAGCGCGGCGGCGCCAACGGCGCGCGGATCCGGCTCGAGCCGCAGCGCAGCTGGGCCGTCAACGACCCCGCGGAGCTCGCGACGGTCCTCGGCAAGCTCGAGCAGATCCAGCAGGAGTTCAACGCCGGTGGCAAGCAGATCTCGCTGGCCGACCTGATCGTGCTCGGTGGCACGGCGGCCATCGAGAAGGCGGCCGCGGACGCGGGCGTCACCATCACGGTGCCGTTCCACCCGGGTCGCACCGACGCCACCGAGGAGCAGACCGACGTCGAGTCCTTCGCGGTGCTGGAGCCGCGGGGCGACGGCTTCCGCAACTACGTCCGGCCGGACGAGAAGCTGCCGGTCGAGAAGCTGCTGGTCGAGCGCGCCTACATGCTCGACGTGACGGCCCCGGAGATGACGGTGCTCGTCGGCGGTCTGCGTGCGCTCGGTGCCAACGCCGGCGGCACCCAGCACGGCGTGCTCACCGACCGCGTCGGCGTGCTGTCGACCGACTTCTTCACCAACCTGCTGGCCCCCGGCACGCAGGTCAAGGCGTCGGAGAACGAGGCGAACGTCTACGAGATCCGCGACGCTGCCACCGGCGAGGTGAAGTGGACGGCCACGGCCAACGACCTGATCTTCGGCTCGAACTCGCAGCTGCGGGCGCTCGCCGAGGTCTACGCGTCCAGCGACGCCGCGGAGAAGTTCGTCAACGACTTCGCCGCCGCGTGGGTCAAGGTCATGGACGCGGACCGGTTCGACCTCCGCTGACCTGGTTGTTGCTGTACGCCGAGGGCCGGCTCTCCTTCTGGGAGGGCCGGCCCTTCGGGGTTTCCTACGGGTTCAGAGGTCTGCGATGAGGCCCTCGACCCGTCGCCGGATCTCGTCGCGGATCGGGCGCACCGCCTCGATCCCCTGGCCGGCCGGGTCGTCGAGCACCCAGTCCTCGTAGCGCTTGCCGGGGTAGAACGGGCACTCGTCGCCGCAGCCCATGGTGATGACCACGTCGGAGGCCTGGACCGCCTCGGAGGTCAGCACCTTCGGCTGGTTGCCGGTGATGTCGATGCCGACCTCGGCCATGGCGGCGACGGCGACCGGGTTGATCGCGTCGGCGGGCTGGGAGCCGGCCGAGAGGACCTCGATCCGGTCGCCGGCGAGGTGCTGCAGGTAGCCCGCGGCCATCTGGGAGCGGCCGGCGTTGTGGACGCAGACGAACAGGACGGTGGGGCGGGTCATGCGGACTCCTTGGGGTGCAGGAAGGCGATCAGGCCGTAGCCGAGGAGGCCGCCCACGGCCTGGGCGCCGATGAAGGGCAGCACGCTGGCCGGAGCGATGCCCGCGAAGGAGTCGCTGAGCGTCCGGCCGATCGTCACCGCCGGGTTGGCGAAGGAGGTCGACGAGGTGAACCAGTACGCCCCCGCGATGTAGCCCGCGACCGCGATGGCGATCGACTCCAGGTGGGTACGCCGCAGCGCCCCGTGGACCACGAGCAGCAGCCCGACCGTCGCGACGACCTCGGCGAACAGGTGCGCCGGGGTCGCCCGGTGGTGGGTGGAGGTCGAGATCGCGGGCAGGCCGAACATCAGGTTCGCGGTGATCGCGCCGAGGACGCCGCCGACCAGCTGGGCGAGGACGAGGGCCACGCCCTCCAGGAGCCAGAGGTTGCCGCGCGCCACCTCGACCGCCGTGACGACCGGGTTGAAGGCCGCGGACACCGACCCGAAGGCGATGATCAGCGCGACCAGTGCGCCGGCGGTGGCGAGGGAGTTCTCGAGGAGCTGCAGGCCGACGTCGGCCGGGGAGAGCCGCGTGGCCATCACGCCCGAGCCGATGACGGCCGCCACCAGGAACGCGGTGCCGAGCAGCTCGGCGACGGCGCGGCGGACCAGGTAGGTCACGCGGTCGGCCCGCCCAGCAAGGCGGCCACGTCGGCGAGTGCGTCCCGGCGTACGGCGTAGTAGACCCAGGTCCCGCGCTTGCTGCGGTCGAGCAGACCGGCGTCGTACAGGACCTTGAGGTGGTGGCTGATCGTCGGCTGGGAGAGGTCGAAGGCCTCGTTGAGGTCACACACGCAGGCCTCGCCGTTCTCGTGCGCGGCGACGAGGGAGAGCAGCCGGAGGCGGGCAGGGTCGGCGAGCGCCTTGAGCAGGGGGGCAACCCGCTCGGCCTGCCGCTGGGTGAGGGGTTCGGAGGTCAGCGGCGAGCAGCAGGCGACCTGCTGGACCGGGGTGAGCTCGAGGGACTTCGACACCCGTCAATATTGACATCTGTCGATGTGTAGGCGCAAGGTGAACATCGACGCTTGTCGATATAGCGGTGGGAGGAGGTGTGTGATGGACGGCTGCTGTGACGAGGATTGCTGCTCGCCGACTTGCTGCTGAGCGATGTCGTGTCACGATGGAGCGATGCCGCAAACAGCTGTTCTCGGGCGGCCGGCGACCGATCAAGGGGTTGTCGGCCGCTCGGGGACCCTGCTCCGCGACCGTTTTCCGTACCTCCTGGACCTGCGTGCTGGACTCGTCGTGTTCCTCGGGTTCGCGGCCCTGGCGATGTCGCCGCTGGGTCGGCACGTCGACCGGCTGACCTACCTGCGTCCGCTGCGGCCGGGGATGTGGGGCTTCGGCCTGGTGCGCGGGTGCCTCGACCACATCGCCAGCCAGGGTGGCGAGGGGATCGTCATGGCGACGCTGGCCGTGGCCTTCGCCGTGCGGATGCGGTCGAGCCTGCCGCTGCTCGTCGCCGGTGCCACCGAGGCGCTGTTCTACGTCACCGGCCTGGTCAAGCTGCTCTTCGCGAAGGACGCGCCTCGGTTCGGCGCGCCGTCGTACTGGGCCGGTGGGTACGTCGACCACGGCAAGTACGGCATGGCCTTCCCCAGCGGGCACACCTCCGAGGTGGTGCTCGTCTTCGGTGCCTGCGTCGTGCTGCTGCACCTGGCGTTCCCGGGCTGGACCGCCGCGCACGCCCGCCGGATCAAGACGGTGTGGATCGCGGTGGGCCTCAACGCGGCCGTCGTGTCGTGGCTGATCGGCACCCACTGGCTCACCGACCTCGTCGCGGGCGCCCTCTTCGGTGCCGTGATGCTGCGGGTGCTGGTCGAGGCGGTGTCGACGGGGTTCCTGCCGGGGGTGGCGGGGCGGGTGGACGGGGTGCTGCGGTTGAGCCGGCCCTCTCGGGCCGTCGAGCCGGCCCGCTCGTCGTTGGTCGAGTAGCCACGAGCGCCAGCGAGTGGCGTATCGAGACCACTCTTGCTTCCTTCGGGGTCGGTGGGTGGCGGCCGCACCGTAGCCCTGGTCAACGACCTCGGGTCTGCGATGCTGGGCGGCATGGTCCTGGACTGAGGCGCACCATCTGAAGCCGTGGTCCGAAGGCGGCAGAACCGACCTCGCCGACGGCGTGCTGCTGTGCTCGCACCATCATCATCGGGCGCACGACACCCGGTACTCGATGACCAAGCTGGCCTCTGGTGACTTCCGGTTCCACCGGAGGACGTGAGGGTCGGGCGCCTACGGGCTATGGGTCGGGTGACCCATAGTCGGTAGCGGCCCGACCACCACCCCTGTGGCGGCCGCGTAGCGGCGGCGCGGGCGAAGCCCGTGCCGACTCCGCGCCGTCTGGCCCGTCGTGAGGGACCCGGGGTCAAGGGCGCCGCAGGCGTCGCGCAGCGATGCCGGAGGCACCCTTGACGTCGGGGCGCGACGGGCTACAGTGCGGCCGCCAACCACCAGCCCGCCGGAGCAGCGATCAGGGAAGGTCGAGGAGCGCGGTCGGGTCGATGTCGTCCTCGATCAGGTCGAGCCCCGATCCCACCGGCGGGATGCCCAGCCCGTCGTCGACGACGACCGGCTCCAGCGCCGGGGATACCCCGGACGCAGACGGCGCCGCAGCGGACGGCGGGGTGTCCCCGACGACCAGCGGCCAGATCGTCCGGAGCACCGCGGACAGGGCGACGCAGCCGGCGGCGATGAGCAGGAACCGGTCCAGGGCGGTGGAGGGGGAGAGCAGCCCCTGGCTGGAGCGGTACGCCGCGGGGGAGGCGATCACGGCGGCGAGCAGGAGCAGTCGGACGTCGATGAAGGGGCGCGGTGCGGGCCGCGGGCGTCGTACGACGTCCACGGCGGCCTGCTTCTTCCTGCTCATCCGGCGGCCACCAGCTCAGCGCCCACCCGTCCGCTGGCCGAAGGCCGATGACCAACCACCCCGACCGACTGCACCTGCTGGGCGGCGCCCAGCTCGGTGTACGCCAGGACGGGGAGGCGTTCGACGGCGGGGGCCACGAGGCGGCGTACCGCCAACCGGATCTGCGGCGCACAGACCAGCACCGGCTGGACGTTCGTGTTCTCGGCGGCGGTGGCGAGCTGGGCGAGCGTGACCAGCACGTGCTGCGCGAGGTCGGGGTCGAGCACCAGCACGGCGCCGCTCTCCGTCTGCCGCATGCCCTCGAGCAGGTTCTGCTCCAGGAGCGGGTCGAAGCTGATGGCGGACAGCATCCCACCCGAGAGGTACGGCGCTGCCAGCGCCGGGTCGAGCGCCGCACGGGCTGCCTCGACGAGACCGTCGCCGTCCTTCGACACCGAGGCCCGCACCGAGAGCGCCTCGAAGATCCGCACCAGATCGCGGATCGGGACGTTCTCGGCCAGCAACGCCCGGAGGACCTGCTGCAGCTCGCCCAGGGACAGGTGGGACGGCGTGAGCTCCTCCACGACGACCGGGTGGGTGCGCTTCACGACGTCGGTGAGCAGCCGGACGTCCTCGCGGCCGAGCAGGCGGCCGGCGTGGTGGTGAACGACCTCGGCCAGGTGCGTGGTGATCACCGACGCGCGGTCGACGACCGTCGCACCCGCGATCTCGGCCTGGTGCCGCAGCTCGGCCGGGATCCACTTGGCCTCGAGTCCGAAGACCGGCTCGCGGGTCGGCGTACCGGGCAGAGAGCCGAGGAAGTCGCCGATCGCGAGGACGGTGCCGCGCGGGGCCTCACCCCGCGCGACCTCGGCGCCGAACAGGTTGATCGTGTAGGTGTTGAGCGGCAGCTCGAGGTTGTCGCGGGTGCGGACCGGAGGGATGACGATGCCGAGCTCGCCCGCCACCTTCCGGCGCAGCGCTTTGACCCGCTCGAGGAGGTCGCCGCCCGTGCGCTGGTCGACCAGGTCGATGAGGTCGGCGGAGAGCTCCAGCCCCAGCGGGTCCACGCGGATCTCCGCGGCCAGCTGCTCGGGCGAGTCGGGGTTGGCCACCGGTCCGTCGGTCGCGTCCGCCCCGACGAGCTCCGGCGAGGACTCGTCCACCCGGCTCGACGCGAGGAGCATCAGGCCACCCGCGACGAGGAACGGCAGCTTGGGAAGGCCGGGGATCAGGCACAGCGCGACCGCACCGCAGCCCGCCACCCGCAGCGGCATCTTCCGGGCCAGCAGCTGGCCGACCAGGTCGGAGCCCATGTCGCCGTCGGACACCGACCGGGTGACGATGAGGCCGGTCGCGACGGACAGCAGCAGCGCAGGGATCTGGGAGACCAGGCCGTCGCCGATCGACAGCAGCGAGTAGGTGTTGATGGCGTCCTTGATCGGCATGTGCATCTGCGCGAGGCCGATGCCGAGGCCGCCGATGAGGTTGACCAGCGTGATCACGATGGCGGCGATCGCGTCGCCCTTCACGAACTTCGAGGCACCGTCCATCGCGCCGTGGAAGTCGGCCTCCGCGTGCACCTCGGCGCGGCGGCGGCGGGCCTCGTCCTCGTTGATCAGGCCGGAGTTGAGGTCGGCGTCGATCGCCATCTGCTTGCCGGGCATCGCGTCGAGGGTGAACCGCGCGCCGACCTCGGCGACGCGGCCGGCGCCGTTGGTGATGACGATGAACTGGATGACGAGCAGGATCGCGAAGACGATCAGGCCGACGATGAGCGAGCCGCCGACGACGAAGTGGCCGAACGTGCCGATCACCTTGCCGGCGTACCCGTCGAGCAGGACGAGCCGTGTCGCGCTGACGTTGAGCGCGAGGCGGAACAGCGTCATCACCAGGATCACGCTGGGGAACGCCGCGAAGTCCAGCGGACGGTGGATGAACATGGCGACCATCAGGACGAGCAGCGCGCCGGTGATGTTGAGCGCGATCAGCATGTCGAGCACGATCGCGGGCAGCGGTACGACGAGCATCACGACGATCATCACGATGCCGATCGGCACACCGAGCTGGTGCAGCGTCTTCTTGGACACGGGCGGCCTCTGCGGTCGAGCGGACGAGCGCCCTCCGTGGCACTGCGATGGTCGCGCCGTCCTGGCGCCTAGGGGGCTGATCGGCGTACGTCGGGAGCACCTGAGGGCCGATCGAGTGGGCCGTCCGGGACTTTGGTCGCGGCCGTCTACGACCTCGACGGGCCCGACGAGGGCGGCACCCTCTACCTGCACGCCTCCGTGGCGGCGGGCTGGATGGGACGGGGCCGGTGCCGGCGGACGTCCAGTCGCGCGCGGACCAGCTCCGTCGTACCTGACCAACGCGTTGGATTTCCGTCGCCAGACCAACGCGTTGGTCAGGTACGACGGGGAGCCCGCCGCTTCCGCCGCGCCGCGCTGAGCACCTCGGGCAGCTCGGCGGCGGCGCGCGGGGTGCGGTGCTCGCCGCCGTACTGACCGGCGGCCCGGCGCGACAGGACGAACGCCAGGACCTGCGCCACGGCGGCCCAGAGCTCGCGCGGGATCTCCATGCCGACCTCGGTGGAGCGGTAGAGCGCCCGGGTGAGGGGGACGTCGTGCACCATCGGCACCCGCTCCTCGAGTGCCCGCTCGCGGATCCGCGCGGCGATCGCGCCGGCGCCGCGGGCCACCACCCGCGGCGCACCCCGCTCGGGCTGGTAGCGCAGCGCGACGGCGAAGTGCGTCGGGTTGACGAGGAGCACGTCGGCGTCGGCGACGTCGGCGAGCATCCGGCTGCGGGCGGCGGCAAGCTGGCGGGAGCGGATCGCCGACTTCACCAGGGGATCGCCCTCGGACTGCCGGTGCTCCTGCTTGATCTCGTGGTGCGACATCTTGAGCTGCTTGCCGATCCGGCGGCGCTGCATCGCGTAGTCGGCCGCGGCCATCACCAGGCCGGCCACGGTGACGGTGAGCAGCAGGTGGGTGATCCGTGAGGAGGTGACCGAGATGACCTCCTCGATCGGCACCAGCCCGCCGATCAGGGGCAGCATCCCGCGCACGGTCTGGTAGGCGATGAGCGCCACGACGCTGGTCTTCGCCAGCATCTTCACGCCCTCCCACCACGCGTGCGGACCGAAGATCCGCTTGGCGCCGGCGAAGGGGTTGAGCTTCTTCGGGTTCGGCTTGGCGAGCTTGGGGGACAGGTAGAACCCGCCCTGGGCGATCGTCGCGAGCAGGCTGACCGCCAGCACCAGCGAGCCGAACACGGTCAGCACCAGGATCAGGTGCAGCGCGTCGCTGCGCAGCAGCGTGAACGCCAGCGACGTCGAGGGGTGCGCGACCGCGGTGAGGTGCGTGATCAGCATCGTCCGCACGTGCCCGGCCTCGAGCCGGAACAGCGGCCCGATCGCCATCGCGACGACCAGCATGGAGAGCCAGGCGCCGAGCTCCGGCGTACGCGCGACCTGGCCGTCCTTGCGGGCCTGCTTCTTCCGCTTCGCGGTGGGCTTCTCGGTCTTCTCCCCGCTGCCGCCGCCGCTCACGACGCTCCCGCCATGGTGGAGAGCGCCTGGTTCGTCAGGTCCACGAGCCGTGACGTGGCGCCGGGCAGCATCGGGAAGCAGAGCCCGAGGAGCATGAGGGTCAGCCCGACCTTGGCCGGGTACATCACGTTCATCGCGTTCAGCTGCGGCGCCACCTTCGTCATGAGGGCCAGCGCGAGGTCGGAGACGAACAGCACGGCGATCAGCGGCAGCGCGATCTGCAGCGCGGTGGTGAAGAACATCGAGAAAGCGGTGGTCACGACCGCCGGCCAGGAATGGATGTCCGGCATCCCGTCCAGACCGATGAAGTTGAAGCTGGTGAGCAGCCCGCCGATGACGAGCAGGTAGCCGCCGGACACCATCATGAGCAGCACCGCGAGCATCTGGTGGAACCGGCCGAAGACGGCGTTCGAGTTCATCGCGAGCGGGTCGTACGCCGCGGCCACGGAGAAGCCGCCGAAGATGTCGATCAGCGAGCCGGCGGCCGCGATCGTCGAGAACAGCAGCATCGTCACGAAGCCCATCGCCACGCCGACGACGACCTGCGCGAGGACGGCGAGCAGCAGGTCGGGGGTGGTGCTCGGCAGGTGCCGGGTCGCGAGCGTGGGTGCCATGTCCAGCGACAGGCCCAGCGAGAGCACGACGCGGCCGGTGACCGGGATGCCCCCGGTGGCGAAGGGAGGTACGACGGACAGCCAGCTGATCACCCGGATGCTGGCCAGCAGCAGGGCGATCAGCGAGGCACCGTCGACGGAGAGGGTCATGGTCGTGAGGCCCGGTCAGGCCAGCAGCCGCGGGACCATCGCGAACAGGTTGTCGGTGAACGACATCAGCGTGTGCAACATCCAGTTGCCGGAGAACAGCAGCGCGAGGCCGATCCCGATCACCTTCGGCACGAAGCTGAGGGTGAACTCCTGGATCTGCGTCATCGACTGGAACAGCGACACGGCGAAGCCGATCACCAGCGCGGTGGCGAGGATGGGCGCGGCCAGCTCGAGCGCGACCACCATGGTCTTCAGGGCGATCTCGATGATCGTGGTGTCGGTCATCAGCCACCACCGGCGTACGACGCGACGAGCGACTTGATGACCAGGGCCCAGCCGTCGACCATCACGAACAGCAGCAGCTTGAACGGGAGCGACACCATCACCGGCGGCATCATCATCATGCCGAGACTCATCAACGCCCCGCTGACGACCATGTCGATCACCAGGAACGGGATGAAGATGATGAAGCCGATGATGAAGGCGTCCTTCAGCTCGGACAGGATGAACGCCGGGATCAGCGTGGCGGTGGACACCTCGGAGCGGTCCGAGGGCAGCGGCCGGTGCGCCACCGAGGTGAGCAGCTCCAGCTCGTGGTCGTCGGTGTTGTCGAGCATGAAGGTCCGCAGCGGCTCCATGCCGTTGTGGAAGGCCTGTGCCGACGTCTCCTTGCCGTGCAGGTAGGGCTGCACGCCGTCGTGGTTCACCTGCGAGATGACCGGCGACATGATGAACAGGCTCAGGAACAGCGCCAGCCCGGCGAGGACCTGGTTGTTCGGCGTCTGCTGCAGCCCGAGCGCGTTGCGGGTCAGGCCGAGCACCACCAGCACCTTGGTGAAGCTGGTGCAGGTGAGCAGGATCGCCGGAAGCAGGCTGATCAGCGTCAGCGCGATCAGGGTGACGAGGCTGTTGCTGGGCTTGTCGGTCAGGCCGGTGAGGTCGACGGTGACGTGACCGGCGCCGGGGCCGTTCGGCCCCTTCGGGCCGGTGGGCCTGGTGGGGTCGGCGAGCGCGCCGACCGGTGAGGTGAGGATCAGGACCAGCGCACCGACGATGCTGAGGAGCAGGAGTCGGAGGGGTCTGCGCAGGGTCCCGATCATGACGCTTCGCGTTCCTCGGGTGGTGCGTTGCCGGTGAAGACGGCCATGGTCTGCTTCCAGGTGGCGGGGGAGAGGAGCGAGCCGGCGAGCGGTGACGAGCTCGATGCCCGAGGCGGGAGAGGTACGTCGATCGGCTCGTCGGCCACGAGCTCCTCGGGGTCGAGCTCGGCGAGCAGGCTGACCTGCTGGTCCGTCGTACCGACGAGGAGGACCCGGGAGCCCACGGTCAGCACCGCGACGCCCGACGAGCGGGTCAGCGACTGCCGGGCGACGACCTGGACGGTCGCGCCGGACGCCGACTTGAAGCGCTTGTTCGCGAAGCGGGCCATCAGGAACAGCAGGCCCACGACGATCGCGAGCGACCCGATCAGCCGGAAGCCCAGGCCGACGACGCTGGTGTCGGACATCGCGTCAGACCGTCGCGGCGGCGTCGACGATCTCGGTGACGCGCAGCCCGAAGTCCTCGTCGATGACGACGACCTCGCCGCGGGCCACGAGCCGGCCGTTGACGAGCAGGTCGGCGGGGCTGCCGGCGGCCCGGTCCAGCTCGAGGACCGTGCCCGGGGTCAAGGCGAGCAGGTCGCGGACCGTCATCCGGGTGCGGCCCAGCTCGACGGTGACCTCCATGTCGACGCCCTGCAGCATCTCCAGGCCGCGGACGACCGGGCTCGGCGCGCTGAAGGCGGGGACGAACGGCTCGTCGGTGATGCCGGCCGGGGAGTCGGGGACCTCCGGCAGCGGAGCGGCCGTGACCGGGGGCATCGGTGCGATCGGCTCGCCCGCGCCGTCCAGGGTGGCCTGGGGGAGCAGGAGGGCCGCGGCGATGCCGGTGCCGATCACGGGGACGGTGGTGAAGTCGTTGCCGACGACGTCCGTGATGGAGAAGGTCTCGGCGTCGGTGTCGAGCCGCTCCGCCGTACGGGCCCGGGCGCCGAGGCGACCTGCGGCCGCGTCGAGCGCGGGCTGGACGGCGGCGGCGAGGTCGAGCGCGCCCATCGGCGAGGAGGCCAGGGCGTCGACCAGCTCCTGGCCGACGCAGACGACGACGCAGCCGGGAACCCCGTCCAGCTCCACCCGCACCGCCCCGGCGAACGCCGACAGCACGTGCGGCGAGCCCGGCTGGGCCGGCGCCACCGTCAGCGGCGACACCGCCGGGAGCAGCGCTGCGGTCGCCTCGGCGACGGCCTCGGCGAGGTTCTGGTCGGTCATTGGTCCTCCGGAGGGGTGGCGACGATGAGCGCCGCGAGCCGCTGACCGCGGGCTCCCGGCGTGGCATGGGCGTAGGTGGAGCCCGCGAAGCTGACCTCGAGGGGCGCCGCGGCGGGGTGGGTCAGGCGCAGCACGCTGCCGGGCTGCAGGTCGGCGATCGCGGCGGGGGAGAGGTCGATCGGCCGAAGCCGTACGGCGACCTCGACCGGCACCTGCGCGAACTGCTCCTGCAGCAGCCGGGCCGACTGCGCGCGCTGGGCCTTCTCGCGGTCGGACACCGCGCCGTTGCCGCTCGCGTTGGCCAGGTGGGGCAGCAGGCCGGAGAACGGCAGGCAGACGGTGAGCCGGTGCGGCTGCTCGCCGATGCGCAGCTCGAAGGTCACGACGACCATGACGTCGGCGGCGCCGGCGACCTGGGCGAACTGGGGGCTGTACTCGACGCCCGTCGCGGTCGGCTCCAGCGCCACGATCGGGGTCAGCGAGTAGCGCATCTCGCTGAGCAGGCGCTCGATGAAGCCGCGGATCACGCCGTCCTCGATCTCGGTCAGCGGCCGCTCGGGCTGCTCGTCGGACCCCGGCCCGCCGAGCATGTGGTCCAGGCACGACATGGTCGCGAACAGCGGGATCTCGAGGACCCCGGTGCCGGGCATCGGGTCGGCCGAGAAGAGCGTCATGTACGTCGACGCGCCGAGGCTGTCGACGTACTCGGCATAGGTGCGCTGGGCGATCTCGACGAGCGTCACCGAGCAGACCGTGCGCAGCGAGCTGGTGAAGACGGTGGTCGCCTGCCGCGCGAAGCCGTCGAACCCCAGCTGCAGGGTCCGCTGGTGCTCGCGGGAGAGCTGGATCGGCCGCCGGAAGTCGTACGGCGTCGGCTCGCTCGCAGGACGGCGACGCGTCCGGCCGGAACCGGTCGTCGGGGCAGGGGTCACGTGCGCCAGATCGGTGCCCGGGGTCGCCGGTTGAGCCCTCTGGGGACGAACTGGCCGAGGGTCCGTGAGATCCGGGACGAAGTCCCGGCCTACTGGGTGACGAACTCGGTGAAGTAGACGTCCATGACGTCGCCGTCGTAGGCCTTCTCGAGGTCCTTCTCGAGCTCGGTTCGCAGCTTCTCGCGCTGGGAGCGCTTGTCCACCTCGGCGACCGGGAGCCCGGAGAACACCTCGATGGCGGCGTCGAGCGCCTTGCTGCCGTCGACGGGGTCCTTGCCTGCCTTGGTGGTGAGCTGCAGGGCGATGCCGAGCCGCAGGTAGTGACCGTCGGCGAGGTTGACCTGGATCGAGTCGAGCGGGGCGACGGCGCCCGGCTTCGGCACCGCGGGGCCGCTGGGCTTGAGGAAGAACCAGTAGCCGGCGCCGCCCATGGCGAGGAGGAGTACCACCACGCCGATGACCAGCTTCTTCCTCGATCCCCCGGCGTCCTCGGACGCGGTGCCCGCCTCGGGCTGCAGGACGGCGGCGCTCATGACTTCTTCTCCATCTGGTCGTACACCTTCGTGAACAGGGCGCGGGTCTCCGGCGGGGCCTGCGACAGGACGACGACGTCGACGCGCTTGTTGATCTCCTGCGATCCCGGGAGCGAGGGGTCCATCAGCGGCTTGGTGTGCCCGAAGCCGGTGGCCTCGAGGCGGTCGGCGGGCAGCCCGTCGTCCTCCTGGAGCCGGCGCAGCACGGTGATCGCACGAGCCGCGGAGAGGTCCCAGTCGGTGGGGTAGTACTTCGGGTGGACCTTCTCCTGGTTGGTGTGCCCGTCCAGCTCGATCGGCTCGGGGAGCTGGACCAGCACCGGCGCGATCGTGTCGACGACCCGTTCGCCGCGCGGGGTGAGGGTGGCGACGTCGTACCCGAAGACGACGTGGCGCGACACCAGGCTGACGACGAGGCCGCGCTCGTCCACCGTGGCTTGTACGTCGCCGCGCAGCCCCTGCTTCTCCAGCGCGGTCCTGATCTGCTTCCAGATCTTGATCAGCCGGTGCACCTCCACCTTCGCTGCCGACTCCTGGGCCTGCGTCCGGACGGAGTCGATCTTGTGCAGCACCTGGGTCGCGGCGGCGCGCTGCGAGGACGGCAGGCTGTTGATCAGCTGGTCGATCGGGGAGGAGCCGGGCGTGGTGGCGCCCTCGTCGTCGAGCAGCGGGCTCGAGCCGCTGAGGATCGACACGGAGTGCCCGAAGCCCTTCGCCAGGCCGTCCTTGAGCGCCTTGAACTTCGTCGCGTCGACGGTCGACATCGCGAACATGACGATGAAGAGGACCATCAGCAGGGTCACCATGTCGGCGTACGTCACCAGCCAGCGCTCGTGACCGCCGCCGTGCTCGTCGTGCTCCTCCTCGTGGTGCCGCCGGCGGACGGGTCCCTTGCCCGACATCACGCGGCCTTCGCGTCGGTCTCGGCCGCGTCGGCCGGGAGCAGGGAGCGGAGCTTCTCCGCGACCAGGCGCGGGTTGGCGCCCGCCTGGATGGCGGCGACGCCCTCGACGGCGACCTCCATCCGGGCCCGCTCCAGCTCGCCGAGCCGCGTCAGCCGGTTGCCGATCGGCAACCAGATCACGTTGGCGCTCATGACGCCCCACAGCGTCGCCACGAACGCACCCGCGATGAGCGGGCCGAGGGTCTCCGGCGTGGAGAGGTTCTCCAGCACGTGCACCAGGCCCATGACGGTGCCGATGATGCCGATGGTCGGCGCGTAGCCGCCCGCGTCGGCGAAGAACTTCGCGGCCTGCTTGTCGTCGCGGCGCTTGGCGCGCAGCTCGGCCTCGAGGATGTCGCGCAGCTCCTCGGGGTCGGTGCCGTCGATGGCCATCGTGACGCCCTTGACCAGGAAGGGGTCGGGGATGTCCTTGACCGCGTCCTCCAGGGCGAGCAGGCCCTCGCGGCGGGCCCGCTCGGCCAGCTGGACGACCTGGGGGACCAGATCGGTGGCCGGGGCGACGCCGGTGGTGAAGGCGCGCTTGATGTTCCTGACCGCGGCCTTGGCGTCCGTCATCGAGCCGCCCGCGACGGTGACCATCATGGTCGTGCCGAAGACGAGCAGCATGGGGGCGACGGAGAAGAGGCTCATCGGGTTGCCGCCCTCGAGCACGTTGGCGGCGATGATGACGGCGAAGCCGGCTCCGACTCCGATCATCGCGGCGGGGTCCTTCATCGGTCCTCCCCCCGGTCGCGGCGGTCGTCCCGGTGGTTCGGTACGGCGGACAGCCGGCCCGCCCCCAGCGCGGACCCGTGCGGCGGTGCCGGTGGAACCGTCGCGCTCTCGAAGAAGGAGGCCCGCGCGACGATCCGGGCGCGGTAGTCGAGCACCTCGGCCAGCACCACCTCGAGCGGCTCGGCGACGACGTACTTGGTGCCGTCGACGAGCGTGATCACCGTGTCCGGTGTGCTGTCGACGCGCTCGATCAGGTCGGCGTTCAACAGGAATGCCGTGCCCGAGAGCCGGGCCAGCGTGATCATCGGGGCACCTCCGTGTGCGGGTCGTTCGCGATGGCCGTCCTTGGCCGGAACGCCCTCCCCATCGGCATCGGGGAGGGCGTCCTGAGGCCGAAAGACCTCGGTGATCGAGTAGCCGCGAGGAACGAGCGGCGTATCGAAATTCAGCGCTTGATGTTGACGAGCTCCTCGAGCACCGAGTCGGACGTGGTGATGACGCGGGCGCTGGCCTGGAAGCCGCGCTGGGCCAGGATCAGGTTGGTGAACTCCTGGGAGAGGTCGACGTTCGACATCTCCAGCGCACCGGCCACGATCTGGCCGTTGGTGCCCTGGTTCGCGACGCCGAGCTGCACGGCGCCGGAGTTGGCCGACTCGCGGAACTCGGTGTCGCCGATCTTCTGCAGGCCCATCGGGTTGGTGAAGTTCGCGACGGCGATCTGGCCGATGTCGCGCTGCACGCCGTCGGAGAAGACGCCGCGGATCTTGCCGTCCGAGGCGATGGAGTACGCCGTGAGCTGCACGCCGGCCGGCAGGCTGCCGTTGATCATGCTCAGGTTCATGTCGACCAGGCCGCCCGTCGCCGTACCGGTGGCGTCGAGCGCGTAGCCCTGGACGGTCTTGCCGTCGGGCGCGACCAGGTTGCCGCTCTGGTCGAAGCTGAACGCGCCGGCCCGGCTGTAGACGTCCTCCTGGCCGTCGCGCAGGACGAAGAACCCGTCGCCCTGCAGCATCAGATCGGTGGAGCGACCGGTGGTCTCCGCCGAGCCCTGGTTGAAGTTGAGGTTGGTCGCGGCGAGCTGGACGCCGAGGCCGATCTGGATCGGGTTGGTCCCGCCCAGCGTCGGGCTGCCGCCGGAGGCGGCGGTGAGCATCTGCGAGAGCGTGTCCGAGAAGACCGTCCCGCTGGACTTGTAGCCGACCGTGTTGGCGTTGGCGATGTTGTTGCCGGTGACGTCGAGCATGGTCTGGTTGGTGCGCAGGCCGCTGATGCCGGCGAAGAGTGAACGCAGCATGGTTGTTTCTCCTTGGGTGGGGCGGGCTCAGACGGCCGTCGAGCTCGAGGGGGTGTCGCCGACCGAGGTCACCGACGTGAGGGGCACCGAGGTGCCGTTGATGGTCAGCGTCGGTCCGGTGGACAGGAACGAGGCTCCGGTGACGGTGCCGGTCTGGGCAGCGCCGTTGTCGTCGGTCCAGTGCACGGTCTGGCCGATCATCGCGCCGGCGCCGAACGCCATCTGCGACTGCACGAGCGCCTTCATCTGGTCGGCGACGCTCGTCATCTTCTCCAGCGCCGTGAACTGCGCGGTCTGGGAGAGGAACTGGCTGGAGTCCGTGGGGTTCATCGGATCCTGGTACTTCATCTGCGCGACCATCAGCTGCAGGAAGGTGTTCTCGTCACCCAGGTTGCTGGTGTTGGTCGTGGCCGAGGCGTCGGCGGGGGTCGAGAACGGCCCGGTGACGCCCGCGAGCGGCGAGCTCGTGAGGGGGGAGACGGTCATGGGTGCTCCTGGGGTCAGAGGGTCTGGTCGAGGCGTCCGGCGGCGGTACGCCGGACGGGGGCCGGCGAGGCTCGGTCGTCGGTCTCGTGCGGGGTGCTGGGGAGGGTGCGCTGCTCGTGGCGCGGCTGGCCGGGCTGGCTGGACTGGCCGTGGCTCGACAGGTCCTGGTTCGACAGGTTCTGGTTCGACAGGTTCTGGTTCGACAGGCCCGACATGCCGGGCTGGGCGGAGAAGCCGGTGCCCTGGCCCTGCACGGTGATCCGGGTGTCCGTGGCGCCGGTGCGTTCCAGCAGCCGCTGCAGCTCCGGGGTGCTCGTCGACAGCGCCTGCTGCACGTGCTGGTCGCCGGCGTCGAGGCTCACCCGGACGCTGCCCGCGCGGACCACCATGCTCACCCGCACCTCCCCGAGGTGGGCGGGGTTGAGGATGATCGTGATCCGGTGGCTGCCCGGGCTGGTCGCCAGCTTCGTCACCTCGGGGAACACCTGCTGGGTCACGACCGTGGTGGTGTTGTCCCCGCTCGTGGTGGTGACCGTGCCGGTCGTGGTGACCGCGCTGGTGGCCGCGAGCACCGGCGCGACCGGGGCGGTGCCGGATGGCGGGGCGGGTGCAGGCGACGGGGCTGCTGCGACCGCGAATCCATCGTCGGGGCCCATCGAAACGCCGGTTTCGGTGGACCGCGACGGGCGGTTCGCCTTGGGCGGGGCCGGGGAGGCACTGGAGGGCACGGACGGCGCGGGAGTGGCCGGCCGGGTCGCCTCGGGGGCGACGGCAGCGGTCATGGCTGCCGCGACCGCCGGAGCGGGCGTCGGGGTCGGGGCCGGGGCCGGAGCGGTCGCCGACGGGGCAGCCGTGCTCGCTTGCTTGCCGGCAGGCAAGTACTTACCTGCCGGCAAGCAAGTGGCGTCGGACCAGGTCGGCGAGGAGGCGGGAGAGCCCGCCGTGGGCGCCGACACCGAGCCGTCGGCAGCGGACGGGACCGCCGCTGCGACCGGCGCACCCGCTGCACCCGGCGCACCCGGCGCACCCGGCGCACCCGGCGCACCCGGCGCGACGGGTGCCACGGGGATTGCCGGCGTCACGCCCGGAACCCCCGCGAGCAGCGCCGCCAGCGCGGCCGCGAAGCCCTGCGGAGCACCGGAGTCGGCGGTCGCGTCGCCCTGCGGCTGCGCGCTCGTCGTACCGCCGCTGCCCACTCCGGCGGCGTTCCCCGGGCCCACGAGCGAGGCCAGGTCGAGCAGTCCGGCGACGCCGCCGGCGGGCACCGCGCTGGGGGTGCTGGGCGTGATCGTCATGCGGCCACCCCGTTCTGCAGCATCGCCATGATGTCCTTCACGTAGCTCTGGGTCTCCCGGTACGGCGGGACGCCGTCGTACCTCTGCACCGCGCCGGCGCCGGCGTTGTAGCCCGCCAGCGCCAGGTCGACGCGGCCGTCGAACTTGGTCAGCAGCGAACTGAGCAGCCGCGCACCGCCGTCGATGGCCTGCGCCGGGTCGAAGGAGTTCGTCACGCCGAGGCCGCGGGCGGTGCCCGGCATCAGCTGCATCAGGCCCTGCGCCCCCACCGGCGAGACCGCACGGGCGTTGAAGCCGGACTCCTGCTTGGCGACCGCGGCGATCAGCTCGGCCGGGACCCCGGTCCGCGCGGAGGCGGCGTTCATCAGGTCGGCGTACGGGATCGTGGACGGCACCCGGGCCGAGATGCCCGACACCGACGATGCGACCGGCGACGAGGACGCCGCGTCGGGCGCGACCGAGCCGAGGATGCGGCGAATATGGGTGGGCGTCTCGTAGACGTCGCTGATCCGGCACTCCGAGCCGGTGTGCGGCTCCTCGATCATCTTGCCGTCGCCGAGGTAGATGCCCACGTGGTGCACCGGCGAGCCGAACGCCAGGATGTCGCCCGGCTGGGCCTGGGCGAGGCTCGCCACCGCGGTGCCCTGGGTCGCCTGCTCGGAGGAGACGCGGGGGAGCGAGTAGCCGAGGTCGCCGTACACGCGCTGCACGAACGCCGAGCAGTCCATGCCCTTGAGCGGGTCGGTGCCGCCCCAGACGTAGGGGACACCGAGGTACTTCTTCGCGTCGGCCACGACGTCCGCACCGCTGATCGTGCCGCCCGCCGCCACCCGCGCGGCACCGGCCACGCCGGTGTCGGTCGTGCTCGTGGCGCCGGTCGCGGCCAGCGTCGCGGCGAAGTCGGTCGACGCGGGCGCGGAGAGCTGGTCCAGCTGGCCCTGGATCTGCGCGATCCGGGCGGTCACCTGCTCGATGCTCATGCGATGTCGTCCTTGTGCAGCCGCTGCCAACGCTGGGCAGCGAGGTCGTCCAGCTCGGCGGCGGTACGCCGGTCCGCGGCTGCGCGACGACGCTGCGCGCGCCGCTCCAGCAGGTGCTCGACCGCGGCCAGCCGGGCCTTGTCGGTGGTCCACCGGCTGCGCGCGTCGGCGCTCAGGGTGGTCGCCGTCGAGGCATTGACGGCGGTGGTCGTGATGAGCTCGCCGAGCATCCCGAGCGCTGCCCGCAGGCTGATCAGCTCGCCCGGGGTGGCGGTGGCGGGGAGCTCGGCGGTGGCCAGGCGCGTCCGGTAGCCGGCGAGCCGGCCGGTGATCGCGCGCTCCTCGGCGAGGGCGTGCTGGAGGCCGATCCTGCTGTCCTGCTCGCGCACGCCGCGGACGAGCTCGACGGCCTTGAGCCCCCGGTCGTGGCGCGCGCTCATGCCGCCACCAGCTCGTGCAGCCGCTGCCAGGTCTCGGCGGTCGGCGTCGCGTCGTCCATCGCCTGGGTCAGGAACTCCTCGATCCGCGGCAGGCGGGCGATGGCGGCGTCGGCGTACGGGTCCGCGCCGGCGACGTACGCACCGATGTCCAGCAGCTCCTTGACCGAGCGGTGCGCGGCGAGCATCCGGCGCAGCAGCCGCGCGTCGTGCTGCTGCTCCTTCGTGGTGACCGCGGTGGTGACCCGGGAGATCGACTCGAGGACGTCGATGGCGGGGAAGTGCCCCGACGTCGCGAGCTCGCGGGACAGCACGACGTGGCCGTCCAGGATCGAGCGGGCGGTGTCGCCGATCGGGTCCTGCAGGTCGTCGCCCTCGACCAGGACCGTGTAGAGGCCGGTGATCGAGCCGGAGACCGACGTACCGGCGCGCTCCAGCAGCCGCGGCATCAGGCCGAAGACGCTCGGCGGGTAGCCCCGGGTCGCGGGCGGCTCGCCGGCGGACAGGCCGATCTCGCGCTGGGCCATGGAGATCCGGGTGAGCGAGTCGAGCATGAGCACGACGTCGCGGCCGGAGTCGCGGAACCACTCGGCGATCCGGGTCGCGGTGAAGCCGGCGCGCATCCGCTCGACGGCGGGCGCGTCGGAGGTGGCGACCACGACGACCGAGCGCGCCATGCCCTCCGGACCGAGGTCGCCCTCGATGAACTCGCGGACCTCACGGCCACGCTCGCCCACCAGCGCGATCACGTTGACCTGCGCGTCGGTGCCGCGCGCGATCATCGACAGCAGCGACGACTTGCCGACGCCGGAGCCGGCCATGATGCCGATCCGCTGGCCGCGGCCGCAGGGCACGAGCGCGTCGAGCGCCCGAACCCCCAACCCGAGAGGTACGTCGATCCGGGGCCGGTCGAGCGGCGCGGGGGCGTCGTTGTCGACGCTCACGGTCTGCAGGCCCGCGAGCGCGGAGAGCGCGGGGCCGCCGTCGATCGGCCGGCCCAGCCCGTCGAGCACCCGGCCGCGGAGCGCCTCGCCGACCTGGATCCGCAGGGGACCGCCGGTGCTCTCGACCAGGTCGCCGACGCGGACGCCGGCGGTGAGACCGAGCGGCAGGCAGATGGCCGCGGTGGGTCGTACGGCGACGACCTCCGCGAGAAGGGGGCCCGTCGCTGGTTGAGTAGCCCGAGCCGCTAGGCGAGGGCGTATCGAAACCAGATCCCCGACGGCCACCCGCAAACCCCGCACCTCCAGGTGCAGGCCGACGAGCTCGGTGACGGTCCCCAGCCGCAGCGGGGCGACGGCGTCGTGCGCGCGCTCGATGACAGACGAGGTGAGCAGGCTCATCGCAGGACCTCCCGCACCCGCGCGAGCGCGTCGCCGATCCGGAGGTCCGTGACCGCACCGTCGGCCTCGACCAGCGCATCGGCGCGACCCAGGGCGGCGTCGGCCACGACCCGGACCCCGCGGCCCACCAGGTCCCGCACGACGGCGTCGCCGACGACCGACGGGTGCAGCGACACGGTCGCCAGCGGTCCGTCCGGCAGCACCGCGAGCACCCGGCGGACCGTGTCGACCGCGTCGGCGGAGCGGACCTCGTGGCCCACCAGCTCCTCGGTCAGCGCCCACGCGAGCTCGGTGGCCTGCGCCTCGATCGTTCCGGCCAGGTCGCCGAGCAGCCCCCGCACCTGCTCGGCGGCCTCCGCGAGAGCGGCCAGGGCGGCGGCGTGCTCCTGACGGCGTACGACGTCCTCGGCGGCACGTGCCGCGTCCACCCGGTCCTGCACGGCGCGCGCCTCGGCGGCGGCCGCGCGTCGACCCTCGGCCCAGCCCACGGCGTACCCCTGGGCCTGCGCGGCCTCCCGGGTCTGCTCGGCGAGGCCGGCGAGCAGGGTCTCGGTGGCGGCGTCGCCGAGCACGGCGGCACCGCCGCGCCGGGTCCACTCGCCGTGCCGCAGCTCCGGCATCTCCAGGTGGCGCACGGCGGTCGCCTCAGACGATGAATTCATCGTCGTTCCCGCGCCGGACCATGATCTGCCCCTGCTCCTCGAGCTGGCGGATCGTGCGGATGATGCTCTGCTGGGCCTCCTCGACCTGCGCGAGCCGGACGGCGCCGAGCATCTCGACCTCGTCGAGCAGGTTCTCGGCCGCGCGCTCGGAGAGGTTCGAGGTGATCTTGGAGCGGACCGTGTCGCTGACGCCCTTGAGGGCGAGCGCGAGCTCGGCGGTGTCGACCTGGCGCAGCACCTGCTGCACCGAGCGGTCGTCGAGGTTGACGATGTCCTCGAACATGAACATCCGGCTCTTGACCTCCTCGGCCAGCGCCGGGTCCAGGCCCTCGAGGCCCTCGACGATCTGCCGCTCGGTGGGCCGGTCGGAGCGGTTGATGATGTTGACGAGCGGGTCCACACCACCGACCCGCGAGACCTCGGCCGGCTGCAGCATCGAGGAGAGCTTGCGCTCCAGGATGCCCTCGACGGTCCGCACGATCTCGGGCGAGGTGCGGTCCATGACGGCGATCCGGTGGGCGACCACGGCCTGCTGGTGCGCGGGCAGCCCGCTCAGCAGCAGCGAGGCCTTGTCGGCGGCCATGTGCGCGAGGACCAGCGCGATGACCTGCGGGTGCTCGTCGGCGATGAAGCCGCGCAGCTGCGCGGGGTCCGCACGGTGCAGGAACTGGAACGGCATCTGCACCGCGGCCGCGTGCAGCCGCTCCATGATCTCCTTGGCCCGCTCCGGGCCGAGGGACTGCTCGAGGAGCTGCTGCGCGAAACCGAACCCGCCCTGGTTGATGTGGGCGTGCGCGGTGATCATGTCGTGGAACTCGTGGAGCACCGACTCGGTCTCGTTCGCGGACACCGCGTTGAGGCGCGCGATCTCGCCGGAGATCGCCTCGACCTCGGTGTCCGACAGGTGCGCCATGACCTGCGCGGCGCGCTCCTTGCCGAGCTGGATGAGCAGCACGGCCGCCTTGCGCACGCCGAGCGTGGCGAGTGCGGACGGGGTGGGCATGAGGGTCATCGGGGCTCCACCAGCCAGCCGCGCAGCAGGGCCGCGACGTCGTCGGGCTGCTTCTCCACCAGCGCCAGCAGCTCCTCTCGGATCCGGTCGTCCTCGGGGTCGACCGGGGGCAGCTCCAGGGCCGGGACCGGCGGCTGGGCCTCGATGGCGACCCGCTCGGCCTGACCGGCGCGGACCTGCTCGATGAGGTACTCGGTCGCCTCCTCGCGGGCCTTCGCCCGCCGCCGGGCCTGCAGCCAGGCCAGGATCAGCATGATCGCGACCAGCCCGGCCAGGCCGGCGTTGCGGTAGAGCGCGGTCTGCGAGGCCTTGTGCTTCGCGGCCGCGGCGGCGGCGAGCTCGGCGGCGGCCTGCTGGGCGGCGGTCTGGTCGAACGGCAGCGAGGAGACGTCGATCGTGTCGCCGCGCTTGGTGTTGATGCCGACGCCGGACGCGACGAGCTGCTTGATGACGGCCGGCTGGATCGCCGCCGCGGTGGTCGCGTTGAGGACGACGCTCACGTGCAGGTCCTTGAGCGACCCGGGCGCGTTCACCCGGTGCTCGATGGTCTCGGGGACCGCGTTGTCCTGGGTGTTCGTGTCGTTCTGGTACGCCGAGTTGCC
Source organism: Nocardioides maradonensis (assembly GCF_054777115.1). Lineage (NCBI taxonomy): Bacteria > Bacillati > Actinomycetota > Actinomycetes > Propionibacteriales > Nocardioidaceae > Nocardioides > Nocardioides maradonensis. Next base: position 7,860 of record NZ_BAAHAZ010000009.1, on the reverse strand, counting down.
GCCGTTCGCCGACGCGGTCGGGTTCATCTGGCCGTTCGACCCCACCACACCGTTGGCCGTGCCGGGCACGCCGACACCGGTGTAGTGCTCCTTGGTCCACGACTGCGACAGCGGCAGGGTGCCCTTCGGGGGCACGAGGTACCGCCGGGTCACCTGGCTGGCCTGGTCGAAGTCGAGGTCCGGGGTGACCGTGATGGTCGAGTTGCCGGGGCCGACGATCTTGTCGAGCATGCCCTGGATCTGGGACTTCACGTTGCCCGCGAAGGCGGCGACGCCGGCGGCCTGGTTCGACGCGCTCGTCGTACCGCTGCCGTCGTCCTGCAGGGTGAGGACCTGGCCGGAGGAGTCCGACACCGTGACGTTCTTCGGGTCGAGACCGGAGATGCTGGACGCGACGAGGTGCACGATCGCCTGCACCTGGTCCGGGGTGAGCGTGGTGCCGGGGTCGGTCGCGACGAGGACCGACGCGGTGGTCGGGTCCTGCTGGTCGCTGAAGACCTGCCTCTCGGGGATCGCCAGGTGCACGATCGCGGTGCTGACGCCGTCGATCGCCTCGACCGTGTTCGCGAGCTCGCCCTCCATCGCACGCTTGTAGTCGGTCTGCTGGGTGAACTCCGAGGTCGACAGGCCCTCGCTGTCGAGGATCGAATAGCCGGTGTCGGAGCTGGACGGCAGGCCCTTGCCCGACAGCGTGATCCGGCTGGAGTAGACGTCGGACTGCGGCACCATGATCGTCGTGCCGCCGCCGGTGAGCTGGTATGGGACACCCTCGGACTGCAGCTCGTCGACGACCGCGCTCGCGTCCTGGCCGGAGAGGTTGGAGTAGAGCGGTGCGTACGTCGGGGTCGAGGCCCACCGGAACACCAGGAAGGCGGCCAGCAGCAGGGCGGCCGTGCCGATCACGACGACGGCCTTCTGGCCGGCGGTGAAGCCGAGGAAGGTGTCCTTGCCGCGGGTGAGGTACCGGGTCGCCCGGTCGCGCATCGTGTCCATCGGTCAGCCCTCAGACCTGCATCTGCAGGATCTTGTTGAACGCGTCGAGCGCCTGGTTGCGCACCGACACGGTCAGCTGCGTCGCGACCTGCGCCTCGCTGGCGGCGATCGTGTAGTCGTGGATGTTGCTCAGGTCGCCGGTCGCGGCCTGCACCGCGAGGTGGTCGGCCCTGTTGGTCAGGCCCTCGAGCCGGTCCAGGCCGTCCATGACCAGGTTGCCGAACTCGGCGCCGTTCGCGCTCGATGTAGCGCTGGTGCCGCTGACGCCGTCGGGGCCGGTCAGCCCCTGGACGCCCCCCATGCCGGAGAGGTCGGCGGGGGCCAGGTTCGCGCCGGCGACGGAGTCCAGGGACGGGAAGGAGATCGGGCTCACGCTCATCGTCACTTCTGTCCGATCTGGAGGGCCGCGGAGTAGGTGTCCTGGGCGGTCTTGGTGACCTGGACGGAGGCCTGGTAGCCGCGCTGCGCCATCACCAGCTCGCCCATCTGCTCGGCGAGGTCGATGTCGGGGGCGCGCACGTATCCCTGCGCGTCGGCGAGCGGGTTGCCGGGCTGGCTGACCACCAGGCCGGTCGCGTCGCCGGGCACGAACCCCGCGACGTCGACCCCGCCCTGGGAGTCGGCGGCGAACTCGACGTACGTCGCCTGGAACGCCGGGCCGCTCGTGGGCTTGATCGTGTTGACGTTCGCGATGTTGTCGGCGACCGCGTCGAGCCAGGTCTGGTGGGCGCCGAGCGCGGTGTTCGCGATGGAGAGGGTGTCGAAGGCGCCCATCACATGGCCGCCACGGTGCGCAGGAGGTCGGCCCGGTTCGAGAAGGCCTGGCCGACGATCTGGTACTGGTACTGGGTCTGGATGGCCGCCATCTCCTCCTTGCGGAGGTCGACGTTGTTGCCGTTGGCACCGACCGGGGTGTCCGTGGGGCTCACCGTGGCGGTGATGTCGCCGTCCGCCCCACCACGGTCGATCGCCGCCTTCAGGGCCGTCTCGAAGTCGACGCTGCGGGCCCGGAAGTCCGGGGTGTCGACGTTCGCGATGTCGTCGGAGATGACGTTCTGGCGCTCGGCCAGGCCGTTGATGGCCGTGTGCAGCACGAAGCTGACGGCATCGGACGTACCGAAGGACACGGGCTTGCCCCTTGTTCGACCTGCCGTGAGGCAGGTGGTGCGGTGCCGGTCCGTCGGCGATTGCGAGCCTGTCCCTGGCTCGCGGGGATGTTCGGCCCCGCCGATGCCCGGTTGACCTTCTCGGGACGATGGTCCTGCCGCTTCTGCCCGACCGGTTCGCCGAGACCCGGGTTTGTCACCCGCCAACCCCGGGCTTGTCACCGGCGAGACCCGGGCCTGTCACCCGCGAAACCCGGCCTTGTGACATCCGAAAACCCGGGTCTGGGCTGCGACGAACCCGGGACTCGGGTGCGACGAACCCGGGTCTCGGCTCAGACCAGGATGACCGAGAGCAGCCCGGACCCGTAGCCGGCCACGTCCACCGCGAGGTCCGCGCGACGACCCAGGGTCAGCGCGTGGAGGCGGACCTGCGGGGCGAGCGGCGGGCCGGCTGGGTGCAGGTCGTGCAGCCGCAGGTGGTCGGCACCGGGCACGTTGAACACCGACGCCGCGATGTTGAGCACCTCGTAGAGGTTGTCGCGCAGGTTGTCGTCGAGCTTGCCGTCCGCGACCGCGTCCGCCGCGGCACCCGGAGGCACGAGACCCAGCGCCGCACCGGCGTACGCCGAGAAGGGCAGGTCGCACACGATGGCGGCCGAGATGCGGAGGCTGTCGTCGACGTACACCGCGACGGAGGCGGGGGTGTCCGGGCCGGGCGCGTAGGGACCGGCCGGGCTGAGGGTGACTTCGCGGTCGAGCAGGTCGGTGAGGAGGTCACGCAGCTGCTTGGGCTGCGGCAGGTGGATGGGCACGACGTACCCCTCAGAGGACCGAGCGGAGCGCGTCGTCGAACGCCTCCGGGGTGAACGGCTTCGCGATGAGGAAGGCCGCGCCGGCCGACGCCGCGCGGGTCCGCATCTCGTCGGAGCCCTCCGAGGTCACGAAGCCGAAGGGCACCTGGGAGCCGCTCGCCCGCAGGGCGGAGAGGCAGTCGATGCCGTTCATCTCGGGCATGTTCCAGTCGGACAGGACCAGGTCGGGCGCCTCGGTGGCCACCATGGCCAGCGCCTCGCGGCCGTTCTCGGCCTCGACGATCTCGTGGCCGCCGTGGCCGGCCTGGCGGAGCGTGCGGATGACGATCTGGCGCATGACGCGGGAGTCGTCGGCGATGAGGATCTTCATGGTGGTTCCCATCCGTGGGTTGGTGCGTTCCTGTGGAGCTGGTGGAGCGGGTGGCTCAGTGGTGTGGCACGTGGACCGAGAAGCGCAGTGGCTGGTCGCGCCAGCACGCGTCGAGGCGGACGGCCTCCGCGAGCTCGGAGGAGTGGGCCGCGCGGCCGGCGGCCACCATCGGCAGCGACAGCACGCTCGGGCCCGGCATCAGGCTCTTCACGTTGCCGCCGATCATGTTGACGAGCTCGCCCACCGCGTCGGCGACGTCGGCGTCGGCGGCGTCCTCGTCCGCCGGCAGCGCGAGCATCCGGACGGTGAGGGCGGCCGCGACGTCCGCGGAGAGCTCGACCGTGACGGTGCCCTGCCAGCCGCCGCTGACGAACACGGCGGCCGACCAGGTGCCCGGTGCGTCGAACGGAGTGCCCGGCGGCACGAGTCGACTCACGAGCAGCTCGTCCTCGCCGAGCAGCGCCTGCCAGACCTCCTCCGCGATCCAGAGCAGGTCGTCGGCGGCGGGGGCGTCGTAGGTGACCTCCTGCGCGGTCATGCCGCACCTCCCGAGGTGAGGCCGAGCAGCTCCAGCTTCTCGGCGATGGCGTCGGGCGTGAACGGCTTGATGACGTACTCGTGGGCGCCCGCCGCGAGCGCACGCACGATGTTCGACTGCTCGCTCTCGGTGGTCACCATCATCAGCGTGATGTTGCGCCAGTCCGGGTTCTCCCGGACCTTCGTGATGAAGGTGTAGCCGTCCATCACCGGCATGTTCCAGTCGATCAGGCACACGTCCGGCACGACCCCCGCCTCCAGCTGGTCGAGCGCCTCGCGGCCGTTGCCGGCCTCGGACGCCTCGAAGTCGAGGCCGGTCACGACGCGGCGCAGGATGCTCCGCATCGCCCGGGAGTCGTCGATGATCATCGCGCGCATGGTCAGGCTCCTGTGGCGGTCAGTCGGGCCCCGAGAGTGGGGAGTGCGGTTCGGTCGGCGGCGACGCCGTCGGCACGTTGGTGGGTCTGCACCCGGCCGAACTGCTCGCGACGCCAGGCCGCGGCGAGATCAGGCGGGAAGTCGAGCGTCGTCTCCGACGAGCCGAGCATCAGGTAGCCGTGCGGCGCCACCATCGGCAGCATCCGCCGCACGATGTCGTGCTTCGTGGCGGGCTCGAAGTAGATGAGGACGTTGCGCAGCAGGACGAGGTCGAAGGAACCGAGGCCGACGTACGGCGCCGCCAGGTTCATCTGCCGGGGGTGCACCCGGTCGCGGAGCCGGTCCAGGACCTGCCACTCGCGGCCCTCGCGGGTGAACCAGCTGATCAGCCGGGTGGCCGGCAGGCCGCGGTTGACCTCGACCTGGCTGTAGCGGCCGGCCTTGACCCGCTCCACCATCTCGGTGGAGATGTCGGTCGCGAGGATCTCGTAGTCCCAGCCCTCCGGCAGCCGCTCCTCGCACAGCATGGCGATGGAGTAGGCCTCCTGGCCGCTGGAGCAGGCGGCGCTCCAGATCCGGATGGTGCGGCTGGGCAGGGTCGCCGTCGCCGACTGGGCCGTCCTGGCCGCGAGGATCGCGGGCAGCAGGTCGTCGGTGAAGACCTGGTACGGCGAGTTGTCGCGGAACCAGCTGGTCTCGTTGATCGTGAGCGCGTCGACGGCCTTGCGGCGCTCGACCGGGTCGATGGGGAGCCGGCGTACGTAGTCGTCGATGCTCAGGCCCAGCGCGGTCGCCAGCGGCGTGAGTCGCGCCTGGACCAGGTACTCCTTGCCCTCGTCGTACACCATCGAGGTCTCGCGCCGGACGAGAGCGGCGACCTGGGCGAAGGTGTCGTTGGGGCTCACGCGGGTTCCATCGGCGCGGTGCTCAGGGATGTGAGCGGTCGGCCGATGAGCGCTGTGTGGATCCCATCCGAGTGGTCGTCGTGGACGACTCCGCGCTGGTACGCCGGCTCGTCACGACCGCTCTGCGCGCCGCCCCCGACATCGAGGTGGTGGGGGTGGCGGAGGACGGGGTGGCAGCCATCGAGGTCGTCGACCGACTGCGCCCCGATGTCGTCACGCTCGACATCGAGATGCCGCGGCTGGACGGCCTCGGCGCGCTGAGCGAGATCCGCGACCGGCACCCGCGGCTCCCCGTCATCATGTTCTCCACGCTGACCGAGCGGGGTGCGACCGCGACGCTGGACGCGCTGTCCCGCGGCGCCTCCGACTACGTCACCAAGCCGTCCAACACCGGCCAGATCGCCGACGGCATCGCTGCCGTCCGCGACCAGCTGGTGCCCCGGATCCGGGCGCTCGCTCGGATGCGCCAGCTGGCTCCGGCGCCCGCCGCGGCCCGCCGTCGTCCGCCGGCCTTCAGCGGTCCTCCCGTGCGGGCGCTCGTCATCGGCTGCTCCACCGGTGGGCCGGACGCGCTCGCCAAGCTGCTCCCCGAGCTGCCCGCCGACCTGGGCGTCCCGGTCCTGGTGGTGCAGCACATGCCGCCTGTCTTCACCACGATGCTGGCGCAGCGCCTGGACAAGGCCTCGGCGCTCTCCGTGCGCGAGGCCGCCGACGGCGACCTGGTGGCGCCCGGCTCCGTGCTCCTGGCGCCCGGCGACTTCCACCTGCAGGTGAGCTCGTTCGGGGGAGTCGTGCGCGCCGCCCTCGACCAGGGCCCGCAGGAGAACTTCTGCCGCCCCGCCGTCGACGTGCTCTTCCGCTCGGCGGTCTCGGTGTGGGGCGGCGGCGTCCTCGCCGTCGTCCTCACCGGCATGGGCCAGGACGGCATGGTGGGCGCCGGGCTCGTCGCCGCCGCCGGTGGCCGGACCCTCGTCCAGGACGCCTCCACCTCCGTGGTCTGGGGGATGCCGGGCGCCGTCGCCAATGCGGGGTACGCCGCCGGGGTGCTGCCCCTCGCCGAGCTCCCCGCCGCCATCGTCTCGGCGGTGCGGCCGGGGGTCGCGGTCTGACGTCGACTCGGCCCTCCGGGACTGTCCAGTCGGCCCTCTGGGACTGTCGAGTCGGCCCTCGCGGCTGGTCGTTGGCGGCCGCATCGTAGCCCGTCGTGCCCCGGCGTCAAGGGTGCCTTCGGCATCGCTGCGCGACGCCTGCGGCGCCCTTGACCCCGGGTCCCTCACGACGGGCTTGGACGGCGCGGAGTCGGCACGGGCTTCGCCCGCGCCGCCGCTGCGCGGCCGCCACAAAACATGCCCTGACCTGCGAAGATACTCGTGGAAACGCTCGATAATCTGTTCGATCACTGGTATCATCGAGGTAGTTGATCAGCTGTATCTCGGGAGTCTCGATGACCGTGGAACAGGTGCTCTGCCACCCGATCCTTGCCTGCGCCCGAGATCTCGAGAAGGCGCTGAACTCGGTCGCGGAGATGCCGGCCGACTACCTGCGCACCCGCGACAAGGAAGAAGCTTTGCTGACCCTGGCGCGGGTCAAGGCCGAGACCGCCGAGCTCGAGCTGCGGCTGCTCGCAGCAGCTGGTGATGTGGCCGAGGAGCACGCGGCCCGCGACGCCGGCACCTGGTACGCCCACGCCACCCACATCACCGCGACCACCGCCCGTGCCGACCTCCACCTCGCCCGCGACCTCCAGGCCCATCCCCTGACCGCTGCTGCGCTGCGGGCTGGGGACGTGAACGTTCCTCAGGCGCGGGTGATCATCCGCTCGATCGACAAGCTGTCCGACCAGGTCGACGCCATGACGAAGGCGAGGGCGGAGAAGCACCTCATCAAGCTCGCCCAGACCTACGACCCCCGCGACCTGCGGGTCCTCGGAACCAAGATCCTCGAAGTCGTCGCCCCCGACATCGCCGAGGCCGAGCTCGGCAAGGCACTGGAACGTGAGGAACAAGCCGCCCGCGACAAGTGCAGCGTGAAGCTGCAACGCCGTGGCGACGGGACCACGAAGATCGCCGCCCTGGTCCCCGACTCGATCGCCGAGCGGCTCGCCACCTACCTCGATGCCGAGGACTCACCCCGCGTGACGAAGTCCAGGTCCCGTGGTGAGGCGTTCTGCCGACTGCTGGAGGTCCTCGACCCGAGCCGGCTGCCCGACCACGGTGGTGACGCCACGGCCGTGATCGTGACCGTCTCCTACGAGGCCCTGGTCAATGACCTCGGGTCCGCGATGCTGGGGAGCACGGTCGTCTCCGCCAGCGAGGCGCGGCGGCTGGCGTGCACCGCGAAGATCATCCCCGCCGTCCTCGGCGGGACGAGCGAGGTCCTCGACCTGGGGCGGGGTCGACGTCGCTATGCACCCCATCAGCGCAAGGCCATGTGTCTGCGGGACAAACGCTGCCGCGCCGACGGGTGCACGATTCCGGCGGCGTGGACGGAGGCGCACCATCTGAAGCCCTGGTCCCAGGGAGGCAAGACCGACCTCGCCGACGGGGTCCTGCTCTGCTCCCACCATCACCATCGGGCCCACGACCAGCGCTACACGATGACGAAGCTGGCCTCGGGCGACTTCCGGTTCCACCGCAGGACGTGAGGGTCGGACGCCTACGGGCTAGGGCGTGTCTGCTTATTGCTGTAGCCAGATGACGATGGCGCGGAGCACGACACCGCCGCGGTAGTTGGCGGCGAGCTTGTCGTAGCGGGTCGCG
>NZ_BAAHAZ010000008.1:0-254563 GCF_054777115.1 Nocardioides maradonensis | reverse complement strand
TGACGGAGACTTCGCGGCGGGGCTGGGCCAGCATCGCGTGGACCGAGGGGGACAGGCCGAGGACCTCCACGGCCTGGGCCAGCTGCTCGTGCGCGTCATCCAGGACGCTGCGAGCGGGGGAGGGCGCGACGGGCGGAGCGCCCGTCGTGAGCAGGGCGGTCACGGTGGTTCCTTCGGTGCGGGCGGCGGAGCCGCGGGTGGGGAGGTGGAGGGAGGAGGGTCAGGGGAGCGGCCGCGGCGAGCACAGCGTGCCGTTCGTGCGGATGCCAGCGGCCCACACGTCGTTCACCAGCGGTACGCCGGGACGATAGGCCAGGTGCACGTGGCTCGGCGCGTCGAGGAGGACCAGGTCGGCACGGCCGCCCTCGACGATGGTGCCGACGTCGGTGCGGTCCAGCGCGGCCGCGCCGCCGGCAGTGGCAGCCCACACGGCCTCGGCCGGTGTCATGCCCATGTCCCTGACCGCGACCGCGATGCAGAACGGCAGCGAGCTGGTGAAGCACGAGCCCGGGTTGCAGTCCGACGCCAGCGCGACGCGTACGCCGGCGTCGAGCAAGCGCCGTCCCGACGGATAGGGCTGGCGCGTCGAGAACTCGACGCCGGGCAGCAGCGTGGCGATGGTGCCGCTCTCGCGCAGCGCGTGCACGTCGTCGTCGGAGAGATAGGTGCAGTGGTCCACGGCGACCAGGCCGAGCTCGGCGGCGAGCTGGACCCCGGGACCCTCACCGAGCTGGTTGGCGTGCAGCCGGCCGCGCAGCCCGACGGCTTCGCCGGCCTGCAGCACCTCGCGCGCCTGGTCGGCGTCGAACGCCCCGCGCTCGCAGAACGCGTCGATCCACTTCGCGTGCGGGGCCGCGGCCTCGAGCATCGGGCCGGTGACCAGCGCGACGTAGCCGACCGGGTCCTCGGCGTACTCGGGAGGTACGACGTGCGCACCGAGGAACGTCGTCTCGGAGGTGAACGCCTGCGCGAGGCGCAGCGAGCGGGCCTCGTCCTCGACGCTGAGCCCGTAGCCGGACTTGATCTCCAGCGTGGTGGTGCCCTGCGCGCGCATCTCTCGGACCAGCCGGCCGATCCGCGCCGAGAGCTCGTCGTCGGAGGCGGCGCGGGTCGCGGCGACCGTCGTGCGGATGCCGCCGGCGGAGTAGGACTCGCCGGCCATCCGGGCGCGGAACTCCTCGGCCCGGTCGCCGGCGAACACCAGGTGGCTGTGGCTGTCCACGAAGCCCGGGATGACCGCGCGCCCGCCCGCGTCGACCACCAGGTCGGCGGCCGGGGCGTCGGACGCAGCACCCACCCACGCGATCCGGTCCTCGTCGATCACGACGGCGGCGTCGCGCCGGACTCCCAGCAGGTCCTCGGCGCCAGGGTCATTGGTGACCAGCTCGCTGATGTTGGTGAGCAGCGTCGTGGTCATCGCCAGATCTCCTCGATGGTCTCGGCGAGCCGGCGGCCCACCTCCGCGTGGTCGCCGTCGAAGCGGACCACGCCGTCGACGACGACCTGCCGTACGTCGGCGGGGCCGGCCGCGAAGACCGCGGTGTGCTCGTCGCGTCCGGTGCCCGCGGTGCGGGCCGAGGCGACGTCGATTGTCACCAGGTCGGCGCGCTGCCCGACGGCGATAGAGCCGGCGTCGGCGTACCCGAGGCTCGCCTGGCCGTCGACCGTGCCCGCCGTGAGGAGCTCGGCAGCGCTCCAGTGGCCGCGCGCCTGCGACGCCAGCCGCTCGTCGAGCTCGACAGCGCGCATCTCCTCGAACGGGTCGATGACGGCGTGGCTGTCGGAGCCGATCGTGAGCCGTGCTCCGGCCTCGCGCAACGGCAGGCTCGCACCGATGCCGTCGCCCAGGTCGCGCTCGGTGGTCGGGCAGAACGACGCGAACGCCCGCGCGTCGCCGAGCAGCCGCACGTCCTCGTCGGTCAGGTGGGTCGCGTGGACCGCGCTCGTCATCGGGCCGAGCAGGCCGTGGTCGGCGAGCAGGCGGGTCGGGGTGACGCCGTACGCCGCCACGCAGTCCGCGTTCTCCTTGACCTGCTCGGACAGGTGCACGTGCAGGGGAGTCCCGGACTCGGCGTGGGGGACCAGCGCCTTGAGCTCGTCGGCGGGCACGGCTCGCACCGAGTGGGCGGCGACGCCGATGACGGCGTGTGGGAAGGAGCAGCCGTCGGCCAACGCGGCCACCCGGTCCTGCCAGGCGCCGCCCGAGCCGTCTGAGAAGCGCCGCTGCACGCCTTCGGGTGCCGCGCCGAAGCCGCTCGAGAGGTAGAGCGTGTCGAGCAGCGTGATCCGGATCCCGGCGTCGCGGGCCGCCGCGAGGAGCGCGTGGCCCATGGCGTTCGCTTCGTCGTACGGCGTGCCGTCGGGCTGGTGGTGCAGGTAGTGGAACTCGCCCACCGAGGTGAACCCGGCGGCCACCATCTCGGCGTACGTCGCCCGCGCGAGCTCGTAGTAGGAGTCCGGGTCGAGGCGCCCGGCCACGGCGTACATCTGGTCCCGCCAGGTCCAGAACGTGCCGCGGTCGGTCTGGGTGCGGCCGCGCAGGGCGCGGTGGAACGCGTGGCTGTGGGTGTTCGCCAGGCCGGGCAGGGTGAGGCCCGGCAGGCGTGTGCAGGAATCACCGGTCGACCGGTGATTCCCGCGCTTGTCGGCCGTTGCAACACCCGACAAGCGTGAGGAAACCTCCGCCACCTCGACCCGTGTGAACCGGCCGTCGACGACCTCGACCAGGACGTCGTCGTGGACCGCGCCCTCGACCCACGCGTGCTCGAGCAGGTAGGCGGTCATGCGGTCACCAGCCCGGTCAGCGACTCCGCCAGCGCGTCGACGCCCGCGAGGCAGTCGGCCATCTCGGCGGTCTCGTACGGCGAGTGCGAGACCCCCGACGGGTTGCGGACGAACAGCATCGCCGTCGGGATGCCGGCGTCCTGCAGGATGCCGGCGTCGTGGCCGGCCTGGGTCGGCAGGATCGGTACGCCGCCGAGGCGCGCGGCCAGCTCGTCACGCAGAGCTGCGTCGAACGCGACCTCGCCGCTCACGGACTCGGCCGTGACCGTGACGCTGGTGCCGTCGCGCCCCGCCCGCTCGGTGGCCTGCCGCTCGATCTCGCCGACCAGCGACGCGAGCGCCGCGTCGGACTCGGCGCGGGCGTCGAGCCAGGCGGTCACGTGGGACGGCACGGCGTTGGTGCCGTTGGGGCGCACGTCGAGCCGGCCGAAGGTGGCTCGCTGGCCCTGCAGCCGGGCCTGCTTGTTGGCGGCCAGCGCGGTCATCGCGAAGGTGAGCATCGGGTCGACGCGGTCCTCCATGCGGGTGGTGCCCGCGTGGTCGGCGCGACCGGCGATGTCGTAGCGGTAGCGGCCGTGCGGCCAGATCGCGCTGTGCACACCCACCGGGGCGTCGAGGTCGATCAGCCCACGGCCCTGCTCCACGTGGAGCTCGACGTAGGTGCCGACACCCTCCAGGAGGGTCGAGGTGCCGCCCTCGATGACGTCGCCGAGGCGGACGCCCTCGCGGTCGGTGAGCTCGGCCGCGTCGGCCCACTGCGTGGCACCGACGGCCAGCCGGGAGCCCAGGCAGGCCCGGCCGAAGCGGGAGCCCTCCTCCTCGACGAAGGCGGCGACACCGAGCCGGCGGGTCGGCGTGACACCGCGCGAGCGCATCAGGTCCAGCGCGGCGAAGGACGACACGACACCGAGCGGTCCGTCGTACGCACCGCCGTCGAGGACGCTGTCCAGGTGGGAGCCCGTGAGCACCTTGCGGGTCGCGGCGAATTCGCTCGCCGGCCCCCACCACGCGACCAGGTTGCCGAACGGGTCCTCCTCGATCTCGAGCCCGCGCGCGGTGGCCGCGTCGCGGAACCACGCACGGAGCTCGAGCTCGGCCGCGTGCCACGGCTGGCGGAAGTACCCGCCGGAGGACGCCGAGCGTCCGATGGGCACGAGGTCGCGCCACATCTGCTCGAAGTCGGCAACCTGGGTCACGGGATCAGCCCTCCTGCATCGGGATCCGGACGCCGCGCTCGGCGGCGACCTCGATCGCGCGGTCGTACCCGGCGTCGACATGGCGGATGACGCCCATGCCCGGGTCGTTGGTCAGCACGGCCTCGATCTTGGCGGCCGCGAGCTCGGTGCCGTCGGCGACACACACCTGGCCGGAGTGGATCGAGCGGCCCATGCCGACGCCGCCACCGTGGTGCAGCGACACCCAGGTGGCGCCGGAGGCGACCGCGGTCATCGCGTTGAGCAGCGGCCAGTCGGCGATCGCGTCGGAGCCGTCGAGCATGGCCTCGGTCTCGCGGTACGGCGACGCGACCGACCCGCAGTCGAGGTGGTCACGGCCGATGACGATCGGCGCCTTCAGCTCACCGTTCTTGACCATCTCGTTGAACTTCAGGCCGGCCAGGTGCCGCTCCTTGAAGCCCAGCCAGCAGATGCGCGCCGGCAGGCCCTGGTAGTGGACGCGCTCCTGCGCCATGCCGATCCACTTGTGCAGCCGCTCGTTGTCGGGGAACAGCTCGAGGATCGCCTTGTCGGTGGCGGCGATGTCGGCCGGGTCGCCGGACAGGGCGGCCCAGCGGAAGGGGCCCTTGCCCTCGCAGAACAGCGGACGGATGTACGCCGGCACGAAGCCAGGGAACTCGAACGCGCGGTCATAGCCGCCCTTGCGCGCCTCGTCACGGATCGAGTTGCCGTAGTCGAACACCTCGGCGCCGGCGTCCTGGAATTCCACCATCGCGCGGACGTGCGCGGCCATCGAGGCCTGGGCGTCCTTGGTGAAGCCGGCCGGGTCGCGCTCGGCGGCCTGGTGCCACTCCTCGAAGGGCACACCCACCGGGAGGTAGGACAGCGGGTCGTGCGCCGACGTCTGGTCGGTGACGATGTCGATCGGCGCCTTCATCTCCAGCAGCTGCGGGAAGATCTCGGCGGCGTTGCCGAGCAGGCCGATGCTCAGGCCCTTGCGCTCGTCGCGTGCCTTCACGGCGAGCTCGAGCGCGTGCTCCAGGGAGTCCGCCTGGACGTCGAGGTAGCGGTGCTCGATGCGGCGGGTGATCCGGCTCTGGTCGACGTCGACGCAGATCGCGACGCCGTCGTTCATGGTGACCGCGAGCGGCTGGGCGCCGCCCATGCCGCCGAGACCGGCGGTGAGCGTGATGGTGCCGGCGAGGGTGCCGTTGAAGCGCTTGTCGGCGACGGCCGCGAACGTCTCGAAGGTGCCCTGCAGGATGCCCTGGGTGCCGATGTAGATCCACGAGCCGGCCGTCATCTGGCCGTACATGGTCAGGCCGAGCTCCTCGAGCCGGCGGAACTCCTCCCAGTTGGCCCAGTCGCCGACCAGGTTGGAGTTGGCGATGAGGACGCGGGGCGCCCACTTGTTGGTCTTCCACACGCCGACCGGCTTGCCGCTCTGGACGAGCATGGTCTCGTCGTCCTCGAGGTCGCGCAGGGTGCGGACGAGGGCGTCGTACGCCTCCCAGCTGCGGGCGGCCTTGCCCGTGCCGCCGTACACGACGAGGTCCTCGGGACGCTCGGCGTTCTCGGGGTCGAGGTTGTTCATCAGCATCCGCAGCGGCGCCTCGGTCTGCCACGACTTCGCGGTCAGCTCGGTGCCGGTGGCGGCGTGGATGGGCAGGCGGGGGTTGCTGCTCGAGGTGGTGGTCATGCGAGTTCTCCGATCACGTTCGCGACGGCCGCGGTGACGCGGCGGCCGGCGACGAGCTGGTAGGCGGTGTCGATCTCCGGGGCGAGGAAGCGGTCGGTGCCGGGGGCGCCGACGCCGGCCTCGCGCAGCAGCGCCACGACGGCACCGGTGGCCGGGCTGGGGGTGAGGGGAGCCCGGAGGTCCAGGGCTCGGGCCGCGGTCATCACCTCGATGGCGAGGACGCGGGTCAGGCCGTCGACGGCGCGGCGCAGCTTGCGAGCGGACGACCAGCCCATCGAGACGTGGTCCTCCTGCATCGCGCTGCTCGGGATCGAGTCGACGCTGGCCGGGTTGGCGAGGCGCTTGAGCTCCGACACGATCGCGGCCTGGGTGTACTGCGCGATCATCAGGCCCGAGTCGACGCCCGGGTCGTCGGCGAGGAAGGGCGGCAGGCCGTGGTTACGGGCCTTGTCCAGGAAGCGGTCGGTACGACGCTCCGCGATCGACGCCAGGTCGGCCGTCACGATCGCGAGGAAGTCGAGCACGTAGGCCACGGGCGCGCCGTGGAAGTTGCCGTTGGACTCGACGCGACCCTCGTCGGCGAGCACGACCGGGTTGTCGACGGCGGAGGCGAGCTCACGCGAGGCGACCGTGGCCGCGTGGGCGACGGTGTCGCGCACGCCGCCGTGGACCTGCGGCGAGCAGCGCAGGGAGTAGGCGTCCTGGACCCGGTTGCAGTCGGGGCCGCGGTGCGAGGCGACGACGCCGGAGTCCTTGAGGATCGCGGTGAGGTTGGCCGCGGAGGCCGCCTGCCCGGGGTGCGGGCGGATGGCCTGCAGCTCGGGGGCGAAGACCCGGTCGGTGCCGAGCTGGCCCTCGACCGACATGGCCGCCGAGATGTCCGCGACCTGGAGCAGGTCGGTGAGGTCGTGGATCGCGAGGACGAGCATGCCCAGCATGCCGTCGGTGCCGTTGATGAGGGCGAGGCCCTCCTTCTCCTGCAGCTGGACCGGGGTGAGGCCGGCGGCCGCGAGAGCGGTGGCGGCGTCGGTCAGCTCGCCGTCGGCGGTCCGGACCGGGCCCTCGCCCATCAACGCGAGAGCGCAGTGGGCGAGCGGGGCGAGGTCGCCGGAGCAGCCGAGCGAGCCGTACTCGTGCACCACCGGCGTGATGCCGTGGGTGAGCAGCGCGGCCATCAGCTCCGCGGTCTCCCGGCGTACGCCGGTGTGGCCGGTGGCCAGGGTCGAGAGCCGCAGCAGCATGAGGGCGCGGACGACCTCGCGCTCGACCTCGGGGCCGGAGCCGGCCGCGTGCGAGCGGACCAGGGAGCGCTGCAGCTGGGCGCGCATCTCGGTGGGGATGTGCCGGGTGGCGAGGGCGCCGAACCCCGTGGAGACGCCGTACGCCGGCGTCGGGGACACCGCGAGGTCGTCGACGACCGCGCGTGCCTTGTCGATCGCGACGAGCGCCTCGTCGCTGAGGGTGACCGCGGCGCCGTGGCGGGCGACCGCGACGACGTCCTCCATCGAGACGGCTCCGGTGCCGACGACTACGTGTTCTGCCATGTCTCCATTGGAGCCCTCCGAGGGGGTCTTGCGCCACCACCGTCAAGACCCTTGCGTCTCGTATCTGAGACTGTTGGGCGTCTCGGATACGAGACGAGGGTTCTGCGGATGTGGGATCGTCGAGGCATGAGCCAAGTCCCGGCCGCCACCCGCGCGTTGCGGGTCCTGCGGTTCCTCTCCTCGCAGGCCGACCCGGTCCCGCTGGAGGCGATCATGCGTGCCTGCGAGCTGCCGCGGAGCACGACGTACCACCTGGTCAACGCGATGATCGACGAGGGATTCGTCGTCCACCTGGCCGACGAGCGCCGCTACGGGCTCGGGGTCAGCGCCTTCGAGGTCGGCAGCGGCTACGCGCGTCAGGCGCCGCTCCAGCGGATCGCCCGCCGCCCGCTCGCGCAGCTCGTCGACCGGATCGGGCAGAGCGCCCACCTGGCGGTCCTGCACGGCCGCGACGTCCTGTACGTCGTCGAGGAGCGCGCGCCCGGCCGGCCGCCGCTCGTGACCGACGTCGGCGTCCGGTTGCCCGCGCACCTCACCGCCAGCGGCCGCGCCATCCTGGCCGGCCTGTCCGCCAGCCAGGTCCGCGCGCTCTACCCCGACAAGGACGCCTTCGTCGATCGCACCGGCAGCGGCCCGCAGTCGCCCACCGCCCTGCGGGCCGTGCTCGCCGACACCCGCCGCCGCGGCTACGCCCTCGAGGACGGCGAGGTCACCTCCGGCCTGCGCAGCATCGCCGTCCCGGTCCTCGACCACAACGACCACCCGGTCGCCGGCATCGCCGTCACCTACCCCTCCGACGCCACCGACCCGTCCGCCGCCCTGATCGCCCAGGTCGCCCGCCAGCTCTCCCAGCGGCTCGGGGCGCGGGGTTAGGTGCCGCCTCCGGTGGTCGAGGAGGTTGCGCGGCATCCGCCACGAGACCGGCCGTCCTCCGGTCGCTGTGGGGCGGCCGCACCGTAGCCGACCGGTCCCCGCCGTCAAGGACGCCTTCGGCGCCGCTGCGCGGTCGCTTCGCGATCCTTGACTGCGGGTCCTGACCGGTCGGCTGGACGGCGCGGCAACGGCACGGGCTTCGCCCGCGCCGCCGCTTCGCGGCCGCCAGATGCTGTCGTCAGCGCTCGCAGGCGGTTCCGTCGCGGTCGCGGTCCAGGTTGCGGTAGTTCGCCCAGTAGACAGCGCGAGCACGCGGACCCGATGCCGGGCGGCCGTAGCCCTGGTTGACCTGCCGTTGGGCGGCTGCAGCCGACTTCGCGACGCCGTGCAGCCAGACGTGTGCAAGCTTCGTGCACGACGAGAAGTACGTCGCCGCGTCGGCCTGGCCGGCCACGGACACGAGCGAAATGGAGACGGTGGCCGCGGCGATGGCGGCAGTGATGCGTGGGGACATGGCGCGAACGCTAAGGAGCGTCGGCGGCGGGCGAGGGAGGACGAAGAGAATCGGGACTATGTCCCGGCCTACGTGCGGCGGTGGAAGCGGTAGTCGCCGGAGGTCAGCTTGGTCATCTCGTAGCGGGTGTCGTGGGCTCGGTGGTGGTGATGGGAGCAGAGGAGGACTCCGTCGGCGAGGTTGGTGTGGCCGCCTTCCGACCAGGGCTTCAGATGATGCGCTTCACACCAGGCTGCGGGGATCGAGCACCCCTCGGCCCGGCATCGCTTGTCGCGTAGCCGCATGGCTTTGCGGATCGGTGGGGTGTGGAACCGGCGGGACCGACCGACGTCGAGGGGTTCGGCCTTCCCGCCCAACACGACGGGGATGATCCTCGCGGTACAGGCGAGCCGACGGGCTTCACTGGCCGAGATGACGGTGGTGCCGAGCATCGCGGAGCCGACCTGGTTGACCAGGTTGTCGTAGTCGATGGTGACCATCACCGTGGTGGCGTCGCCGCCGTGGTCGGGCAGTCGTTTCGGGTCGAGGGTTTCGAGGAGTCGGCAGAACGCCTCACCACGCGACCTGGACTTGGTGACGCGGGGTGAGTCCTCGGCGTCGACGTAGGTCGTGAGCCGATCCGCGATCGAGTCCGGCACGAGTGCGGTGATCTTCGTGGTCCCGTCACCGCGGTGCTGCAGCTTGAGGGAGCACTTGTCGGCTGCGGCCTGCTCCTCACGTTCCAGCTGCTTGCCGAGCTCGGCTTCGGCGATGTGGGGGGCGACGACTTCGAGGATCTTGGTGCCGAGAACTTGGAGGTCTCGGGCGTCGTAGGTGGCCGCGTACTCGATGAGCTGCTTCTCAGCCCGGGCCTTGGTGAGCTCGTCAACGGTGTCCGACAGCTTGTCGACCGACCGGATGATGACCCGTGCCTGGGCGGTGTTGACCGACCCGGTCCGCATGGCTGCTGCGGTGAGGGGGTGGGCCTCGAGTGCTTCGGCCAATCGGAGGTCGCCGCGGGCGACCGGGGCCGTTACCCGTGTCGCGTGAGCCAGCCAGGTCCCGGCGTCGCGGGCGGCGTGTTCTTCGGCCACATCAGTGGCAGCGGCGAGCAGGCGGAGCTCGAGCTCGGCGGTCTCGGCCTTGACCCGCGCCAGGGTGAGGAGGGCTTCTTCCTTGTCGCGGGTGCGGAGGTAGTCGGCCGGCATCTCGGCGACCGACATCAGAGCCTTCTCGAGGGCTCGGGCGCAGCGGAGGATCGGGTGGCAGGGCACCTGTTCCGCGGTCATCGACACTCCCGAGATGAAGCTGGTCTACTACCGTCGATGATACCAGTGATCGAACAGATTATCGAGTGTTTCCACAAGAGTTTTCCCAGGTCAGAGCAGGTTTTGTGGCGGCCGCGAAGCGGCGACGCGGGCGAAGCCCGGGCCGACTCCGCGCCGTCATGCCCGTCGTCGGGGGACGACGGGCTAAGGTGCGGCCGCCCGCCACCGACCCCGAGGCGCGCTCCCAACCATCGGCATCACCGCTCGCTGCGGAGCACCGACCGGCCGAGCACGCCGAACCAGATCACGTTGATGGCGCCCATCGTGGCGACCGAGCCCCACCCGTTGCTGGCGTAGAACCTCGCCGCGTTCATCCCGAAGAAGAGCGACGGGATCATCGCAAGGTTGAGCGCGGCGAGGGCGATGCTGCCCCGGCGGACCCGCGCGGAGAACAGCCGGGAAGCGGTGGGCGCGGTGGCGAGCCCGAGGAGGAACACGGCCACGAGGACGCGGGCGATCGGCCCGTGCAGCAGCACCATCCCCGCGGCGAGGGGGCCGTCGACGGTGGGGTCGAGCGAGCCGTCGGGGTGCTGCAGCGACGTACCCACCTCCAGTGAGGTGGCGACCAGGGTGACGGTGACGTAGGCGCGGAGTGCCGTGGTGGCGAGCTCGCCCGCCAACCCGACATCACCGCCACCGGTGCGCAGCAGGCGGCCGAGTCCGACGGCGAAGACGAGGAAGGCCGTGAAGGTCGCGAGGGTGATCAGGTTGCGACTGAGCACGTTCGACTCGGGCGGCGGCCCCGAGTAGACGAAGTAGAGCGCGACCATCACCAGGGAGAGGGCGCCGCCGGCGACGGCGGCCCACCCGGTGACGAGGCGATCGGTGCGGGAGGTGCGGGAGGTGCGGGAGGTCAGGGCGGAGCGGGACGAGCCGGTGGCGGTAGGGGCGGTGCTGGTCATGGTCGTTCTCCTTGCGGTGGGGAGGGGCGGGTCAGCGGTCGATGGGCTGCGCGGTCCACCAGCGGTGCCAGTGGGCGGTCGCGGTGAGGGCGGCGACGAGCGCGGCCGCCGGGACCGTGGTCCAGAGGAACCAGGGAGTGTCGAGCGAGCCCGAGAACACCCCGATCAGCAGCCAGACGACGACCTGGACGAGCGTGAGCAGCAGACCGGCGTACGTGACGACCGAACGCGCGGTGAGGAGCCGGTGCCGGAGGCTCCCGCGGGGAGCACGGACGGGGCCGAGGAGCTCCTGGCCGAGGCTCTGGATCATGGACGGGGCGGGAGGAGGAGTCGATGTCTTCATGCACTCCAGCCTCGAGCCGCGCGGTCCGCCCCGCGTCCGGCGAACCGGTGAACCCGCACGACCTCCGTCGGACGCGGGGTCCGACGAAAGGTGGACTCGGTCCCACCGGGTTCCCGCCTAGAGTCGGGCGCGTGGATCTCGTGGCACCGGAACCGGCCCCTGCCCGGTGGCAGCAGGGCATCCGTTCGGCCGCGCTGGTGCTCGCGTCGTACGCCGGCGGGCTCGTCCTGCTGTACGCCGTCCTGGAGGCCGGCCCTCACGGCGGCTGGCGCTGGGCGGACATCGCCGTCGGCGCCGTCGCCTGCGGCGCCCTCCTGCTGAGCCGACGGGCACCCGTCGCCGTGGCGCTCGTGCTGGCGGCCGTGGCCGCTCTGGTCGCGTCGGCCGGTGTGGCCAACATGGTCGGGCTGTACTTCGTCGCGAGGTACCGCCCCCTCCCGACGGCGATCGCCGTCGCGGCCGCCGACGTCCTCGCCGGCTGGCTGTTCTGGCTGCTCTACCCGGGCAACCAGGGCCTCCCGCTGACCCTCACCGTCAACGTCGCGATCACGGCGGCCGTCACCGCGTGGGGCGCGCTCATCCAGTCCCAGCGCGCGCTCGTCGAGGTCTACCGGGAGCGCGCCGAGCGGGCGGAGGCCGAGAAGGTCCTGCGCGAGGAGCACATCCGCTCCACCGAGCGCACCCGGATCGCCCGGGAGATGCACGACGTCGTCGCCCACCGGATCTCGTTGGTCGCCCTGCACGCGGGCGGCCTGGAGGTCGCACCGGGTCAGGATGCGGACGAGGTGCGCGCCGCCGCGGCGCTCATCCGGTCGTCCGCCGTGGACGCGCTCGACGAGCTGCGCGTCGCGATCGGCATCCTCCGCGAGGACGAGCCCCGCTCCCTCGAGCAGCCCGGCTTCGACCGCCTGGAGGACCTGGTGCGCGACGCGCGGTCCGCGGGCCAGGACGTCGTCCTCGACCTCGGCATCGGTACGCCGGGCCCGCCGGGCCTCGGTCGCGACGTGTACCGGATCGTCCAGGAGGGCCTCACCAACGCGCGCAAGCACGCGCCCGGGGCGCCGGTGCGGGTCACGGTCCGGCGCGACGCCGACGAGGCGAGGGTCGTGGTCGTGAACGGGTGCGGCGGGCGCAGCCTCGGCGTACCGGGCACCGGCACCGGGCTTATCGGGTTGGCCGAGCGGGCGAGCCTGGCGGGCGGCAGCCTGCGTCACGGCCCCGACGGCGCCGGGAGCTACACCCTGGAGGCGAGGCTCCCGTGGCGGTGAGGGTCCTCGTCGTCGACGACGACGCGCTGGTACGCCGCGGCCTGCAGCTCGTGCTCTCGAGCGACCCCGAGCTGGAGCTGGTCGGAGAGGCGGCCGACGGAGCCGAGGCGCTGACCGCGGCGCGCGAGCTGCGTCCCGACGTCGTGCTGATGGACCTGCAGATGCCGGTCCTCGACGGCGTCGAGGCGACCCGCCGGCTGCAGCGGCTCGACCCGGTGCCGATGGTGCTGGTCCTGACCACCTTCCACCTGGACTCCTACGTCCTGGACGCCCTCGAGGCCGGCGCCCGCGGCTACCTGCTCAAGGACACCGCCCCGCGGGAGCTCACCCGTGCGATCCACCTCGTCGCCGGCGGTGAGTCGATCTTCTCGGCCTCCGTCACCGAGAACCTGGTCCGCCGGCTCAGCGATGGTGCCGCCGATGCGCGGGCCAACGAGGCGCGCCGGCGGCTGGTCACCCTCACCGAGCGGGAGCGCGCCGTCGCGGATGCCGTGGCCGACGGGCTGTCCAACGCGAGCATCGGCGAGGCGCTGTTCCTGGGGGAGGCCACGGTGAAGACGCACGTGTCGAGGATCCTCGCCAAGACCGGCGCGGAGAACCGGGTCCAGGTCGCCCTGCTCGTCTACCAGGCGCGCGGCTCGGCCTGAGTGCTCAGGCCCCGAGCCAGCACCGCGCGGCGGTCACCAACGCCCGCACGCCGGTCGACAGCGTCGGCTGGATGACCGGGGCGAACAGCGGGGAGTGGTTGGACGGGATGGAGTCGATGTCGCCACTCGCCAGGGCGGGCAGCACGACCTCCGGGTCGCCGCCTCCCAGCAGCCAGTAGCAGCAGGGCGCGCCCAGGCCGTCGGCGAGCCGGCCCACGTCCTCGCTGCCGGTGACGGCGCCGAAGTCGATGACGGCCGACTCGCCGAGGACCTCGGTGAGGGCGGCGCGGGTGCGCTCGGTCGTGTCGGGGTCGTTGACGAGGACGGGCAGCGACTCGACGTACTCGATCGTCGGCTCCCGGGTCATGCCGGCCGCCACCGCCTCGGCGCGGATGATGCGCTCGACCGCTGCGAGGACGCGCACGCGCACCGCCGGCTCGGCGGTGCGCACCGTGAGCTTGAGCGTGGCCGTGTCCGGGATGATGTTGTGCTTCGTGCCGGCCTGGATCGCGCCGACGGTGACGACCACGCGGTCGGCCGCGGCGACCTCGCGCGCCACCACGGTCTGCAACCTGACCACCAGCGCGGCGGCGGCCACCACCGGGTCGACGGTCGCCTCCGGGCGCGAGCCGTGCCCGCCCGCGCCGTACAGGGTCACCGTGATGTTGTCGGCGCCGGCCATCGCGGGGCCGGCGTGCACCGAGAGCATCCCGGCGGGCAGTGGCGCGACGTGCTGGCCGAGCACCACCGAGGGCCGCGGGAAGCGGTCGGCCAGCCCGTCGGCCACCATCGCCGCGGCTCCGGCGCCGTTCTCCTCCGATGGCTGGAAGTACCCGACGACCGTGCCCGACCAGGTGTCCCGCGAGGCGACCAGCTCCTCGAACGCCCCGAGCAGGCAGGTGACGTGGACGTCGTGACCGCAGGCGTGCATCACCGGGACCTCGACGCCGTCGGGGTCCACCGTCCGCACCGTGCTCGCGTAGGGCAGCCCGGTCTTCTCCTCGACGGGCAGGGCGTCCATGTCCGCCCGCAGCCCGACCACCGGCCCCTCGCCGTTGCGCAGCACGCCGACCACGCCGGTCAGGCCGACGCCGGTGGTGACGTCGACACCCAAGGCGTCCAGCTGGGCGGCGACGATCCCGGCGGTCCGCGTCTCGGCGAAGGAGAGCTCCGGGTGGGCGTGCAGGTCCTGGTACAGCTCGCTGAGGTTCACGCGACGACTATCCACCCTCGGCGATGCGCTCCACGAGGGCACGGGTACGCCGGGGCATCCGCTGCGACAGCGAGATGGCGGTGCTCGAGCGGGTGATGCCGGGGATGTCCAGGATCTCGTTGGTCACCCGGTAGAGGTCGTCGGCGTCGCGCGCGGCGATCATCACGAGCAGGTCGGCGTCGCCGGTCGTGGCGTGCACCTCGACCACCTCGGGGATCTGCTCGAGGCCCGCAGTGGCGCGGTCGCCGTGGTCCTGCGCGATCTCCAGCGACATGAAGGCCAGCAGCGGGTGACCGAGGACCGACAGCGACAGCCGCTGGCTGAAGCCGAGGAACAGCCCGGCCGCCTCCATCCGCTTCAACCGCGCGTTCACCGTGTTCCGCGAGACGCCGAGTCGGTGCGCCACCGTGAGCAGTGCCGTGTCGGGGTCGTCGTCGAGGGCGAGGACGATCTTCGCGTCCAGGGCGTCGAGGTCGATCATGCTTGTCATTCTTGCGCATGGTCACGCACGACGACCGCAGAAATGACAAGCACGTCTGCGATTGCTTGCAACAGTTGCACAACCGAGCAACGGTGGAGGCGTGACCGCGACCACCGATCTCCACGCCCCGGCCGCCCGCGCGGCGGTCCGCGCGCTGCCGGCGTACGTCGCCGGGCGCCGCGCCACCGGCCCCCAGGTCGCCCCACTGGCCTCCAACGAGAACCCCTTCGACCCGATCCCGAGCGTGCGCGCCGCCGTCGCGGTGGCGGCGCTGCGCCTCAACCGCTACCCGGACCCGTCCGCCCTCGCGCTCCGCGAGCGGATCGCCGCCCACGTCGGGGTCACGGTCGACGAGGTCGCCGTCGGCCCGGGCAGCAGCGCGGTCCTGCAGCAGGTGCTCACCGCGTACTGCGAGCCGGGCGACGAAGTCGTGCACGCCTGGCGCTCCTTCGAGGCCTACCCGCTGCTGAGCCGGCTGGCCGGTGCGGTGCCCGTCGGCGTACCCCTCGACGCGGAGCAGGAGCACGACCTGGACGCGATGGCGGCCGCGGTCACCGACCGCACCCGCGTCGTCCTGCTGTGCACGCCGAACAACCCCACCGGAGCCACCCTGCGCAACGAGGACGTCGAACACTTCCTCGCGCGGGTCCCCGCCCACGTCCTGGTCGTGCTCGACGAGGCGTACGTCGAGTACGACGACTCCGGCTTCGACGGTCCCGCCCTCTACCGCCGTCATCCCAACGTCTGCCTGGTCCGCACCTTCTCCAAGGCGCACGGGCTGGCGGCGCTGCGGGTCGGCTACGCCGTCGCCCACCCGGAGACCGCCGAGGCGCTGCGTCGCACGATGCTGACCTTCGCGGTCACCGACCTCGCCCAGGCGGCCGCGATCGCGTCGCTGGACGCCGCCGAGGAGGTCCAGCACCGGGTCGACACCGTCGTCGGCGAGCGGCGCCGCGTGCTCACCGCGCTCGCCGAGCAGGGCTGGCGGCTCACGCCGTCCGGCGGAAACTTCTTCTGGCTCCCGTGCGACGTCGCCCGAGGCGACCAGCTGGTGGCCACCTTCGACGCCGCCGACGTGCTCGTCCGGCACTACCCGGGCGACGGCGTCCGGGTGACCGTCGCCGACGCGCCGGCCAACGACCGCGTGCTCACCGTCCTCTCCACCCTCACCCCCCACGGAACCCCCCACGGAACGGAGTCCTGATGACCATCGACCAGACCCTCACCGACGAGGAGCGCCTCGCCGAGCTGGACCTGGACACCCTCAAGCAGCTCGTCGGCCTGGTGGAGTACGACGCCGACAACGACCCGTTCCCCGTGACCGGCTGGGACGCGCTCGTGTTCTGCGTCGGCAACGCGACCCAGAGCGCCCACTACTTCCAGTCGGCGTGGGGCATGGAGCTGATCGCCTACTCCGGCCCCGAGACCGGCAACCGCGACCACAAGTCGTTCGTGCTCAAGAGCGGTTCGATCCGGTTCGTGCTCAACGGCGCGGTCGACCCCGACAGCCCGCTCGCCGACCACCACCGCCGCCACGGCGACGGGGTCACCGACATCGCGCTCGAGGTCCCCGACGTCGACAAGTGCATCGACCAGGCCCGCCGCGCCGGCGCCACGATCCTCGAGGAGCCGCACGACGTCTCCGACGAGCACGGCACCGTGCGGGTCGCCGCGATCGCGACGTACGGCGAGACCCGGCACACCCTCGTCGACCGCAGCCGGTACACCGGCGTCTACCTGCCCGGCTACGAGGCCCGTACCGCGACGTACGTCAAGCGTGAGGGGGAGCCGAAGCGCCTCTTCCAGGCCCTCGACCACGTCGTGGGCAACGTCGAGCTCGGCCACATGGACGAGTGGGTCGAGTTCTACAACCGGGTCATGGGCTTCACCAACATGGCCGAGTTCATCGGCGACGACATCGCCACGGACTACTCCGCGCTGATGTCGAAGGTCGTCGCGAACGGCAACCACCGGGTGAAGTTCCCGCTCAACGAGCCGGCGATCGCGAAGAAGAAGAGCCAGATCGACGAGTACCTGGAGTTCTACCGCGGCCCGGGTGCCCAGCACCTCGCGCTCGCGACCGGCGACATCCTCGCCACCGTCGACGCCCTGCGCGCCAACGGCGTCGAGTTCCTCAACACGCCGGACTCCTACTACGAGGACCCCGAGCTGCGCGCCCGGATCGGCGAGGTGCGGGTCCCGATCGAGGAGCTGCAGAAGCGGGGCATCCTCGTCGACCGCGACGAGGACGGCTACCTGCTGCAGATCTTCACCAAGCCGATCGGCGATCGGCCCACCGTGTTCTTCGAGCTCATCGAGCGGCACGGGTCCCTCGGCTTCGGCAAGGGAAACTTCAAGGCTCTCTTCGAAGCCATCGAGCGCGAGCAGGAGAAGCGTGGCAACCTCTGACGAGGGGGCTGACCAGGGCTGATCAGGGGAGCGAGCAGATGCCGTACTACCGGGCCGTCGGGACCATCCCGCCGAAGCGCCACACGCAGCACCGCGCGCCGGACGGGACGCTGTACTACGAGGAGCTGATGGGCGAGGAGGGGTTCTCGTCGGACTCCTCGCTGCTCTACCACCGCCACATCCCCTCGGCCGTGGTCGCCTACCGCGCGTGGGAGCTGCCGGACCAGACGCTGGTGCCCAACCACCCGCTCACCGCGCGGCACCTCTCGACCCACAAGCTCTTCCCGGAGCCGACGGCAGGTGCCGGTGTCGACGCGGTGACCGGTCGCCGGCTGCTGCTCGGGAATGGTGACGTGCGCATCGGGTACGTCGTCGCCGATGCCGTCAGCCCGTACTACCGCAACGCGATCGGGGACGAGTGCCTGTACGTCGAGGCGGGGTCGGCCACCGTCGAGACGATCTTCGGCGACCTCGCGGTGGGCGACGGCGACTACGTCGTCGTGCCGCGGGCGACGACCTACCGGGTGGTGCCGGACGGTGCGGTGCGGCTCTACGTGGTCGAGGGCAACAGCCACATCGGCCCGGCCCGGCAGTACCTCTCCAAGCACGGCCAGCTGCTGGAGCACGCGCCGTACTGCGAGCGTGATCTGCGGATGCCCACCGACCCGCGCGTGGTGGACGAGCAGGACGTCGAGGTCTACATCAAGCACCGCGTCCCGGGCCTGCCCGGCGGCATCGGCGGCACCGTGCACACGCTGCCGCAGCACCCGTTCGACCTGGTCGGCTGGGACGGCTGCCTGTACCCGTACGCCTTCAACGTCCGCGACTTCATGCCGATCACTGGCAAGGTCCACCAGCCGCCGCCGGTCCACCAGGTGTTCGAGGGGTTCAACTTCGTGATCTGCAACTTCGTGCCGCGCAAGGTCGACTACCACGAGCTGTCGATCCCGGTGCCGTACTACCACTCCAACGTCGACTCCGACGAGGTGATGTTCTACTGCGGCGGCGACTACGAGGCGCGCAAGGGCTCGGGCATCGGCCAGGGCTCGATCAGCCTGCACCCGGGCGGTCACCCGCACGGCCCGCAGCCGGGCGCCTACGAGCGCTCGATCGGTGTGCAGCAGGTCGACGAGCTCGCGGTCATGGTCGACACCTTCCGGCCGCTCGGGCTGGGGGAGGCGGCACTCGCCTCGGACGACGGGGTCTACGCCTACTCCTGGTCGGGAGGCGAGCGATGAGCCGGCTCTTCGACGGACTCCTCGACGACGCGGCGCTCTTCCCGCCCGCAGACCTCGACATGCCCGAGGCGGTGGTCGCCCACCTGGCGCACCGCTCCTCGGCGTACGAGGCGCTGGTGGGGAGCTTCGTGGTGGCCGCGCAGGACCTCGAGGACCTGGCGGCCGAGGTCGCCGGGCTGCCGCCCCGCTCGGTGCGGGTCAGCGTCACCCTGCCGGTGGCGTCGGTCTGCCAGGTCGTCGGCGCCACCGACCGGATCGCGGCGGTCCGGCTGGGCGCCGTCGAGGCCGTCCCGCCGCCGGCACGCAGCGCCGACATGGTGGTCGGCCAGCTCCGGTCGCTGCTGGCCGAGCGCCCGGTCACGGCGTACGTCGAGGTGCCGCGGGACGACCGTCGCGACGACTACATCGCCGCGCTGGCCGGCACGACCATGCGCGCCAAGCTGCGGACCGGCGGCGTGGTGGCCGAGCTCTACCCGTCGTGCGAGGAGCTCGCCGGCTCGGTCGTCGCGCTGGTGCGTGCGGGCGTTCCCTTCAAGGCGACGGCCGGGCTGCACCACGCGATCCGCAACACCGACCCGGTGACCGGCTTCGACCAGCACGGCTTCCTGAACCTGATGGTCGCCACCGACGCCGCGTTGCACGGTGCCGAGGTGCCGGCAGTGGCCGACCTCCTCGCCGAGCGCGACCCCGCCACGGTCGCCCACCGCGCCCGGCTGCTCGACCCGCGGCTCCGCGCCACCTTCCTGTCCTTCGGCACCTGCAGCATCGCCGACCCTGTCGAGGAGCTGGTGGCGCTCGGCCTCCTGCCGGCCGACCACCGGGTCATCCAGGCGGCGCTGCGGTGACGCGGCTGTCCGTCGCCCCCGACTCGCTTTTCGGCCTCACGAACCTCCCGTACGGCGTCGCGTCCGTCGGCCCCGGCCCGCGTCGCCTCGTCGTCCGGTACGGCGACCACGTCGTCGACCTCGGACGCCTGCTCGGCGAGTCCGGTGCGGACGCGGTCCTCGGGGCGGAGACGCTCAACCCGTTCATGGCGCAGGGGTCCGCTCGGTGGGCCGAGGTGCGGTCGCGCATCGCGGAGGCGGTCGTCGGCGACGTACCGGGCGAGGCTGTGCACGCGCTCGCCGACGTGACGATGCACCTGCCGTTCGAGGTCGCCGACTACGTGGACTTCTACGCCTCCGAGCACCACGCCTCGAACCTCGGCCGGCTCTTCCGACCGGACAGCCCGAGCCCGCTGATGCCGAACTGGAAGCACCTGCCGGTCGGCTACCACGGCCGGTCCGCCTCGATCGTGGTCAGCGGCACGGACGTGGTCCGGCCCAGCGGCCAGCTCGGCGAAGGGCGCTTCGGGCCCTCCGCGCGGCTCGACATCGAGGCCGAGCTCGGCTTCGTGGTCGGCACCGGCAACCCGATGGGGGAGCCGATCCCGGTCGGCGAGGCCGACGAGCACCTGTTCGGCGTCGTGCTGTTCAACGACTGGTCCGCCCGCGACATCCAGGCCTGGGAGTACGTTCCGCTCGGCCCCAACCTCGGCAAGTCCTTCGCCTCCACGGTGTCGCCGTGGGTGGTGCCGATGGCCGCCCTCGACGCCGCGCGCGTCGCCACCCCGCGCCAGGAGCCGGCCGTCCAGACCTACCTCGACCTCGACCGGCCGTGGGGCCTGGACGTCGACCTCGAGGTCGCGTGGAACGGCGAGGTGGTCGCGCGCCCGCCGTACGCTGCCATGTACTGGTCGCCCGCCCAGATGCTCGCCCACCTCACCGTCAACGGCGCCCCGACGCGCACCGGCGACCTGTTCGCCTCGGGCACGATCTCCGGGCCGGAGAAGGGCCAGCGCGGGGCCTTCATCGAGCTCACCTGGGGTGGCGCCGAGCCGGTCGTCGTGGGCGGCGAGGAGCGGACGTTCCTCGAGGACGGGGACGTCGTCACCATCACGGCGACGGCACCCGGCGCGGCCGGGACCCGGCTCGGGTTCGGCGAGGCGACGGGGCGCGTCGTACCGTCCCGTCGAAAGTGAGCCCCTCCTCATGTTGGCGCAGTGGTCAGGGGTAGGTTCCCGGGCATGACCATCAACCTGATCGGAGTGATCGGCGGCGGACAGATGGGGTCCGGCATCGCCGAGGTGTGCGCCCGTGCCGGGCTCGACACCGTCGTCGTCGAGGTGACCGACGCGGCCGCGGAGGCGGCCGCGGAACGCGTCCGCGGATCGCTCGACCGCGCGGTCGGCCGCGGCAAGATCACCCAGCAGGACGCCGACGAGCTGTACGGCCGGATCCGCTTCACCACCGACTTCCAGGCACTCGCCGACCGCGACTTCGTGGTCGAGGCGGCCAGCGAGGTCGAGAAGATCAAGCTCGACCTGTTCGCCCGGGTCGGCGCGATCCTCGACAAGCCGGACGCGATCCTCGCCTCCAACACCTCCTCGATCCCGATCGTCAAGCTCGGCGCCGTGAGCGGCCGTGCCGGCCAGGTCATGGGCGTGCACTTCTTCAACCCGGCGCCGGTCATGCAGCTGATCGAGCTGATCCCGTCGCTGACCACGGCCCCGGAGACCATGGAGCGCGTGCGCGCGTTCGTCGAGTCGCTCGGCAAGCAGCCCATCGAGGCCACCGACCGCGCCGGCTTCGTGGTCAACAGCCTGCTCGTCCCGTACCTGATGAGCGCGATCCGGATGTACGAGGCCGGCTACGCCTCCGCCGCCGACATCGACCGCGGCATGGTGCTCGGTTGCGGCCACCCGATGGGCCCGCTCGCGCTCTCCGACCTGATCGGCCTGGACACCATCCGCGCCATCGGCATCTCCATGTACGACGAGTTCAAGGAGCCCCTCTACTCCCCGCCGCCGCTGCTGGACCGGATGGTCGACGCGGGCCTGCTGGGCAAGAAGACCAAGCAGGGCTTCTACCCGTACTGACCGATGGCGCGAGCGCGTCGCCGCTGATCGGTGTCTCCCTGGATTCTCGCCGTCACTTCGTTCCGGTGAGAACCCAGGCTCGACACCGGCGGCGCCGCGCTGCCGCGCGCGCAGTTGGCCTCCGTAGGTCGTGCCTTCGCGTGGCGGCAAGCCTCTGGTCGCTCGGGTACTCGCGGCCGTCAGCTCCGGGCGAGCTCCAGGGCCAGCTCGACCCGGCCCTGCTCGACGAGCTGGCCGATGAACAGCGCGCGGATGCCGCGCAGCAGGCCGTCGGGGGCGACCAGGTCCGGGGCGGCGAGGGTGTGCAGCAGGTAGCCGTGGACGAGTGCCAGGAACGCGGCCGCGTCAGCGTCGGGTGCGCCGGCGGCGGTGGTGGCCGCCGCGACGGCCGCACGACCTGACCCGATCACCTCCGCCACCACCGGCCGGAACCCCGGGTCGCGGGCGGCGCTGAGCAGCGCCTCGAAGAACGCCAGGACGTCCTCGCGCGGCGCGGTCGCGAACCCGGCGAAGGCCTCGGCCATCTCCGCCGGGCTGCTCTGCTGCTCGGCCAGCGCCGCCGTCAGCTCCTGGGACGCGGCGACGTCCTCGGCCACCCGCACCCGCAGCGCCTCCTGCGCCAGCTCGGTGATCGAGTCGAAGAAGTAGCCCACCGTGGCGAGGGGGAGCCCGGCCTTCTCGGTGACCGCCCGGTGGGTCACGCCGGCCATGCCCTTCTCCGCCGCGACCGCGATGGCGGCGTCGATGAGGGCGGTACGCCGCTGCTGGGCGCTGGCTCCGTGACGACGCTTCATGGTGTGAGCATAAAGTCTGTAAGTTCTTCTAGACTTTTCGGTCGGGCTCGTCCACGATCGAGCCCATGATCGAGAACTCCGTGCGCGCCTTCACCGAGGACGCCCTTGCCGACCACGACGCCGTCGCCCTCGCCGCCCTGATCCGCCGGGGCGAGCTGAGCCGGCAGGAGGTCGAGCAGGCCGCGATCGCACGGATCGCGCAGGTCGACCCGGCCCTGCGCGCGGTCGCGCATGCGGCGTACGACGCCCCGCGGCGTTCCGCCGACATGGACGCTCCGCTGTTCGGCGTACCGACCCTGGTCAAGGACAACACCGACGTCGCCGGCATGCCGACCAACCACGGCTCCGCCGCCTTCGCCGCCCGCCCGGCCACGGCGGACGGCCGTTTCGCCGGCCAGCTCCTCGCGACCGGCGTCACGGTCCTGGGCAAGACCCGGATGCCGGAGTTCGGCCTCAACGCCAGCACCGAGTTCCGGTACGCCGAGCCCACGACCAACCCGTGGAACACCGGCTTCTCCGTCGGTGCGTCCTCGGGTGGTGCTGCCGCGCTCGTCGCCGCCGGCGCCGTCCCGATCGCCCACGCCAACGACGGCGGCGGCTCGATCCGGATCCCCGCCGCGGCCGCCGGCCTGATCGGCCTCAAGCCGAGCCGTGGCCGGCACCGCGACGGCGAGGAGGCGCGGATCCTGCCCATCAACATCATCAGCGAGGGCATCCTGAGCCGCTCGGTCCGCGACACCGCGGCATTCACGGCGGCGCTCGAGCGGAGCTGGCGCAACCCGGCCCTGGCGCCGATCGGTCGGGTTGAGGGGCCGGCCCGCCGCCGGCTCCGGATCGGTCTGCTGCTCGAGTCGGTCACCGACGCCGCCGTCGACGCCGACACCCGCGCCGCCGTCGAGCAGACCGCCCGGCTGCTGGAGGCGCAGGGTCACCTGGTCGAGGTCGTCCCCGTCCCGGCGGACGCGCGCTTCGCCGACGACTTCGTGACCTACTGGGGCCTCTTGGCCGCGATGGCGGGCGGCCTCGGCAAGCTCGCCTTCGACCGCTCCTTCGACGGCAGCCGCTTGGACGGACTCACCGCCGGGCTCAAGGACAGCTTCACCCACGGCGGCTGGCTGCGTACGCCGGCGGCGATTCGCCGCCTCAAGCGTGCGGCCGCGACCTACGCCCGCGCGTTCGAGCGGCACGAGCTGCTGCTCAGCCCGGTCGTCGCCGGGACGACCCCGCGCCTCGGCGTCCTGGACCCCAACCTGCCCTTCGAGGAGCTGATGGGCCGGCTGCGCCAGCACGTCGCGTTCACCCCGCTGCAGAACATCGCCGGCACGCCGGCCATCTCGCTGCCCATGGGCGTTGCGGCCAACGGGATGCCGATCGGGGTCCAGCTGGCGGCGGCGTACGGCGACGAGCGGACCCTGCTCGAGGTCGCGTTCGCCCTGGAGGAGCAGGTCACCTGGCCGTCTCTCGCGACCCCTCTTGCCGAATGCGTTAGTGGTGACTAACGTATTCCTCGTGACTGACGCACTGAGCGCTGCAGCGGAGCCCACCCGGCGCCGCATCCTGCAGCTGCTCGCATCGGGTCCACGCACGGTCACCGAGATCGCGGGGGAGTTCCCCGTGACCCGCTCCGCGATCTCCCAGCACCTGCTCCTGCTCGCCGAGGTCGGTCTCGTCGAGGCGGAGAAGGTCGGCCGCGAGCGGCACTACCGCGTCATTCCGTCCGGCCTGCGCACCCTGCAGGTCGAGATCGACCGTTTCTGGACAGACGAGCTGGACCGGCTCGTCGCCGATGCTCACGAGATGAAGGACAGATCATGAACTACACCAGGATCGTGGACCTGCCGGTGTCCGCCGAGGAGGCCTTCGAGCTCGTCACCCAGCCGGAGCGGCTCCGTCGCTGGCAGGCCGTGACGGCGTACGTCGACCTCCGCGCCGGCGGGGACTTCCGGTGGACCGTCACGCCCGGCAACCACGCCGCCGGCACCATCCACGAGGTCGAGCCCGGCCGCCGCGTGGTCCTCGGCTTCGGGTGGGAGGGCTCGGACAACCTGCTCCCCGACGCCTCGACCGTCACGATCACCATCGAGCCGACCGCGGCGGGCAGCCGGGTCGTCCTCGTCCACGAGGGCCTCGACGAGGCGCAGGCCGCGGCCCACGCGGAGGGTTGGAACCACTTCCTCGACCGGCTCGAGCGCGTGGCCGCCAGCGGCGACGCCGGCCCGGACGAGTGGGCCTGGGCGCCGGAGGTGCTCGACCCGATCACCGCGGCCGAGGCGTCCCTCGCGGTGCTGCAGCCGATCCTGCGCGGCCTCACCAACGAGGACAAGGTCAAGCAGACCCCCTGCGCCGACTTCGACTGCCACGCCCTGGCCGAGCACCTCTTCGGCTCGCTGGTGGGCGTGGGCGCGATGGCCGGAGCGACCGTGACGAACCCGGAGGAGGGCCCGCTGGAGAACCGGATCTCGGTCATGGCCGACCAGGCGATCACCGCGTGGCGCCACTACGACGGCGACATGTCGGTCGACGGCAAGGTGCCCGCGGTCGTCGCCCAGGCGATCCTCTCGATCGAGTTCCTCCTGCACGCCTGGGACTTCGCGCAGGCGACGGGTCAGCAGGTGCACGTGTCCGACGAGCTGGTGGCCTACGTGCGTGAGATCGGGGCGCCGGTCATCGACAGCGTGCGGGAACGCGGCGAGTTCGCCCGCGCGGTCGCGGGCGACGGGATGGGCGCCCTCGACGCGTTCGCGGCCTTCTCCGGCCGTACCCCTCTTGCCGCGGTGCCCGCGTAACGTCGAGGCGTGACCGAGGACCACGGACCCGCAGACCGACGGACCCAGCTCGAGCGGATGCTCGCCGGCGACCTGTACGTCGCCGACGACCCCGAGATCGAGCGCCTGGCCGAGCGGGCGCGAGGCCTCGCCCACGCCTACGGCGTCGCCTCGCACGAGCGTCCTGACGACGCCCGCGACGTCCTCACCGAGCTGCTCGGCGGGCTCGGTGAGGACGTCGTGGTCCGCGCGCCGCTGTACGTCGACTACGGCTTCAACATCGCCATCGGGGCGCGCACGTTCGTCAACTACGGGCTCACGGCCCTCGACGTCGCGGCGATCCGGATCGGCGCCGACTGCCAGATCGGGCCGCACGTCCAGCTGCTCACGCCGACACACCCGATCGAGCCTGGTCCGCGCCGCGACAAGCTCGAGGCGGCGGCGCCGATCACGATCGGCGACAACGTGTGGCTCGGTGGTGACGTGGTCGTGTGCCCGGGAGTGAACATCGGCGACGACACGGTCGTCGGTGCCGGCGCGGTCGTGACCCGCGACCTCCCGGCCGGCGTCGTGGCCGTCGGCAACCCGGCCCGGGTGGTGCGCCGGATCGGGTGAGCGGTCCCGGCACAATGCGGCCATGGACTGGCAGGCCTTCCTCATCGAGCTGTACGTCGCGCTCGAGTACGTGCTCAAGGTCATCGCCGTCGGGACGGTCCCCGAGAACCGCCGCCCCAGCTCCTCGCAGGCCTGGCTGCTGCTGATCCTCGTCCTGCCGGTCGTCGGCTTCCCGCTCTACTGGGCGATCGGCAGCCCGTACGTCCGCGGCCGCCGGGCCCGGGTGCAGCGGCTGGCCACCGAGATCATCGAGGACCACGCGGCCCGGCTGCCGCCGACGCCCGCCAACGCCCACCCGAGCCCAGCGCTGGGCAGCGTCCTGACCATGAACCGCAACCTCACCGGGCTGCCGTGCGTCACGGGCATCAACCTGGGCAGCTTCGACGTCACCGCCGACCTGTACGCCGACATGGCGGCCGCCGTCGACGAGGCGGTCCTCTTCGTGCACGTCGAGGTCTACATCATGGCCTGGGACGCCACGACCGACGTGTTCTTCGCGGCCTTGGCCAAAGCCCGCCAGCGCGGCGTCACCGTGCGCCTGCTCCTCGACCACCTCGGCTCCCGCGCCTACCCGGGTTGGAAGCAGCTGAAGAAGCGGTTGACCGAGGCCGACATCGACTGGCACCTGATGATGCCGCTGCTGCCGCTGCACGGCCGCTGGCGGCGCCCCGACCTGCGCAACCACCGCAAGCTGCTCGTGGTGGACGGCCGGGTGGCCTACCTGGGGTCCCACAACATGATCGACCCGACGTACGACAGCGCGAAGAATGCCCGCGAGGGTCGTCGTTGGCAGGACCTCAGCATCAAGGTGGGCGGCGCGATCGTCGGTCAGGTCGAGGCCGTCTTCGCCACCGACTGGTACGCCGAGACCGGCGAGCTCCTCACCGCGGCCTTCCACGTGGCTCCGGCCGAGGACCTCGTGCTCGGTGGTAGCGCCAACGCGCTGCAGCTCGTCCCGTCCGGTCCGGGCTTCCCGACCGAGCCGAACCGCAACCAGTTCGTCCAGCTGATCCACCAGGCCACGCAGCGGGTGACGATCACCAGCCCCTACTTCGTCCCCGACGAGTCGCTGCTGACGGCGATCATCGGGGCGGCGTACCGCGGGGTCCGGGTGGAGCTGTTCGTGAGCGAGAAGGCCGACCAGTTCCTGGTCGGCCACGCCCAGCGCTCCTACTACCGCGCGCTGCTCGAGGCCGGCGTGCACCTCTACCTCTACCCCCAGCCGATGGTGCTGCACGCGAAGTACTTCACGATCGACGACGAGGTCGGGGTCATCGGCTCGTCCAACATGGACTTCCGGTCCTTCGCCCTCAACTACGAGGTCATGCTGCTCGGCTTCGGCGGCGACCTCGTCGACACGCTGCACGCGAGCGACCGGGCCTACCGCGCCGTGTGCCGCGAGCTCACCCTCGAGGAGTGGAGCGGGCAGCCCTGGCGCAGCCGGTACGTCGACAACGTGTGCCGGCTGACCTCCGCCCTGATGTAGCCGGGTGTTCCCCGATCGCCGTCGTACCTGACGAACGCGTTGGTTCCCGGCGGAAAACCCAACGCGGTGGTCAGGTACGACGCAGGCGCGGTCGCCGCGGCTGAGCGCGAGCGGCTGATCAGGACGGGGGCGTGTCCCCGCCGCTGAACTCGACGAACGCGTCGAACGCCCGCGCGCCCCAGACCGTGGCCGGGCCACCGTGCATCATGAACGTCACGCCGATCGCTTCGGCGACCTCCTGCTTCGTCGCACCGGCTTTCGCCGCCCCCTGGGCGTGGGCGGCGATGCAGCCGTCGCAGTGCTCGACGACCCCGATCGCGAGGGCGATCAGCTCCTTGGTCTTGCGATCCAGGGCGCCGTCGACCATCGCCGCCTGCGAGATCTCCGCGTAGCCGGCGTACACCTCGGGGATGTGCTGGCGGAGGCTCCGGCCGAGCGGGACGATCTCGTGCAGCACGGACCTGCCGTGCGTGTGGGTCTGCTCGGTCATCGGGGTTCCTCTCGGCGTCGGGTGCGCGGGGACCAGCATGCCGGGTCCCTGACCTCCGGTGGGCAAGACTGGCCGCATGACGGCACTGCTCGGCACCGACCTGCCCGTCGTCGCGGCGCCGATGGCGGGCGGCGGCACGACCCCGGACCTCGTCGCCGCGGTCGTCCGCGCGGGCGGCTTCGGCTTCCTGGCAGCCGGCTACAAGTCGGCCGACGCGATGGCCGGTGACATGGCGGCACTGCGCGGTCTGGGTGTCGAGCGGTTCGGGATGAACCTCTTCCTGCCCGGGCCGACCGGCATCGCGGAGCCCGCCTTCCGTGCCTACGCCCGGGAGATCCAGCCCGACGCCGCCCGCTACGGCCTCGACGTGACCTCCGAGCCGCTGCGCGAGGATGACGATGCGTGGCGCGCCAAGGTCGACGCGCTGGTCGCGGATCCCGTGGAGGCCGTGTCGGTGACCTTCGGCATCCCGCCCGCCGACGACCTCCGGGCGCTCCAACGGGCCGGCACGCGGGTGCTGGTCACCGTGACCACGGTGCCCGAGGCGCGGGCGGCCCGGGAGGCCGGTGCCGACGGGCTGGTGGTGCAGGGCAGCGCGGCCGGAGGCCACAGCGGCACCCACGACCCACGCCGGCCGATCGAACCGGTCGCGACCGACGCGCTGGTCGCGGCCGTGGTCGCCGCGACCGGTCTGCCGGTCGTCGCGGGTGGGGGCGTCGACGGTCCCGAGGCGGTACGCCGGGTCCTGGCCGCCGGCGCCGAGGCGGTCGCCGTCGGGACGATGCTGCTGCGCACCGACGAGAGCGGCGCATCGAAGGTCCACCGCGACGCGCTCGTCGACGAGCGGTTCACCGAGACGGTCATCACCCACGCCTTCACGGGTCGCCCGGCGCGCGGCCTGCGCAACGCGTTCATCGACGCGCACGAGGCCGTCGCCCCGTTCGGCTACCCGGCGATCCACCACCTGACCCGCGGGATCCGGCAGGCCGCCGTACGCGCGGGTGATCCGGAGCGGGTCCACCTGTGGGCCGGGACCGGCCACCGCAGCGCCCCGACCGGTCCGGCGGCCGACGTCGTCCGGGCCCTGGCCTCCTAGGCTGCTTCCATGTCCTTGCGCCGCGTCGCCGTCTTCTGCGGATCCGCACCGGGCACCGACCCGGCCTGGGTGGAGGCGGCGTACGCCGTCGGGCACCGGCTCGCCGAGCTCAGTATCGGGCTCGTCTACGGCGGGGGTGGAGGCGGCCTGATGGGGGCCGTGTCCCAGGGCGCCCTCGATGCCGGAGGCGAGGTGATCGGCGTGATCCCGCGCTCCATGGTCGAGCGGGAGTGGGGGCGCCACGACCTCACCGAGCTGCACGTCGTCGGCACCATGCACGAGCGCAAGGCGATGATGGCCGACCTCGCCGATGCCTTCCTGTGCCTGCCGGGCGGTCTCGGGACGCTGGAGGAGGTCATCGAGGTCTGGAGCTGGCGGCAGATCGGGTTCAACGACGACCCGGTCGGGCTCCTCGACGTCGGCGGCTTCTGGCAACCGCTGCTCCGGGCGCTCGACGGGCTGGTCGAGGCCGGCTTCGTGCGGCGACGGGTCATGGACGACCTCGTGGTCGCCACCACCACCGACGAGGCCCTCGCCCTCCTCACCGAGCGGCGCGGCGCGGACCTCGGTGACAAGCTGCGCGGGTAGCGCGTCGTCCGACCCGCCTGGCTTGTGGGGCCGGTCACCGCGCGTGTGATGTGCGCCGGTCAGGTCGAGTGGGGTTTGATGGCGGGATGCGCAGTGTGATCGTCGTCCCGACGTACAACGAGAAGGACTCGGTCGTGCCCATGCTCGACCGGCTCACCTCCTTGGGCGCCGGCAGCTCGGCCGACCTCCCGGACGTGCTGGTCGTCGACGACTCCAGCCCGGACGGCACCGGCGACCTGGTCCGCTCGCACCCGGCGTACGACGACCGCATCCACCTGCTCACCCGCACGACCAAGGACGGCCTCGGTGCCGCCTACCGGGCCGGGTTCCGCGCCGCCCTGGACTCCGGCTACGACGCCGTCGTCCAGATGGACGCCGACGGGTCGCACCCGACCGACGCGGTCCTGCCGATGCTGGGCAAGCTGGCCGGCAACGACCTGGTCATCGGGTCGCGCTACGTGCCGGGCGGCGCCACCGAGAACTGGCCGTGGCAGCGTCGCTTCATCTCCTGGGGCGCCAACACCTACGCCCGCACCGTCCTCGGCCTCAAGACCCACGACGCCACCGCGGGCTTCCGCGCCTGGCGCTCGGACGCGCTCGTCGACGCGGGCGTCCTCGACACCCAGTCCAACGGCTACGGCTTCCAGGTCGAGAACACCTGGCACGCCGAGCGGCTCGGGTTCCGCATCGCCGAGCACCCGATCACGTTCGTCGAGCGGGTCCACGGCGCCTCGAAGATGACCAGCGACGTCGCCATCGAGGCGGCCCGGCTGATCCTGAAGTGGCGTTGGCAGGAGATCACCGGCCGCTCGAAGGTGCCGACCCGTGCCGGCGGTCCTGCCGTCTAGCCTGCGCTCGCGGCTGACGCCGCGTGCCGCCACGGTCCTCGTCGCGATCCTCGGGGTCGCGCTCCGGCTGACCTTCCTGGCCAAGCCGATGTCCTCCGACGAGGCCGGCTACCTCATGGTCGGCGGCCAGTGGAGCCCCGGTCACTCGCTGTACGGCGACTTCTGGGTCGACCGCCCGCCGCTGCTGGTCGGTCTGTTCCAGCTCGCGCACGTGCTGGGCGGCCCGATCGCGCTCCGGTTCCTCGGGATCGCGTGCCTGCTGGTGACCACGGCAGCCGCGGCGGGGATCGGCCGGCTCGCCACCGACTGGCGCTGGGCATCGCCGCTCGCCTCCGCCGTACCAGCCCTGCTGCTCAGCGACACCCTCTACGGCTCGCTCAACGTCGACGGCGAGCTGCTCGCCGTCCCGTTCGTCACCGTCGGCCTGTACGCCGTCCTGCGCGGGTTGGCCGAGCCCGCCCGCACCTGGCGTCGCACGGTGCTGTGGCTGGCCGCCGGACTCCTCGCCGTGGCCGCCGCCGCGGTGAAGCAGAACATGGTCGACGTGGCGGTCGCCGCGGGGATCGGCGTGGTCTGGCTCGCCTGGCGCCGGCGCTGGGGGCTGGCGGTCCACGACACGCTCGTGTTCGCGGTCGGTGCGCTCGGCGGCGGCGCCGCGGTCGTGGGGTGGGCGGACGCCCACGGCACCCGCCCGGGCCCGCTCTGGGACGCGGTGGTCACGTTCCGCGGTGCGGCCTCGCGGGTCATCTCCGAGGAGGCGTCGAGCGACGTCCACCACCAGGCGCTGCTCCTGGTCGGCTCGTTCGTGCTCAGCGGCGGCTGGGGGATCGGGGTGCTCGCCGCGGTCGCGCTGGCCCGGCGTCTGCGCACCCCGCTGCCCACCGATCCCGCGCCCACACCGCTCGGCTGGATCGCCCTCGGCGTCGCCGGCTGGGAGACCGTCGGGGTCGTCGTCGGGGGCAGCTACTGGCTGCACTACCTGACCGGCACCGTCCCCGGCAGCGTCCTGCTGCTGGCCGCCGCGCTGCGCACCCGCCGGGTGCGCCTGCGCTGGGTCCTCGCCGTGCTGGGGTACGTCGCCGCCACGACCCTCCCGGCCACGATCATCACCTCGCAGCTGGTCCAGTCGGCCGACGACGTGCAGGTCGCGCGCTACCTGCGGGCGCACGCCCACCCCGGTGAGACCGGTGTCGTGGCGTTCGGCCACACCAACGTCTTCGAGGGCACCGGCCTGACGGTCCCCTACGACAACCTCTGGAGCCTGCCGGTGCGAGTACGCGACCCGCACCTGGTCGACTTCACGCGCGTCCTGCGGGAGGATCGACCCACCTGGCTCGTCGTCGACGGGCCTCGGATCGACACCTGGGCGATCGACGCGCACAGCGCGAACGCCGTGATCGCCCGGGACTACCGCGTCGTGACGCAGTTGGGGGACTGGTATGTGTTCCGAGCCCGTAGCGTCGGTTGATCATCGGCGTTGTTCGCACGGACGCTCCGCCCACAGGAGTCTCTCAGTGAAGGGTGCGACGATCTCGCGATGAAGTTGACGGCCTACTCGGACTACGGGTTCCGGATGTTGGTGTACTTGGCGGTCGCCCCCGGGAACCGGGCCACGGTGCGCGAGATCGCGGCGGCGTACGACCTGTCCCAGCACCACCTCGCCAAGATCGCGCAGCGCCTCGTGCACGCCGGCCTGCTCACCAGCTACACCGGTCGCAACGGAGGGCTCGCGCTCAAGGCCGACCCCGCCACCCTGCGCGTCGGCGACATCGTCCGGGCCGTCGAGTCCGACTTCGCCGTCGTCGAGTGCCTCGCCGACCACGGCACCTGCGCGGTGAAGGACCACTGCGGCGGCCGGCCCCTGTTCGAGCGCGCCCTCGACGCTTTCTTCGCGGTCCTCGACTCCCAGACGCTGGCCGACGCCGTCCGTGCCCAGCCGCAGCTGCGCAAGGACCTCACGATCCTGTCGCTCACCCCGGTCTAGCAACCGCGTCCGTGCTTGGATGGGCGCCGTGATCGACTACGTCCACGCGCCCGAGCAGCACCGCTACGAGATCCGTGACGACGACGCCCTGATCGGGCTCACGCAGTACCGCCTGCCCGACGACGTCCACGTCGACTTCGTGCACACCGAGGTCGACGACGCGTACGGCGGTCAGGGGCTGGCCTCCAAGCTGGTCGCCTTCGCGCTCGCCGACGTGCGCACCCAGGGCAAGCGGATCGTCCCGCACTGCCCCTACGTCGCCGCCTGGATCAAGAAGCACCCCGGACAGTACGACGACCTCACCGACTGGCCGAGCTGATCAGGTGATCGTGAGGCCGCCGTCGACCGGGAGCGTCTGGCCGGTGATGTAGCCGGCTGCGTCCGAGGCCAGGAAGACCACGGTCGCCGCGAGCTCGCGCGGGTCGCCCTTGCGCGCCATCGGGATCCGCTGGCCCATCGCGTCGAGGTAGCCCTCCGGGTACTGGTCGGTCATCTCGGAGGTGAAGAACCCGGGCGCGATCGCGTTCACGCGGATGCCCTTGCGACCGGTCCACTGCTGGGCCAGATCGCGGGTGAGCCCGATCAGCCCGGCCTTCGAGGCGGCGTACGCCGCCTGGGGGAGCCCCGCCGTGGTGATGCCCAGGACGCTGGAGATGTTGATGATGCTCGAGCCGGGCTGCATGACCCGGCCGCACGCCTGCGCCATCCAGTAGCAGCCGTTGAGGTTGATGTCGATGACGCTGCGGAACTGCTCGGGCGTCTCGCGGGTCGCGGGCACCGCCGTACCGACCCCGGCGTTGTTGACGAGCACGTCGACCCGACCGAATTCGGCCATGGCGGCGTCCACCAGGGCCTGGCAGCTCGCCGGGTCCGCCACGTCCGTGGCCACGCTGACGGCACGTCGCCCGGCCGCCTCCACGAGGGCCGCGGTGTCGGCCAGCCGCTTGACCCGGCGGGCCCCGAGCGCCACGTCCGCGCCGGCCTCGGCGAGCGCCTGGGCGAAGGCGACGCCCAGGCCGGCGGAGGCCCCGGTGACCACGGCCACCTTGCCCTCGAGGGTGAACAGGTCAGCGATCGGTCCCGTGGTCATGGGCCGACGTTATCGCCACTAAACTTCGCGTGTGAGTGAGCAGCCCCAGGAGCAGGTGACCGAGTCCGGTGCGGCGTCGTACGACGTGCACGCCGTCGAGGAGAAGTGGCTGCCTGTCTGGGACCGGCTCGAGGCGTTCCGTGCCGACGACGCGGTGGTGCTGGCGGGGGAGAAGCCCAAGTTCTACGGGCTGACGATGTTCCCCTACCCGTCCGGCGACCTGCACATGGGCCACGCCGAGGTCATGGCGCTGCACGACGTCATGTGCCGCTACAAGAAGTTCCGTGGCTTCGAGGTGCTCAACCCGATGGGCTGGGACTCCTTCGGCCTGCCCGCCGAGAACGCCGCGATCAAGAACGACGAGCACCCGGCGACGTACACCTACGCCAACATCGAGACGCAGTACGGCTCGTTCAAGAAGTACGGACTGAGCTTCGACTGGTCGCGCCGGCTGCACACCTCCGACCCGGAGTACTACCGCTGGACGCAGTGGCTGTTCCTCAAGCTGCGCGAGCAGGGCCTGGCCTACCGCAAGAACTCCCCGGTCAACTGGTGCCCCAACGACCAGACCGTGCTCGCCAACGAGCAGGTCCTGGCCGACGGCACCTGCGAGCGCTGCGGCGCCGAGGTGACCAAGAAGGAGCTCACGCAGTGGTACTTCCGCACCACCGCGTACGCCCAGGAGCTCTACGACTGCCTCGACGAGCTGCAGGACACCTGGATCGGCAAGGTCGTCAATGCCCAGCGCAACTGGATCGGGCGCTCCGAGGGGGCGCACGTCGCCTTCGACGTCGAGGGGCACGAGCCGATCACGGTCTTCACCACGCGTCCCGACACGCTGGTCGGCGCGACCTTCATGGTGGTCGCGGCCGACGCGAAGCTGGCGCAGCAGCTGGTGGCGCCGGACCGGGCGCAGGCGCTGGAGGACTACCTGGCCGAGGTGCGCAAGGCTTCCGACATCGACCGGCTCGCCACCGACCGGCCGAAGACCGGCGTCGACCTGGGCGTCACCGCCACCAACCCGCTGACCGGTGAGCAGATCCCGGTCTGGGCCGCCGACTACGTGCTGGCCGACTACGGCACCGGCGCGATCATGGCCGTGCCGGCCCACGACGACCGCGACCGCGAGTTCGCCGAGAAGTTCGGCCTCCCGATCGTGCCCGTGTACGACGAGGACGAGGCCTACGACAAGGCGGCGGCCGTCTCGGCGGCGATCGCCAAGATCGAGGCGAGCGGCCACGGCGAGGGCACCGTCAACTTCCGACTGCGCGACTGGCTGCTGTCGCGGCAGCGCTACTGGGGTGCCCCGATCCCGATCATCCACTGCCCCGTGGACGGCGAGGTCGCCGTACCGGAGGACCAGCTGCCGGTGCTGCTGCCGGAGCTCAAGGGTGCGGACCTGAAGCCGAAGGGCACCTCCCCGCTCGGTGGCGCGCGGGAGTGGGTCGAGGTCACCTGCCCGACCTGCGGCGGCCCGGCCGAGCGGGACACCGACACCATGGACACCTTCGTGGACTCGTCCTGGTACTTCTTCCGCTACCTGTCGCCCCGGGACGACACCCAGGCGTTCGACCCGGCGCTGGCCAAGGCCTGGGGCCCGATCGACTTCTACCTGGGCGGCGACGAGCACGCGGTGCTGCACCTGCTCTACGCGCGGTTCTTCACCAAGGCGCTGCGCGACATGGGCCTGATCGACTGGGACGAGCCGTTCTCGGCGTACCTCTCGCAGGGCAAGGTCATCAACAACGGCCGCAAGATGAGCAAGTCGCTCGGCAACGGCGTGAACCTGGGCTCGCAGCTGGACGAGTTCGGTGTCGACGCGGTGCGCCTGACGCTGGTCTTCGCGAGCCCCCCGGAGGACAACATCGACTGGGCGGATGTGTCGCCTGCCGGCTCGCTGCGCTTCCTGCAGCGCGCGTGGCGGCTCGCCGGTGACGTGACCTCCTCCGCCGGCGTGGACCTCGCCGGCGGCGACGCCGCGCTGCGCCGCGTGACGGCCCGGACGGTCCACGACGCCGAGCAGCTCGTCGAGAGCTACCGCTTC
Organism: Nocardioides maradonensis; assembly: GCF_054777115.1. Taxonomy (NCBI): domain Bacteria; kingdom Bacillati; phylum Actinomycetota; class Actinomycetes; order Propionibacteriales; family Nocardioidaceae; genus Nocardioides; species Nocardioides maradonensis. The sequence continues at coordinate 219,449 of NZ_BAAHAZ010000008.1, read as the reverse complement.
AACGTCGTCGTCGCGCGCGTGATGGAGCTGGTCAACGCGACCCGCAAGGCGATCGACTCCGGCTGCGGTCCGGCCGACCCGGCGGTGCGGGAGGCGGCCGAGACCGTGGCGATCCTGCTGTCGCTGGTGGCGCCGTACACCGCGGAGGAGATGTGGCAGCTGCTCGGGCACGAGCCGTCGGTGGCGCAGGCCGCGTGGCCGGTCGTGGACCCCGCGCTGCTCGTCGAGGAGTCCGTCACCGCGGTCGTCCAGATCCAGGGCAAGGTCAAGGGTCGGCTCGAGGTGGCGCCGGACATCTCCGAGGCCGACCTCGAGGCGCTCGCGCTCGCGGACGCCGACGTGGTCAAGGCCATCGACGGGCGCGAGGTACGTCGCGTCATCGTGCGGGCCCCCAAGCTCGTCAACATCGTCGTCTGATCGCGGCGGCCGCGAGTAGCCTGAAACGGTGCGCATCGGGATCGTGACCGACTCGACCGCCGAGCTGTCGGCGGCGGAGACGGAGGCGCTCGGCATCACGGTGGTGCCGCTGCAGGTGGTCGTCGACGACACGTCGTACGACGCGGGCTCACCGGAGGTCGCTCCGGACCGGCTCGCCGAGGCGCTGCGCGCCAAGCGCGCGGTCAGCACGTCGCGCCCGGCTCCCGCGGCGTTCGCCGAGGTCTACGAGCGGCTGGCCGCCGAAGGGGCCGAGGCGATCGTGTCGGTGCACCTCTCGGCCGAGGTCAGTGGCACGTTCGAGTCCGCCGAGCTGGCCGCCCGGTCGGCACCCGTCCCCGTCACCTGCGTCGACACCCGCCAGGTCGGCTTCGCCACGGGGTACGCCGTCGCGGCCGCCGCCGCCGTGGTGATCGCCGGCGGTTCGGCCGAGGACGCCGCGAAGGCCGCCGTGCTGCGGGCCGAGGCGGCGCGCACGCTGCTCTACGTCGACACCCTGGAGTACCTGCGCCGCGGCGGGCGGATCGGCGGTGCCTCCGCGGTTTTCGGGGGCGTGCTCGCCGTGAAGCCGCTGCTGGAGATCGAGGACGGCGTGATCGTCCCCGTGGCGAAGGTGCGCACGGCCGCGAAGGCCATCGCGCGGCTCGAGGAGCTCGCAGTGGAGGCCGCGGGCTGTGCCGCGGTCGAGGTGGGGGTGGCCCACCTCGCGTCGGCCGAGCGGGCGGAGGCGTTCACGGAGCGGCTCACCGCCCGGCTGGGTGACCGGGTCGTCGGTGAGGTGCGCTGCGTGGAGCTCGGCGGCGTCATCGGGGCGCACGTCGGGCCCGGGATGCTCGCCGTCTGCGTGGCGCCGGTGCTCTGACCGGTCGTCCCACCTGTCCCTGCCGTCACAAGGCGGGCCGTTCGTGGGCTGCCGGGCTGGGGAGGGCCGCGGCCGTCCACAGGCAGATCGCCGGGCCGGCGCGTGGTGTCGTCGGGCCTTCCTAGCGTGCTGGCATGCGTATCTCGCAGGGGAGCAGCGGTGCCGACTCCGCCGACCGGGCCGATCGGGCTGACCGGGCCGCCCAGCGGCTGGCCCAGCTCGCGGCCGCGATCGAGGGGCGTCCTCCCGTCGCCGAGGACGCCGAGGCCCGGCACGGACCGGACCTGACCGCGCCGCGGTGGGACGACCTGACCCGGGTGCGTGCCGCACCCGAGGAGCAGGCGGCCGAGCCGACCGTCGTACCCGAGCCGGGGCGGCACGCCACCCGCCGCCGGGAGACCGATCTCCGGGGTGCGGTGCGCTCGCGGTGGCCGGGCATCGCGGTGGTCGGTGCCCAGCACCTGGCCGTCCTGGCGCTCGCGGTGGCCGTGGTCATCGGCGGCACGGCGTGGTGGCTGCTGCGCGACCACGGCTCGGTGGTGCCGGTCGCGATGGCGAGCTCGTCACCGCTGGCGCCGGCGGATGCCTCGCCTGCCGCGCTGGAGCCGGCCGCGCCGACGGGTGCGACGTCCACGGCCACCTCCGCCGCTTCGGTGACGGTCGACGTCGTCGGCAAGGTCCGGCACCCCGGCATCGCGGTGCTGCGCCCCGGTGCGCGGGTCGTCGACGCGATCCGGGCTGCGGGTGGCGCACGCCGCGGGGTGGACCTGTCGTCGCTGAACCTCGCCCGGCCGCTCGTCGACGGCGAGCAGATCGCCGTGGGTGTCGCGGGCGCCGGCCCGTCGCCGGGCGTCGGTGGTGGAGCGGCTGGCGCGTCGGCCGCACCCGGTGCCCTGGTCAACCTCAACACCGCGACCCAGGAGCAGCTCGAAGCACTGCCCGAGGTCGGTCCGGTGACGGCGCAGGCGATCCTGGCCTACCGCGAGCAGAACGGCGGCTTCACCAGCGTGGACCAGCTCCTGGACGTCCAGGGCATCGGGGACAAGACGATGGCCCAGCTCGAGCCCTACGTCACCGTCTGATGCCCGACCGCCACGACCTGCGGATGCCGCTGCTCGGTGTGGCGGCGTGGGCGTCCGCCCTGGGCGCGTACGTCGGTGGGCCGGCGCCGTGGGTCGTGCTGGCCGTGCTGGCGCTGCTCGCCGGCCGCACCCGCGCTCCGCTGGCGTGCGCGGCGCTGGTGGTCGCGCTCGCCGTGGGCGGGGGAGTCGCGCTGCGGCACAGGGCCGTCGACACCAGCCCGCTGGCCGAGCTCGCGGCCCGGCGCGCGTCCGCCGACCTCGAGGCGACCGTGGTGTCGGACCCGCGGATCATCCACGGGACCTGGGGCGACACGGCCGTGGTGCGGATCCGTGTCCACCGGATCGGCGTCGGCGGAACGACGTACGCCGTGGGGGCGGCGGCGGTCGTGTTCGGCGACACCGACTGGGCCCAGGTCGGCTGGGGCGAGGTGGTCCGGCTGCACGGCCACCTCGCCCCCGCCGACGACCCGGACACCTCGGCCGTGGTCACCGGGCCCGACCCGCCGGTGCGGATCCGCGCGCCGGACCCGTGGTGGCGCGGCGCCGCGGCGGTGCGGCACGGCATCCGCGACGCGGTCGCCGGCCGTCCCGACCAGCAGGCCGCGCTCGTGGCCGGTCTGGTCGACGGCGACGACGCCGGGCTGACCCCGATCACCCAGGCGGACTTCCGCACGACCGGTCTGACCCACCTCACTGCGGTCAGCGGTACGAACCTCACCCTCATCGTGGGCTTCCTGCTGGTGGTGGCCCGGTGGGCGGGCGTCCGCGGCCGGTGGCTGCACCTGCTCGGGGTGGTCGGGATCGCCGGGTTCGTGCTGCTGGCCCGCACCGAGCCGAGCGTCCTGCGCGCGGCGGCGATGGGCACGGTCGGGCTGTTCGCGCTCGGCTCCGACGGTCGACGCCGTGGTCTGCGCGCCCTCGGTGTCGCGGTGGTCGCCCTGATGCTGCTCCAGCCTTCCCTGGCGGTGTCGGCGGGCTTCGCGCTGTCCGCTCTGGCGACGGCCGGGATCGTGCTGCTCGGCCCGCCGTTCCTCCGCGCCCTGGCGCGCTGGCTCCCGGCCTTCGCGGCCGAAGCGATCGCCGTTCCGCTCGCCGCCCAGCTCGCGTGCACGCCGGTGATCGCGGCGCTCTCCGGTCAGGTCAGCCTGGTCGCGGTCGCCGCGAACCTGCTCGCCGCTCCCGTCGTCGGGCCTGCCACGGTGCTCGGCCTGATCGGTGGGCTCGTGGACCTCGTCTGGCCGTGGGCGGGCCGGCTGCTGGCGTTCCCCGCCTCCTGGTGCGCCGGCTGGCTGCTGACGGTCGCACGACACGGCGCCGCTCTTCCCGGCGCCGCCATCGGCTGGAGCGCCACCGCGCTCTCGCTGATCGTGCTGACGCTGCTCTGCCTCGCGGCGGCGCTGGGTCTTCCGGCCCTGCTCCGGCGCCGACGATGGGCGCTGACCGCGTTCGTCCTCGGTGCTGCGTTCCTGGTCGGTCTCCCCGGCCGGATCTGGTCGCTGCCCGGGGGCTGGCCCCCGAAGGACTGGGTGATGGTGGCCTGCGACGTGGGCCAGGGTGACGGGCTGGCCCTGGCCGCCGGCCCCCATGCCGCGATCCTCGTCGACACCGGCCCGGACCCGACGGTCGAGGACCGCTGCCTCGACCGGCTCGGGATCCGCCAGGTCCCGCTGCTGGTGCTGACCCACTTCCACGCCGACCACATCGACGGGTTGAGCGGCGTGCTGTCCGGGCGACGCGTCGGCGAGGTCGAGACCACGGAGGTCCTCGACCCGCCTGCCGGGGTGCGGGAGGTCCAGGAGACGGCCGCGCGGGCCGGTGTCCCGGTCCGGCTGGCGCCGTACGGGCTCACCCGGCGCTACGGCGACGTGACCCTGCAGGTGCTCTACCCCGACCTCGCCCGTACCGAGCCCGGTGCGGGCGACGGCAGCTCGGCGAACAACGCCAGCGTGGTCCTGCTGGTCGAGTCGCACGGGCTGCGCCTGCTGCTCACCGGCGACGTCGAGCCGCCCGGCCAGGCCCAGCTCGCCCAGGCCTACCCGGGGCTCCACGTCGACGTGCTCAAGGTCCCGCACCACGGCTCCCGCTACCAGGACCCGGACTGGCTGGCCTCGCTGCATGCCCGGGTGGCCGTCATCTCGGTCGGCGCCGACAACGACTACGGGCACCCCGCGCAGAGCACCATCGACACCCTGCAGCGCGCCGGAGTCGAGGTCGCGCGCACCGACCAGGACGGGGGAGTCGCGGTGGTGGTCCGCGACGGCGGCCCGGCACTGGTCACCGGGAAGTGAGTCGGTGGTCGCCCCTAGACTTCGGGCCATGCGGGTCGACGAGGTGCTGGGGCGGATCATCCTCGTGACCGGCAAGGAGGAGTTCCTCGGGGCCCGGGTCGTCGCGCAGGTCAAGGAGGCCGTGCGCTCGCACGACGCCGAGGCCGAGGTCTCCGACGCGGTCGCCGGCGACCTCACCGGCGCCGGGCTGGACGAGCTGTCGGCGCCCTCCCTCTTCTCCGCGATCCGCTGCGTCGTGGTGCAAGGCCTGGAGAACCTCCCCGACGAGTCGGTCGAGGGCCTGCTGGCCTACGCCGCGGCACCGTCCGAGGACGTCGCCCTCGTCCTGGTCCACGGCGGTGGCCAGAAGGGCAGCGGTGTGCTCACCAAGCTGCGCAAGCTGGCTGCGGTCACCGAGCACAAGTCCGAGGAGCTCAAGCCCTCGGAGTTCCCGCAATTCGTGGCCTCCGAGCTGCGCCGGCACGGCGCGAGCGCCGACCGCGAGGCCGCCGACGTGCTGGTCGAGGCGGTCGGCCGCGACCTCCGGTCCCTGGCCGCCGCCGCCGACCAGCTGGCCAGCGACTTCCCCGGGGAGAAGATCACCGAGGAGAAGGTACGTCGCTACTTCGGCGGCCGCGCCGAGGCGAAGTCCTTCGCGGTCGCGGACGCCGCCTTCGCCGGGCGCACGCAGGTGGCCCTCGAGGAGCTCCGCTGGGCACTGGACACAGGCACCCCGGCGGTCCTGGTCACCTCCGCCTTCGCGGGGAGCGTCCGCGGCCTGGCCCGCTTCACCGGTGCCCCGCGGGGCATGCGCGACGCCGACCTGGCCCGCGAGGTCGGCGTACCTCCCTGGAAGCTGCGCACGATCCGCGACCAGGCCCGGTCCTGGAACGAGCCCGGCCTCGCCCGGGCGATCCGCGCCGTCGCCCAGGCCGACGCCGACATCAAGGGCGCCGCCAGTGACGCGTCGTACACGCTCGAGCGGCTCGTCCTCACCATCACCGGCCTGCGCTCCGGCCGCTGATCGCGCTACCCCACAAAAAGCAAGAAGCCGCCCCGAGGGGCGGCTTGATGCTGAAGAGCTACGTCAGAGGGACGCGGCCTTCTTGCTGATGGCCGACTTGCGGTTCGCAGCCTGGTTCTTGTGGATGACGCCCTTGGAGACGGCCTTGTCGAGGAGGCGGTTCGCGGTCTTGCCGGCCTCGATCGCGGTGTCCTTGTCGCCGGCCTCGGCCGCCTCGCGGAACTTGCGGACGGCGGACTTCAGACCGGTCTTGACGGCCTTGTTGCGCTCGCGCGCCTTCTCGTTCTGCTTGTTGCGCTTGATCTGCGACTTGATGTTCGCCATGAGGTTCCGGGTGACCCTTCCTTGATGCCTGAATTGCGGTGAGACGCGCTCTCCCGGCCACTCTGGGGATGAGAGGGGAGGGGCCTCGAACACGCAGCCAGAAACGTTACCAGCGCGAGCGTCAGTCTCCGAATCGCCAGCCGCGCCGCTCGGCCAGCCAGTCCAGGAGAACGTCACGCTGCCAGGCCTGCGCCCGCCGCACGTAGGGCGACGTCGAGGGAGCGGGCTGGGCGGCGCTGTGCGCGAAGTAGCCCAGCACCAGGGCCAGCACGGTGTCGATGTCGTCGGCCGCGACGGCCGACAGCAGCGGGTGGGCGGCGATGTGGGCCTCGACGTCGAGGCCGTCCCCGCGGGGGCCGACCAGCAGGATCAGCGAGTCCAGCCAGGCGGCGCCCATCACCGGCCAGTTCCAGTCGCACAGCGCCATCGACCCGTCGCGGCGGACGATCAGGTTGTCGTCGCGTACGTCGGCGTGGACGAGCGTGTCCCCGGCGACCACCTCCGCGAACCGCGTGGCGAGGGCCTGGCACTCGGCGGCGAACGGCAGGTCGATCCTGTCCCACAGGCCCGGCCAGTCCGCCCAGTCGTCCACCGCCCGATCCAGGCCCAGGCCCGGTGCCGGGGTGAGCAGGGTCGCCGCTGCGACCAGCAGGTCGGAGGCCGCCGCCAGCTCGGCCGGGTCCCACGGACGCTGCGGTGCCCGGCCGTCGACGTACTCGGTCTCCAGCAGCATCCAGTCCTCGAACTCCTCGGCCCACAGCAGGCGGGGAGCGAGCGACGAGGGCGGGAGCGAGCGGAGCCGACGGGCCTCGATCCGGTACGACTCGGCGAACGCCCGCTGGGCCTTCACCGATGCCGCCTTGATGAAGTGACGGGTGCCGTCGGTGCCCAGGAGCACCGAGGCGAATCCGGGCGTGTAGCCACCGCCCTGGGAGACGGCGTGCTCGACCGTCGTACCGATGCGGTCCTCGACCCGCCGGCGGACCGCCGGGGGGAGGTGCACCCAGTCGAGACGCCGGGCGGTGCGGCCGTGCGGCAGAGGGTCCGGGATCCGGGCGGCGCGCTCCGTGGTCACCCGGCCATCCTGTCAGGCCGGCCGCACGCCCCGCTCACCTCATCGGGGCGACGGGGACAGTGTCGTCGTGTGCAGGGCGGCGCCGTCGACGCCGCGGAGGGTCACGGTGAGCTCGCCGGACGCCGCGTCGATCGTGACCTGCCCGAAGTACTGGTAGCCCTCGAGCGGCGACACGCTCGGGCGCGGCGGCGCGGCGACGAAGACGGCCTCCGGGCCGAACGTCGGGTCGAGGGTGTTCGGCCCGAAGCCGCCGGCGTTGAGCGGACCCGACACGAACTCCCAGAACGGGTCGAAGTCCTGGTACGCCGCGCGGTCGGGCGAGTAGTGGTGGGCGGCCGTGTAGTGGACGTCGGCCGTCAGCCACACGTGGTTGCGGACGCTGGCGCGCTGGAACGCCGTCAGCACGCGGGCCAGCTGCATCTCCCGGCCGGAGGGGGCGCCGGCCACACCGTTGGAGATGCTCTCCTCGTTCGGCCTGCCCTCGGTCCCGTCGGGGACGACGAGCCCGAGCGGCAGGTCGTTGGCGATGACCTTCCAGGTGGCCCGCGAGGACGTGACCCCGTCGATCAGCCACTTCTCCTGCTCGGCGCCGAGGATGCCGCCGTCGTCGACGGTCTCGACGTCGGTCGTGTTGGGGTCCTTGTGGCTGCGCATGTCGAGGATGAACAGGTCGAGCAGAGGACCGAAGGAGAGCCTCCGGTAGACGCGGCCGAGCCGGTCCGGCGAGCCGCTCCCGACCGGGATCCACTCGTGGAAGGCCTGCCGGGCCAGCGGAACGAGGTCGTCGACCTTGGTGCCGGCCGGGAACCCGGCACGACCCTCGAGGACCTCGCCGGGGTACCAGTTGTTGAGCACCTCGTGGTCGTCCCACTGCGCGATGATCGCGGTCTCGCCCAGGAGTGCGCGGTAGTTGTCGGCCATCATGTTGTAGCGGTACTGACCGCGGAAGTCGGCGAGCGTGGTCGAGACCGCCGTCTTCTCCTCGATCACCAGGTTCCGCCAGGTGCGTCCGTCCGGCAGCGTCACCGTCGCGGAGACCGGGCCGTCGGCGTAGCAGTTGTCCCCGGAGCTGAGGAAGAAGTCGGCGTTCGCCGCGCGCATCGCGTCGGCGATCCGGTAGCCGCCGAGGTCGGGGTTGACGCCCCAGCCCTGGCCGGCGATGTCGCCGGACCAGATGAAGGAGATGTCGCGGCGGTCGGCCACACCGCTGCGGAAGGTGCCGCTGACGGCCTCCGAGGTCGCCCGGTGGTCGGACAGGTCGACGGCGGTGATGCGGTAGTGGAGCTGCTCGCCCGAGGGCAGACCACGCACCGGGATCCGGCCGGTGAAGTCGGTGTCCGGGGTCACGACCGGCCCGGACACGACCCGGGACCGACGGAAGTCGGGGTCGCGCGAGATCTCGGCGACCAGGCGCGCCGGGCGGTCGGCTCGCGACCACAGGGTGACCTGACCGCCGACCGGGTCGCCGGCCTGGACGCCGTGGGTGAGGATCGGCCGATCGGCCCGCACGAGGCCGGCCGCGGTCCGGCGGACGACCGCGTCCGCCGTACCGCCGATGAGGGTGGCGCCGGCTCCGAGGGCTGCTGCGCCGAGGACCGTCCGGCGTCCGAGTGTCGTCATGCGGCCCACCCAACCGAGCCGGGGAGAACGGCGGGCGAGCGCCAGTTGAACCGTCCGGGAGGTGTCGGCGTACGCCGGCGAATTCCTCCCGCCCACGCGTTGTTGCGACAATGGGCGGACCATGCCCGCTGTGCCTTCCTCCGCCGCCCCCCAGCCGGGCCGCACCGACCCGTCGGTCATCCGCAACTTCTGCATCATCGCGCACATCGACCACGGCAAGTCGACCCTCGCCGACCGGATGCTGCAGCTCACCGGCGTCGTCGGCGAGCGCGAGGCGAAGGCGCAGTACCTGGACCGGATGGACATCGAGCGCGAGCGCGGCATCACCATCAAGTCCCAGGCCGTCCGGATGCCGTGGGGCGTCGCCGAGGGCAACGAGCGGGGCGCCGAGCCCGGCACCTACGTGCTCAACATGATCGACACCCCGGGCCACGTCGACTTCACCTACGAGGTGAGCCGCAGCCTGCAGGCGTGCGAGGCCGCGATCCTGCTGGTCGACGCCGCCCAGGGCATCGAGGCCCAGACGCTCGCCAACCTCTACCTGGCGATGGGCGCGGACCTGCACATCATCCCGGTGCTCAACAAGATCGACCTGCCCAGCGCCAACGTCGAGAAGTACGCCGAGGAGCTGGCCCACCTGGTCGGCTGCGAGGTCGAGGACGTGCTCCTCACCTCCGCCAAGACCGGCCTCGGCGTCGAGGCGCTCCTCGACGAGATCGTCAAGCAGGTCCCTCCGCCGGTCGGCGACGCCGACGCCCCGGCCCGCGCGCTGATCTTCGACTCCGTCTACGACACCTACCGCGGCGTGGTGACCTACGTCCGGGTCGTCGACGGCAGCCTCAAGCACCGCGACAAGATCAAGATGATGTCGACCAACGCGCTGCACGAGATGCTCGAGGTCGGCGTCATCAGCCCGGAGCCGCTCAAGGCGACCGAGCTCGGCGTGGGGGAGACCGGCTACCTGATCACCGGGGTGAAGGACGTCCGCCAGTCCCGCGTGGGTGACACGGTCACGGTCAACAGCAACCCGGCGACCGAGCCCCTCGGCGGCTACGAGCACCCCAACCCGATGGTGTACGCCGGCCTCTACCCGATCGACGGCGACGACTACCCGGTCCTCCGCGACGCGCTCGAGAAGCTGCAGCTCAACGACGCCGCGCTGACCTTCGAGCCGGAGACCTCCGGCGCGCTGGGCTTCGGCTTCCGCTGTGGCTTCCTCGGGCTGCTGCACATGGAGATCACCCGCGAGCGGCTCGAGCGCGAGTTCAACCTCGACCTGATCTCGACCGCCCCGAACGTGGTCTACGCGGTCACGATGGACGACGGCACCGAGCACGTCGTGACCAACCCGAGCGAGTACCCCGAGGGGAAGATCGCCGAGGTGCGCGAGCCGATCGTGAACGCGACGGTCCTCTCGCCGAGCGACTACATCGGCACGATCATGGAGCTGTGCCAGCAGAAGCGCGGCACGCTGCAGGGCATGGACTACCTGTCCGAGGACCGCGTCGAGATGCGCTACATCCTGCCGATGGGCGAGATCGCGTTCGACTTCTTCGACCAGCTCAAGTCGAAGACGAAGGGCTACGCGAGCCTCAACTACGAGTTCTCGGGCGACCAGGCTGCCGACCTGGTCAAGGTCGACATCCTGCTGCAGGGCGAGCCCGTGGACGCGTTCTCGGCGATCGTGCACAAGGAGGCGGCGTACTCCTACGGCCTGATGATGGCCGGGAAGCTCAAGGAGCTCATCCCGCGCCAGCAGTTCGAGGTCCCGATCCAGGCCGCGATCGGCGCCCGGGTGATCGCCCGCGAGACGATCCGCGCGATCCGCAAGGACGTCCTCGCCAAGTGCTACGGCGGCGACATCACCCGCAAGCGCAAGCTGCTGGAGAAGCAGAAGGAGGGCAAGAAGCGGATGAAGATGGTCGGCCGCGTCGAGGTCCCCCAGGAGGCCTTCGTGGCCGCGCTCTCCACCACCCAGCCGAGCGGGGACAAGCCCAAGAAGTGAGCGCCCGGTCCGCCGCGATCCTCGAGGAGTGGCGGCTGTCGCCGGACGGCCCCGCTGTCGACGGTACGACGGCGGAGGTGCTGCCGGTCCTCACCGACACCGGAGAGCGGGCGGTCCTCAAGGTCGGCCGCGAGCGGACCGACGAGCACCTCGCCCTCCAGCGCTGGGCAGGCAGGGGAGCGGTCCGGCTGCTGCGCGCCGACCCCGGCCGTGGGGCGCTGCTCCTCGAACGCCTCGGTCCCGAGGACCTCGCGGAGCACTGGGACGTCCAGGCGTGCGAGTACGTCGGCGATCTCTACCGGTTGCTCCACGTGCCGGCCGGCCCGCAGCTCACCCGGCTGTCGTTCCTGTGCGCGAGCTGGGCCGACGAGCTCGCCGCTGCCGAGCTGCCGGTGCCACGCCGCGTGGTCGACCACGCCCGAGCCCTGGCGCGCGACCTCGCCCGCGACGAGGCGACCGACGGAGTGCTGGTCCACACCGATCTGCACGGCGGTCACGTCCTCGCAGCGGCGGACGCCGACGGCTGGCGCGCCATCGCGCCGCGACCGATCTCGGGCGACCCGCACTACGAGCCGGCCCCCCTGCTGTGGACGCGGTGGGACGAGCTCGAGGGCCGGGTCCGCGCCGGCGTACGCGACCGCTTCCTGGCCGTCGTCGACGCGGCCGGGCTCGACGAGGACCGCGCCCGGGACTGGGTGATCGTGCGGTCCGTCGTCGCGGTGCTGGACGAGGTCCGCGACAGCTCCACGCCGGACAAGGCACGGATCACGGCCATGCTGGCGATCGCGAAGGCCGTCCAGGACTGAGCGCGCGCTACCGTCGAAGGGGTGGCGACTCCAGGACGCAAGCGGGCCTACTTCGTGCTCATGGGGACGTGCGTGCTGCTCATCGTGCTCGCGTGGTTCGTGGTCCGGCTCTTCTCCACACCCGCGGCCATCGCGATGAGCGTGGTGGCGGCCGTGCTGCCTCCCATCGCTGCCATCACGGCGAACTGGCGCGAGGACAGCGACGGCTGAGAATTCCTCCGCGACGCTGCAACCGGGACCGGCGTCGGCGCGTCAACAGTGGTGTCCGCACAGACTTCCCGGGAGGAACCCCATGATGAGGAACGCGACCCGCGTCCTGCTCTCCACGCTCGCCCTCGGCGCCGTCGTGGCTGCCGCCTCGAGCGGTACGGCGAACGCCACCGACCAGACCCGGGCCTCGACGCTCGACCACACCGCCCGGGCCGTCGTCCGGCCCGTCACGAGCGCAGGCACGCCGGTCGCCGGCTACACGGTGCACCGCGAGGCGGGGTCCACCGACTGCTCGTTCCAGGCCACCACGTCGGTCAGCGGCAAGGTGGACACCTGCCTCCCGACGGCGTACTACTTCCCGTCCTGCTGGAAGTCCGCGAACCACACGGCGCTCTGCCTGCGCCACGTGTCGGACACCAGGCTGGTGCGGATCCGCTACAGCGGCACCTTCGCCGCAAGGACTGCGGTGCGGCACCCCTCGCCGCAGCGGTTGAGGCTGGTCGGCGGCGCGACCTGCGACGTCCGGATCGGCGGAGCGTGGGGCGTCGTGCCCAGCCACCCCGACTGGGTGGGCTGGTACTCCTGCACCAACGGCTCCGTCTACGGCCCGCCCGACGGTGACGGCGTCGACCGGTCGGAGCCGGTCTGGCGGGTCCACCTGGTGACCAACGACGGCACCGTGGTGACCCGCCGGGTCGCCAAGGCGACGTACGTCGGCACGGCGAGCTGAGCCGACACCCGAAAACCAACGAGAAGCCGCGCCATGCACTGAGAGAGAATCGGTGCATGGCGCGGATCGTCTCTGTGAATGTCGGTCGCCCGGTCGAGGTCGACTGGGCCGGATCGGTCGGTCGCAGCTCGATCGACAAACGGCCGGTCGTCGGCCCTGTCGAGGTCCTCCCGCTCGGGCTCGTCGGCGACTCGGTGTCCGACATCGACCACCACGGCGGCCGCGACCAGGCCGTCTACGCCTACTCCCGCGAGGACATCGACTTCTGGGTCGAGGAGCTCGGACAGCCGATCCGACCGGGCCAGTTCGGCGAGAACCTGACCACCGAGGGCATCGACCTCAACGCCGCGATCATCGGCACCCGGCTCCGGATCGGCACGGCCCTGCTCGAGATCTGCTCGATCCGCACGCCGTGCAACACCTTCAAGGGCTGGCAGGCCGCGAGCGGGTACGACGACACCCACTGGGTCAAGCGCTTCATGCAGGCCCGGCGACCCGGTCCCTACCTCCGCGTCCTCGAGACGGGCGCCCTCGCGGCCGGCGACCCGATCACCGTCGAGTCGGTACCGGACCACGGGATCAGCGTCGTCGACCTCTTCGTCGCGGTGAACCTCGACCACCGACGGCTGCCGGAGCTGGCCGTGATCGACGACCTCGCCGCCGAACCGAGCCGCAAGCTCGCCGCCCACCTCGAACGCGCCTGATTGCTACCGGCCGGTACAAAGAGCGCGCGGGTGCTCTAGGTTGGGGGCGTTGTCCCCCTCTCGTTCCGAACGTTCAGGAGCCTCAGTGGCCGTCAGCTTCGACACCAGCTTCCTCGACCGGATGCCGCAGAACTGCGCGGCGCAGTTCCTCGACCGCGTCGAGATGAACCCCGAGAAGGAGGCGTTCCGCTTCCCCGTCGGCGAGAAGTGGGAGTCCCGCACCTGGCGCCAGGCCGGTGACGAGGTACGCCGCCTCGCGGCCGGCCTGCTGTCGCTCGGCCTGCAGCAGGAGCAGCGCGTCGGCATCGCCTCGAACACCAACTACGAGTGGATCCTGGCCGACCTCGCCAACATGTGCGCCGGCGCTGCGACGACGACGGTCTACCCGTCCACCAACGCCGAGGACACGGCGTACATCCTCAGCGACTCCGAGTGCCGCTTCGCGTTCCTCGAGGACGAGTCCCAGCTGGCCAAGGTGCGCGAGCGCCGCGACGAGATCCCCGGCCTGGAGAAGGTCATCGTCTTCGACGCCTCGTGCGCCGACGGCGACTGGGTGATCGGCATGGACGACCTCAAGGCGCTGGGCGAGAAGCACCTCGCCGAGCACCCCACGGCCATCGACGACCTCGCCAAGGCGATCCCGGCCGACCAGCTCTGCATGCTCGTCTACACCTCGGGCACCACCGGCAAGCCGAAGGGCGTGCGCTCGGTCCACCGGGCCTGGGTCTTCGAGGGCGAGGCCATCAAGGCGCAGAACATCCTCAGCACCGACGACCTCGAGTTCCGCTGGCTGCCGATGTCGCACGTCTTCGGCAAGGTGCTGATGTCGAGCCAGCTCGCCTGCGGCTTCGCGTGCGCGATCGACGGCCGGGTCGACCGGATCGTCGACAACCTGGGCATCGTCAAGCCGACCTTCATGGGCGCCGCGCCGCGCATCTTCGAGAAGGCCTACGCCCGCATCATCACGATGCAGCAGGCCGAGGGCGGCCTGAAGGAGAAGCTGTTCAACCGCGCCTTCGCCGTCGGCCTGAAGTACGACGAGGCCGTGCGTGCGGGCAAGGTCAGCCCGCTGCTCAAGCTCGAGCACGACCTGTTCGACAAGCTGGTCTTCAGCAAGGTCCGTGAGCGCTTCGGCGGCCGCGTCCGCTTCTTCATCTCCGGTTCCGCGGCCCTCAACGCCGACATCGCGGCCTGGTTCCACGCGGCGGGCATCCTCATCCTCGAGGGATACGGCATGACCGAGAACGCCGCGGGCGCCACGGTCAACCACCCGGACCACTACAAGATGGGCACCGTCGGGCTGCCTATCCCGGGGACCGAGGTCCGCATCGACGAGAGCGGCGAGGTCCAGCTCAAGGGCCCGCACCTGATGGTCGGCTACCACAACCGCCCCGACGCCACGGCCGAGGCGATGACCGCTGACGGCTGGCTGCGCACCGGTGACAAGGGCGAGCTCGACGCCGACGGGTTCCTGCGGATCACCGGCCGGATCAAGGAGCTCTTCAAGACCTCCGGCGGCAAGTACGTCGCCCCGCCGGCCATCGAAGCCAAGATGAAGACGATCTGCCCCTACGTCAGCCAGTTCATGGTCTTCGGCGCCGAGCGCAACTTCGTCTCCGCCCTGGTGACCCTGGACCCCGACGAGATCGCCGGCTGGGCCGCGCAGAACGGTCTGGAGGGTGCGTCGTACACCGACCTCGCCCGCAACGCGAAGGTCAAGGAGATGATCGGCGAGTACGTCGACCAGCTCAACGCCTCGCTGAACCGGTGGGAGACCATCAAGAAGTGGGAGCTGCTCGACCACGACCTGACCATCGAGTCCGGTGAGCTCACCCCCTCCCTCAAGGTCAAGCGTGCCGTCGTCGAGGCGAACAACAAGGACCTGATCGACAGCTTCTACGGAGGCTGATGACCCTCGGGTTCTACGTCCACGTGCCGTTCTGCTCGGTGCGCTGCGGCTACTGCGACTTCAACACCTACACCGCCCTTGAGCTGGGCGGTGGCGGGTCGCAGGCCGAGTACGCCGGGCAGGCGGTCGCCGAGGTCGCGCTGGCCGCACGGGCGCTGGCCGGGCGGCAGGTCGACACCGTCTTCTTCGGGGGCGGTACGCCGACCCAGCTGCCCGCCGCCGACCTGGTGACGATCCTCGGGGCCATCGACTCCTCGGTCGGTCTCGCGCCCGGCGCCGAGGTGACCACGGAGGCCAACCCCGACTCGGTGACCCCGGAGTCGCTGGCGGCGCTGCGCGAGGGCGGCTTCAACCGGATCTCCTTCGGCATGCAGTCCGCCGTCCCGCACGTGCTGCGGGTCCTCGACCGCACCCACGACCCCGAGCGGGTGCCGCGCGTGGTCGCATGGGCGCGCGAGGCGGGCTTCGAGCAGATCAGCCTGGACCTGATCTACGGCACGCCGGGGGAGTCGGCCGACGACTGGCAGACGTCGCTCGATGCGGCGCTCGCCTGCGAGCCCGACCACGTGTCGGCGTACTCGTTGATCGTGGAGGAGGGCACCGCCCTCGGCCGGCGCGTCCGGAGGGGCGAGCTGCCGATGCCCGACGAGGACGACCTGGCGGACAAGTACGCCCAGGGCGACCGGGCCCTCCGCGCCGCCGGGCTGGAGTGGTACGAGGTCTCCAACTGGGCGCGCGACGACGCGGCCCGCTGCCGGCACAACATCGGCTACTGGCGCAGCGGCGACTGGTGGGGCATCGGCCCCGGCGCCCACTCGCACCTGGACGGCCGGCGCTGGTGGAACGTCAAGCACCCCCGTGCGTACGCCGAGCGCCTCGCCGCGGGGGAGTCGCCCGAGGCCGACTCGGAGGTCCTCGACGCCGAGACGCGACGGGTCGAGCGGGTCCTGCTCGAGGTCCGGCTGCGCGACGGGCTGTCGGTCGGCGTGCTCGACGACGCCGGCCGCGCCGCCCTTCCGGACCTCGCGGCCCGCGGCCTGATCCACGACCCCGCCGATGGCCTGGTCCGCCTCACCGACGCCGGCCGCTTGCTGGCCGACGGTGTCGTGCGGGAGCTGGTGTAGCCCCGTCGTACCTGACCAACGCGTTGGGTTCGTCGCCGAAATCCAACGCGTTGGTCAGGTACGACGCGACCTCAGGTGGTCACGAAGTCGATGAGCTCCTCGACCCGCCCCAGCAGAGCCGGCTCGAGGTCGTCGAAGGAGCCGACGCGGCCGAGGATGGTCTGCCAGGCGCGGGCGATGTCGGCCTGGTCGGCGTACGGCCAGCCGAGGTGGCGGCACACGCCCTTCTTCCACTCGATGTCGCGGGGGATGGTGGGCCACTCGCGCAGCCCGAGCCGGTCCGGCTTGACGGCCTGCCAGACATCGACGAAGGGGTGGCCGACGATGAGCACGCTGTCGCCGTACGGACCGCGCGCGATCGACTCGGCTATCCGCGACTCCTTGGAGCCCGCGACCAGGTGGTCGACGAGCACACCGACCTTGCGGTCCGGGCCGGGGCCGAACTCGGCGAGGTGACCGGCCAGGTCGTCGACGCCGCCCAGGTACTCCACGACGACACCCTCGATCCGGAGGTCGTCGCCCCAGACCTTCTCGACCAGCTCGGCGTCGTGCCGGCCCTCGACGAAGATCCTGCTCGCGCGCGCCACGCGCGCCCGGGCGTCGTGGACGGCGATGGAGCCGGAGGCGGTGCGGGCGGGCTTCGCCGGCGCGGCGAGCCGCACCGGAGGGGTGAGGATGACCGGCTTGCCCTCGAGCAGGAAGCCCGGCCCCAGCTCGAAGGTACGACGCTTGCCGCGCCGGTCCTCGAGCGTGACGGTGGCGATGTCCCGGTCGACCGCGACGATCTCGCCGCACCAGTCGGTCATGACCTCCTCGACGACCAGGCCGATGTCGGCGGGCATCTCGACCGCGCGCCCGCGCTTGGGCACCTTCCAGTCGCCGCTGAGTACGTCGGTGCCATAGCGATCCACGTCCGGAAACGCTAGGCGCTCGCGCGGGCGCTCCGGGGTCGGCGCGCCGGACGCGACGTGCGTCACTGCTCCTGCGGTGCGCTGCCGGTCTGGACCCCCTGCGCGCCGTCCTGCCCGTCCTCGTCCTCCGGGTCCAGCAGGCCGTCCGCCGTCTCGCCCGGCGGCAGCCCCTCCGCGAGCGGGTTGTCCTCGCCGGCGACGAGGTCCTCGGGCAGCGCCTCGTCGGGGACGCCCATCGGGGCCTCGCTCGAAGCCGCGCTGGGGTCGTCGGTGGGGTCGTCGGTGGGGTCGGTGGTCCGGTCGTCGGTCTGGTGCTCCTGGGGTTCGCTCATGTGCGGGGCGGTACCCGATCGCGCCGGCGGCAGTCGTCACGGTGAACCGTGGGACGTCACGCGATAGACTTGGCACTCGTTCGTGGTGAGTGCCAGGGTTGGAGGACGGAGGTGGGCATGCAGGAGGAACGACGGCTCGCCGTGCTCCGCGCGATCGTGGAGGACTACGTCGCGACCGAGGAGCCGGTCGGCTCCAAGGCGCTGGTCGAGCGGCACGGTCTCAACGTGAGCCCCGCGACGATCCGCAACGACATGGCGGCGCTCGAGGACGAGGGCTACCTCGCCCAGCCGCACACCAGTGCGGGCCGGGTGCCGACCGACAAGGGCTACCGGCTCTTCGTCGACCGGCTCTCCACGGTCAAGCCCATGAGTGCGCCGGAGCGGCGCGCCATCTCGGCCTTCCTCGACGGGGCCGTCGACCTCGACGACGTCGTCAACCGGTCGGTGCGGCTGCTGGCGCAGCTGACGCACCAGGTCGCCGTGGTCCAGTACCCCACGCTGTCGCGCAGCACGGTGCGCCACGTCGAGCTGGTCGCGCTCAACCCCGACCGCCTGCTGGTCATCCTGATCCTCAGCACCGGCCGGGTCGAGCAGCGGCTGGTCGAGCTCGGCCACGAGCTCTCCGAGGACGAGATCGCCCGGCTCCGCAGCCGGGTCAACCTCGCCGCCACCGGTGAGCAGATCGCCGACGCGGTGACGGCCCTCAACGCGCTCGTCGACGACGACGTACCCACCGACCAGGCGACCGCGGGCGTGGTGACGGCTCTGGTCGAGGCGATGAGCGACCACCGCTCCGACGCGCGGGTCGCCGTCGGCGGCACCTCCAACCTGGCGCGGTTCGGTGACAGCTTCGAGACCTCGGTGCGGCCGCTGCTGGAGGCGATCGAGGAGCACGTCGTGCTGCTCACGCTGCTGGGCGAGGCCACGACCGACGGCGCCGTGATGGTCCGTATCGGCGCCGAGGGACCCTACGAGCAGCTGTCCGCGACCAGCGTGGTCGCCAGCGGCTACGGCCCGTTGACCACCCAGGGAGAGGCCCTCGCCACGCTCGGCGTCGTGGGCCCGACCCGCATGGACTACCCCGGAACGATGTCGGCGGTGCGCGCCGTGGCCAGCTACGTCTCGCGCATCCTCGACTGAGCTCACGCAGAAAGAGAACCGTGTCCCAGGACCCCTACGAGCTGCTCGGCGTCGCACGCGACGCCGACGCGGACACCATCAAGAAGGCCTACCGGAAGCTGGCCCGTCAGCTGCACCCGGACGTCAACCCCGACCCCGAGGCGCAGGAGCGCTTCAAGCAGGTCTCGGTCGCGTACGAGGTGCTCTCCGACCCGCAGAAGCGCGCCGCGTTCGACCGCGGCGGTGACCCGTTCGGTGGCGGAGGGTTCGGTCAGGGCGCGGGCTTCTCCTTCACCGACATCATGGATGCCTTCTTCGGCGGCTCCGCCGGAGGCGGTGGGGGTGGGCGCGGCCCGCGCTCGCGGGTACGCCGCGGCCAGGACGCCCTGATCCGCCTCGAGATCGAGCTGGCGGAGGCCGCGTTCGGCGTCAACAAGGAGCTCAAGGTCGACACCGCCGTGCGCTGCTCCACCTGCAGCGGCTCCGGCGCCGCGCCCGGCTCGCAGCCGGTGACCTGCGAGACCTGCCACGGCCAGGGTGAGGTCGCGCACGTGCAGCGGTCCTTCCTGGGCGAGATCCGCACCCTGCGCGCCTGCCCGACCTGCCGCGGCTTCGGCACGGTCATCCCCGACCCCTGCCGGGAGTGCTCCGGCGAGGGCCGGGTCCGCTCGCGCCGCACGCTCACCGTCAAGATCCCCGCCGGCGTCGACACCGGCACCCGCGTCCAGCTCGCCGAGCAGGGCGAGGTCGGTCCCGGCGGTGGCCCCGCCGGCGACCTGTACGTCGAGATCCAGGTCGCCCCGCACCGGACCTTCACCCGGCACGGCAGCGACCTGCACTGCACCGTGGCGCTGCCGATGACGGCGGCCGCGCTGGGCACGACCATCAGCCTCCCGACCCTCGAGGCCGACCTGGAGACCAGCGCCGACTCCGGCGTCGAGACCGCGTTCGACCTGGCGGTGCCGGCCGGCACCCAGTCCGGGCACGAGGTCACGATGCGCGGCCGGGGTGTCCCGGGCCTGCGCGGCGGTCGCGGCGACATGATCGTCACCGTCGCCGTCGAGACCCCGACCCGCC
This sequence comes from Nocardioides maradonensis, assembly GCF_054777115.1. Lineage (NCBI taxonomy): Bacteria > Bacillati > Actinomycetota > Actinomycetes > Propionibacteriales > Nocardioidaceae > Nocardioides > Nocardioides maradonensis. The sequence continues at coordinate 199,833 of NZ_BAAHAZ010000008.1, read as the reverse complement.
TCGACCCGCGGCAGGAGGAGCTGCTCCGCGAGCTCGCGGCCGTCCGCGGCGAGGAGCAGCCGACCGGCGACGTACGACCGGCTCACAAGACGATGTTCGGCCGGTTGCGGGACGCGTTCGGCACCCACTGACATGACGCTCCCGCAGCACCTCGTGCCGTCCCTCGACGGCGTCGCGCCCGGCTCCACCGTGGTGGTGGAGGGCGACGAGGCCCACCACGCCGTCGTCGTACGACGGCTGCGGGTCGGCGAGGAGCTGCAGCTGTGCGACGGCCTCGGGCGGGTCGCGCTCGGCTCGGTCGCGGCCACGACGAAGCGGTCCTTCGACGTGACTGTCGCGGACGTCCGGGACCACCCCGAGCCGAGCCCGCGGATCACCGTCGTCCAGGCGCTGCCCAAGGGGGAGCGCGGCGAGCTGGCCGTCGAGGTGCTGACCGAGATCGGCGTCGCGCGGATCATCCCGTGGGCGGCGACGCGCAGCGTCGCGGTCTGGAAGGGCGAGCGGGCAGCGAAGTCCCACGCCAAGTGGGCCGCCACCGCTCGGGAGGCGGCGAAGCAGTCGCGGCGCGCGTGGCACCCGGAGGTGGACCCGCTGGCAGCCACCCGCGACGTCGTGGAGCTCGTCGCCCAGGCCGACCTGGCGGTCGTGCTGCACGAGGACGCCAGCGAGCCGCTGGCCGCGCTCGCCGTACCGGACCGTGGCGACATCGTCGTGGTGGTCGGGCCCGAGGGCGGGCTCACCGACGAGGAGGTCGCGCTCCTGGTGGGCGCAGGGGGAGTGTCGACCCGGCTCGGTGCCGAGGTCCTGCGGACGTCCACGGCCGGGCTCGCGGCGAGTGCCGCGCTGCTGGCCCAGACTCCGCGCTGGGGCTGATCTCGCTCGAAAAAGCAGAGCGGGCCGCGTCCCGGAGGACGCGACCCGCTCAGAGTCGAGCGAAGCTCAGATGGCGTGAACCTTCTCCGCCTGCGGGCCCTTCGGGCCCTGGGTGATGTCGAACTCGACACGCTGGTTCTCGTCGAGGCTCTTGTAGCCGGAGCCCTCGATCGCGGAGAAGTGGACGAACACGTCCGCGCCGCCGCCGTCCTGCTGGATGAAGCCGAAGCCCTTCTCAGCGTTGAACCACTTCACGGTGCCCTGGGTCATTTGGTATTTCCTTTGTTTCGATTCTTGTCACGATCGGGTTTTCCCGACCGGGGAGCTGATACATCCACTCGTGCGCCTGATGTCCAGCAAGAACCGAAAACCAAGACCAATGCGATTGTGATGCGTCCCCTCGCGGGGACCGGATGCCGCGTCTCCACGACGCTGCACCTTTCAACGTGAACCACGCTATCAGCGGATGCCCGTGCCGCGCATTCCCCTGAGTGCAACGATTACGTGAACAACATCCGCATTCCGTCCCGGACGGGCACACTTCTCGCGTGGGAGCTCGGGAGGAACGGCGCGCACGTCGCGAGCTGGAGCGGCGGATGCGGGAGCTCGACCGCCTGGATGCCCAGTTCGGCCTGGGCGCGGACCCGCGTCAGCACCGGGTCCGCCGACGCGCACGCGGCCCGTTCCGCCACCGCTACTGGCGCGAGGTGCTCGCCGGCGCGGTGTGTGCGCTCGTGCTCAGCCTGATGGCCTGGCAGCTCTACAACCTCTGGACGCCCGCCGGCGACGGGACGTACGCCTTCGAGGAGGTCCAGCCCACCACGCACAGCCCGGTCGGCTACGACCCGTGCGGGACGATCCACTACGTCGTGAACCCCGACAACGGCCCCGCCGACTCCCTCGACTTCATCCGGAAGGCGGTGGCGGAGGCGTCGCGGGTCTCCGGCCTCGACTTCCAGTACGACGGAACGACCACCGACCGCGACTTCGGGCGCGACCGCGGGCCGGTGCTGATCGGCTTCGCCGACCCCTCCGAGGTCTCGGACCTCGGAGGCGACGACGTCGTCGGGGTCGGCGGCTCGGTCTCGTACGTCGCTCCCGGCGACCGCCGCCGCTACTTCCACTCCGGGATGGTGGCCCTGAAGCCGAGCTGGTTCGCCGACCAGGACCGGCACCACCACCAGCGCGACGAGCAGGCCGTGGTGATGCACGAGCTGGGTCACGTGCTCGGCCTGGCGCACGTCAAGGACGAGCACGAGCTCATGTACCCCTCGCTGACCCGCACGACGTACGGGCCGGGCGACATCCGCGGCCTCGAGGCGCTCGGCAGCATCCCGTGCGGGCGTAGCTTCTCCCCATGAGCGAGCGCATCTTCGGCACCAGCGTCGCGTCGGTCTACCCGCACTACGTGACCAAGGTCGAGCGGAAGGGGCGGACCCGGGAGGAGCTCGACGCGGTGATCACGTGGCTCACCGGCTTCGACGAGGCGGCGCTGCGTCGGCACCTGGAGCAGGGCACCACCTTCGCGGACTTCTTCGCCGCCGCGACGCTCAACCCGCACGCCGGACTCATCACCGGCTCGGTCTGCGGCGTCCGTGTCGAGGCCGTCGAGGATCCGCTGATGCAGAAGATCCGCTACCTCGACAAGCTCGTCGACGAGCTCGCCAAGGGCCGGCCGATGGCGAAGGTCCTCCGCGCCTGACCAACCCCGGCGCCGGTGGAGTGAGATCAGGCCAGCGTCGACACGTCGATGACGAAGCGGTAGCGCACGTCCGAGGCGAGGACCCGCTCGTAGGCCTCGTTGATCGCCTCGGCGGAGATCACCTCGATCTCGGCGCCCAGGCCGTGCTCGGCGCAGAAGTCGAGCATCTCCTGGGTCTCGGCGATGCCGCCGATGGCCGAGCCGGCGAACGAGCGGCGGCCGCCGATCAGCGAGAAGACGTTGACCGCCAGCGGCTCCGGAGGGGCGCCGACGTTGACCATCGTGCCGTCGACGGCGAGCAGGCCGAGGTAGGCGTTGAGGTCGAGCGGGGCGCTGACCGTGTTGACGATGAGGTCGAAGCGGCCGCGCAGCGTGCGGAAGGTGTCCCGGTCGGAGGTCGCGTAGTAGTCGGTCGCGCCCAGGCGCAGCCCGTCCTCCTGCTTCTTCAGCGACTGCGACAGCACGGTGACCTCGGCCCCCATGGCGGCGGCGAGCTTGACGGCCATGTGGCCGAGCCCGCCGAGGCCGACGACCGCGACCTTCGTGCCGGGGCCGGCGTTCCAGTGCCGCAGCGGGGAGTAGGTGGTGATGCCGGCGCACAGCAGCGGCGCGGCTGCGGCGGGGTCCAGGCCGTCCGGCACCGACACGACGTAGTCGGCGTCCACGACCACGTGGGTGGAGTAGCCGCCCTGGGTGGTGGTGCCGTCGCGGTCGGTGGCGGCGTACGTGCCGACCATGCCGCGGCTGCAGTACTGCTCGTTCCCGGCGCGGCAGCTGTCGCACTCGCGGCACGAGCCGACCATGCAGCCGACGCCGACCCGGTCACCGACCGCGTGCTTCGTGACCGACGTGCCGACGTCGGTGACGACGCCGACGATCTCGTGGCCGGGCACCACCGGGAACGGCTGCGGGCCCCAGTCGCCGCGGACGGTGTGGATGTCGGAGTGGCAGATGCCGGCGTACTCGATCGCGATGAGCACGTCGTTGGCGCCGACGTCGCGGCGCTCGATCGTGGTGGGGGCCAGCGGGGCGCCGGCGGAGGGGGCTGCGTAGGCGTTGACCTGCATGAGACGTCCGTCCTGTCGGTTCATCGGTGGTTCGGCTTGAGGGCATCGGCGAGGCGTGCCGCCTCGGTCCCGATGTGGTCGGCGCGCTCGGTGTCGCCGTCCTGGACCGCGCGCCAGTAGTCGACCTTGAGGGCGACGTAGCGCTGGCGTACGACGAGCTGCTCGGCCTCCTGGCGCAGCCGCTCGGCCTGGGCCTCCAGGAGCGCGACCTGCTCGCCGGCGGCGCCCAGGTCGCGGTTGGCGACGTACTGCTTCATGTCGGCGACCGACAGCCCGGTCGCCGCCATGCAGGCGATGCCCATCAGCTGGTCGAGGTCCTCGTCGTCGTACACCCGGTGGCCGCTGCTCGCGCCGCGGCTGACCGGGGTGATCACGCCGATCGACTCGTAGTAGCGCAACGTGCTCGCCGGGAGCCCGGTGAGCGCCGCGGCCTCCTTGATCGAGTAGGTGCGGTGCGAGGTCGTGGTCACGTCGTCGACGTTAGGAACTTCAAGTACTTGAAGTCAAAGGTGACGTGGCGCACCTCAGCCGCAGGGGTCGGCGTACGCCGCTCCCGGCACGAACTGCTTCCACTCCGCCTCGCTGATCGGGGTGCCGCGCCCGCTGCAGATCAGTGCTCCGGCGGCGTCCGTCCTGGTCACCCAGGCGCCCACCCGACCGGACAGGCCGGCACCGTAGACCGTGCTCGAGTCGGCGCTGAAGGTCGTCTGCGTCGCGGCGGCGCCGAGGTTGTCGAGCGATGCGTACGCCGCTGCACCGTCGCTGCTCACCTGCCAGAGCCACACCCGACCGTCGGAGCTCGGCGTGGCGAGCATGGTGCCGTCCGGGCTCCAGGTGGTCGCGTAGAGCGTGTCGGTCGGGCCCTGCAGTGGTGAGCCGATCTCGGCGGGGTGACTCGGATCGGACACGTCGAAGAGCCGCACCGTGCGGTCGGCACCGCCCGCGGCCAGGCGGGTGCCGTCCGGGCTGAACCCGACCGCGTAGACGGCGTTGTCGAAGCCGTCGATGGTCGCGAGCTGCTGGTCGCTCTCGAGCGAGTACAGGTGCACCTGGTCGTCGGCACCACCGACGGCGAGCACCGAGTCGTCGGGGCTGAACGAGGCGCCGATGGCCAGGCCCTTGATCAGGAAGCGGTGTTGGAGGCGCGGTCGGTCGCCGCTCATGTCGTAGACCGCGGCGCTGCCGTCGTCGGACGTGATCGCGAGGTGCTTGCCGTCCGTGCTGAACATCGAGTTCTCCACCAGCTGGGTCGTGGCCGGGAGCAGCATCGGATGCGTGGGCGGGGTCGTGCCGAGGCGCCAGACGGCGATCGCGCCGGAGGCCGTGCCGTCGACGAGCCACCTGCCGTCCGGCGACACCCCGCCCGCCCCGTCGAGGACTCCGGCGCTCGCCGGTGCGGTGTACGTCGGACCGACGGTCCGCAGCGACAGCGGGTCGTGCGCGTCGAGGACCCGCACGGTCGGGTCGGCAGCACCGACGCCGACGTACAGGCGCTTGTCGGCGAGGGTGAGCGACCAGATGCCGTCGGCGTACGGCGTGGGCTGCGGTCCGGTCGTCGGCCAGATCCGCGTCACGCCGTCGACGCCGGCCGCGACCAGTGCGCGGTCGTCGTGGGTGTAGCCCACGCGCGTGACGTTGGACGGGGTGGCGTGGGTGGACACGAGGGCCCAGTCGGAGGTACGCCAGGTCTGGATCAGGTCACCGGAGGCGCCGGCGGTGAGCAGGCGGCCGTCGTGGCTGAAGGCGACCGCGTTGACCCACGAGCTGAAGCCGCCCGTCAGCTGGGCGAGGCGGCGTGGGTGGGCGGTGGTGGTCCACACCCGGACGGTCTTGTCCTTCGCGGCGGCAGCGACCTGCGCACCGCTGGGGGAGAAGGCCACCGCGAAGACGTAGTCGGAGCTGATGCCGACCCGGAGCGTGGCGGTCAGCGAGAGCCCACGAGGGGTCTGCCGCCACAGCCGCATGGCGCCGTCGGCGCTGCCGGTGGCGACCTGACCGGTGCGGCTCACCGCCACCGACTGGACGGCGCCGTCGAACCCGGCCGTGGTGCCGGTCGCGCGGAGGTGCCGGCCGTCCCACGAGTAGCGGCGGACGACCCCGTCGGAGGAGGCGGCGTACAGCGTGTGCCCGCTCCAGGCCAGGTCGTAGGCGCTGACCTTGTCGCCGAAGGTCGTCCTCCCGAGGATCCGGGGGTGGGCGAGGTCGGTGACGTCGAGGACGCCGACCACGCCGGTCGCACCGCCGTACGCGAACTGCTTGCCGTCGGCGGACCACGCGCCCGCGAACAGCCCGCTCGTCGAGACGGTGGTCGAGCTGGCCAGGGTGGGCGCCGCTGTGGCGGACGTGGCGTACAGGTAGACCTTGCCGTCAGCCCCGATCGTGGCGATCGCCCGGCCGTCGGGCGACGCGTCGGCGTGCGTCGCGCCGGCCGGTCCGACGAGGCGGGTGGACAGCGGTTGGCCGGTCACGTCGAGCAGGGCGCTGCGCGCCTCGACCGACGGGAACACGCGGTAGCCCGCGAGGGCGAGCTGGGCGGCGAGCGCGGGGTCGGTCTCGGCGAGCTTGCTCGCCTGCACTGCGATCTGCCGGGACAGCGCCTGGTCGCGCTGGGTCTCGGCCGCCGTGCGCTCGTGCGCGAGGGTCCGGCTCGCGGCGATCAGGTAGCCCGCGGTCACCGTCGCGACCACGGACAGGACCACCGCCACGGCGAAGAGGGTGTTCATGACCCGCCGACGGCGGCGCTCGCGATCGAGGCCGAGCTGCTCCTGCGCGCGGCTGAGCGCGAGGAACTGCTGGTCGCCCTCCGACAGGCGTACGGCGGAGGCGGGGTCGGTCAGCCGGCCGGCGATCTCCAGCAGCGGCCCGCGCAGCAGGGCGGACTCGTGCCGGCCGTCCTCCTGCCAGACGGTGGCGGCGTCGCTGATCCGGCGGCGCAGCCGCAGGTCGTTGCGGTTCTCGTCGATCCAGGACCGCAGCCGGCTCCACGCCGTCAGCAGGATCTCGTGGCTGACCTCGAGCGAGTGCTCGGTCGTGGTGAGGATGCGGGCGTTGACCAGTGCGCCGATCGCCTCGACGCCGCTGTCGTCGTCGGTGTCGGGGAGCTCGCGGTGGCTGATCCGGCGCCGGGTCGCCAGGCCGTCCTCGTCGACGGTCACGAGCAGGCCGAACAGGTCGCGCACGTAGGTCTGCTGGGTCGGGCTGAGCCCGTCGTACGTCTGCTCGGCGGTGCGCTGGACCGCCTGCCGCACGCCGCCCACGGCGACGTAGTCGGCCACCGTCAGCGTCGAGCGCGCGGACCGCTCCCACGCCGTGAGCAGCACGTGCGAGAGGAGCGGCAGGACCGCGACCTCGTAGCTGTCCCGGTCGTCGCGGCGGGCCAGGTCGTCCAGGATGACCTCGACGAGCTCGTCCGCCACGGTGCACCCCGCGGCGCGGGCAGGCTCGGTGATCGCCCGCCCCAGCGCGTCCTTGCCCATCGCCCCGACCAGAAGCTGCCGGTCGCGCGCGAGCTCGAGGAGGACGGGGTCGGCGATGCAGCGGTCGAAGAAGTCGGCCCGCAGCACGGTCACCACGACGATGCCGCCGGCCCGCGCGGCGGCGTCGATGCGGCTGACCAGCTGCTGTCGCTCGGTGTCGCTGACCCGGTTGTCGAAGATCTCCTCGAACTGGTCGATGACCACGACGGCCTCGTCGGCGCCGGGCGGCAGCTGCGCGAGCGCCCCCTCGAACGCCGCCAGCGGCTCGGCGCCGGGCTGGCAGAGCGCCCACGGGAGCCCGCGCGCGGCCAGGTCGGCGAGCAGGCCGGCGCGGACCAGGGACGACTTGCCCGAGCCGGAGGCACCGACTACGGCCAGGAAGCCCACGTCGTGGTGCGCGAGTGCGTCGACGCGCCCCGCGAGCTCGGCCACCAGGTCCTCGCGTCCGAAGTAGCGGGCCGCGTCCTCGACCTGGAACGCCCGCAGCCCGAGGTACGGCGCCGCGACGGCTCCGGTGCGGGGCGCCCGCCCGGAGCGCACCCGCTGGAAGGCGTCGCGCCACGCGTCGAGGTCCTCGTCGAGGCCGAGCGTGACGAGCAGGTCCCGCATCGCCTCCCACTGGGTGAGCTGGGGGAGGTTGCGGCCGCTGAAGTACCCGCCGAGGGTGGCCGTGGGGATCGAGGTGCTCCGGCTGACCTCGCGGATGGTCAGACCGGCACGGACCCGCGCCTCGGTCAGCGCCGCGGCGAAGTCGGCGCGGGTCGTCAGGGAGCGCGGGTCCGGCGGGTCGGGTCGGCCGGCGGGGGTGGATGCAGCGGCGTTGGGGGACGTCACAGCCGGTGAGGCTAGGGGTTGCGTGGCCCTGGCGTCCGCTGTCTCAGGTCAAGTTTTCCGCCGCGTGCGGGCCGCTCTCGGCATTGTTTGTCGACCGCGGACCGAAACGGCCGCGGCCGACAAACAACGCGCTGTCCGGAGTCCCCCCACATGACCCCGGACCGCTCCGTGCGCCGAGTGGCGTCCGGAGCGCGTCGAGACGGGCTCAGCCCGTCACCACGTCCACCGCACCCCGTGGACCAGCGCGATCGCGGCGCCGGGGAACCTGACGGTGACGTCGTGATCCACCTCGACCGGTCGATAGCGGACCATCGCCTCGGGGGCGTCGAGCAGAGCGCGGTCGGCCACCGGCCCGAAGCTCTCGACGCCGGTCGGGAGCGCCCCTCGGAACCGCAGCCGGATCTCGGCCTCGGTGGTCGTCGACTCCGGGACGAGCAGGGCCGTCGTGGTGGTCCCGCCGTGCACCCGGCTGCGGGTGGTGAACTCGTGGGTCTCGCCGCGCTGCAGCGGCGACGCGAAGGCGATGTGGCACAGCACGGTCGTGCCGGCGGGGTCGGCGACCAGGTCGGTGGCACGCAGCTCGCCCCCGGCCGTGACCTCGTGCTCGGCCTCGAAGCCGGGACCGGTGATGAAGCGGGCGACGTACCCGGTCACGCCGGAGCTGGTCGCCCGGATCCGCCGGGACTCCACGACCTCGGCGGAGCCCGGACCGCCGTCGACGACGTACGTCGTCCGGAGCTGCTCGACGACCGCGCGCCCACCCAGCGGTCCGAGAGTGGTGCGTTGCGGATCGCGTCCCGCGGTGACGTGGCGGGCGAGCCTCTCCCGGGCGTGCCCGAACGGCTCGCTGAGCGCGGAGCCCCACTCCGGGAACCGTCCGCTGACGGCGCGGAAGAAGCGCACCGAGGGCACCTCGCGCCCGGCCTCGATGTTGGCGAGCGTGGACCGCGCGAACTCACCGTCGAGGGCCTTGATCAGGCCCTCCTGCGTGAGCCCCGCGGAGTGCCGGAGCTGGCGCAGCGCCGGAGCGAACTCGCCCATCCCAGTCTCCTCACCTCGGCGGTCCCGTCGAGGCAGACTCTGGTGGGCGGCAGGGCCCCTGACCAGCGTGTTTGTCGGTTCTCGTACAACTCCGTACAAACATTCACGCTCCCGCGCGGTGCGCGGGAGCGTGAAGGCAGGTCAGCTGATGGAGAAGGTCTTGGTGTCAGTGACCGCTCCGCCGCCCTCGCCGCCCGACGGGTCGTCGGTGCTGGCGGTGAAGGTGTAGGTCCCCGGGCTCAGCTTGGACAGGTCGACGGTCACCTTCCACGGCCAGAGGTGGTTCATCCAGCCCTTGGTCATGGTGCTGTTCGTCATCAGCGTCTTGCCGGAGGAGTCGGTGATCTTCCAGGCGACCGTCGCCTCGAACGAGCTGCCGACGCCCGTGAACGTGGTCGTCGTCGCGGACAGGGTCGTGCCGTCGGCGGGGGAGAGAACGCTCATCAGCGCGAGGGTCCGCAGCTGTGGGCCGGGCTTGGCGAGCGACGGCTGGCCGAGGTAGGTGCTCGGCTTGCCGTGGAGGGTGAACCGGACCGGGAGCGGCTTCGCGGCCGTGCCGTTGATCGCGTTCGCCGAGTAGACGATCTGCTGCACCGCCTGCTTGGCCTCCGCCGCCGGGACGGCGTTGAGCGGCCCCGCGAAGGCGCTGCCGTGGACCTCGATCGTGATCTGCGTCGGCGAGGCCTTGCCGCTGAGCAGGCTGTCTGCCGGCACCAGGTTGCGGTAGTCCGGGTCGACGGGGGCGGCACGCTGGATGTCGACCAGGCTGGAGACGCCGGTGTGCTGCTCGGCGGTGATCCGCTCACCGAGCGGGGTCTTCACGGCGAAGTACAGCAGCGTCGGGGTGGCGGCCGCGGGATCGCTCGTCGCGGTCGCGGCCGACGAGGTGGTGGACGACGCCGCGACCGGTGTGGTCGGGGTCGTGGCGGTGGTCGCCGGCGTCGTACCGCCGTCGCCGGCGGTGGTGTCGTTGCTGCCGCAGCCGGCCACCAGCGCGAGGCCCACGAGGGCTGCGGCGGCGGGCACGGTACGGCGGAGCGGGCTGGTCATGGGGGGTCCTCCCTGGATCGTTCGCGGCCCGAGCACCGCGTGCCTGTTGGACGCGCGGATCAGCCGGGAAGTTGCGGCGACAGCGGGCTGTCGTATCTGCACCAAGTTAGTGGTCGATCGTCGTTCGGCAGGGGGTTGACGTCGGCGTGCCGGGTTCTGAAAGGCTCGGTCCGTGACCGACGCATGCCTGTTCTGCAAGATCGTCGCCGGGGAGATCCCCGCCGAGATCGTCCACGAGTCCGAGACCACGATCGCCTTCCGCGACCTCAACCCGCAGGCCCCGACGCACGTGCTGGTGATCCCGCGCAGCCACTACCCGAACGCGGCGGCGCTTGCCGAGGGTGAGCCCGCCACCGCGGCCCACCTGTTCGACTCCGCGAAGGCGGTGGCGGAGAAGGAGGGCCTCGACAACGGCTACCGCCTGGTCCTCAACACGGGCGCGGACGCCCAGCAGACGGTGTTCCACGTGCACATGCACGTGCTGGGCGGGCGTCCGTTCGGGTGGCCTCCGGGCTGACCGGCGCCGGCTTGGTGTCACCGGCCTAGTGTCGTCAGCAGGAAACCCCCAGGAGGTAGCAGTGCAGCAGGTGAAGGCGGTCGTCGCGCGGAGCAAGGGTGCGCCGGTCGAGCTGGTCACGATCAACGTGCCGGCGCCGGGTCCGGGCGAGGCGGTCGTGAAGGTGCTGACCTGCGGGGTGTGCCACACCGACCTGCACTACCGGGAGGGCGGCATCAACGACGACTTCCCGTTCCTGCTGGGCCACGAGGCCTCCGGTGTGGTCGAGGCGGTCGGGCCGGACGTCACGTCCGTGGCGCCCGGCGACTTCGTGGTCCTCAACTGGCGGGCGGTCTGCGGCGACTGCCGGGCCTGCCGGCGCGGCGAGCCGCAGTACTGCTTCGCCGCGCACAACGCGACCCAGAGGATGACGCTGGAGGACGGCACCGAGCTGTCACCGGCGCTCGGGATCGGCGCCTTCGCGGAGAAGACGCTCGTCGCGGCGGGCCAGTGCACGAAGGTCGACCCCTCGGCCCGACCCGCGGCGGTGGGCCTGCTCGGGTGCGGCGTGATGGCCGGCATCGGCGCCGCGATCAACACCGGCGCGGTGGGCCGCGGGAGGTCGATCGCGGTCATCGGCTGCGGTGGTGTGGGGGTGGCCGCGATCGCGGGTGCCCGGCTGGCCGGGGCGAGCCCGATCATCGCGGTCGACATCGACGCCAAGAAGCTGGCCAAGGCCGCGGAGATGGGCGCCACGCACACCGTGGACTCCTCCCAGGTCGACCCGGTGGAGGAGATCAAGCGGATCTGTGGCGAGGTCTACGCCGGTGCCGAGGGCGCGGACGTGGTCGTCGAGGCGGTCGGCCGTCCGGAGACCTGGAAGCAGGCCTTCTACGCCCGGGACCTGGCCGGCACCGTGGTGCTGGTCGGCGTACCGACCCCGGACATGAAGGTCCCCGACATCCCGCTGATCGACGTGTTCGGCCGCGGCGGGGCGCTGAAGTCGAGCTGGTACGGCGACTGCCTGCCGAGCCGCGACTTCCCGATGCTGGTCGACCTCTACCAGCAGGGCCGGCTGGACCTGGATGCGTTCGTCACCGAGGAGATCGGGATCGGCGACATCGAGGCCGCCTTCGAGCGGATGCACCACGGCGACGTGCTGCGATCGGTGGTCGTGCTCTGATGTCCGCGCGGGTCGACCACGCGGTCACGTCGGGGACCTTCAGCCTCGACGGGGAGACCTTCGAGGTGGACAACAACGTCTGGGTCGTGGGCGACGACGCCGAGTGCGTCGTCATCGACGCCCCGCACTCGGTCGAGGACATCCTCGCGGTCGTGGGGGAGCGGAAGGTGCGGGCGATCGTCTGCACCCACGCCCACGACGACCACGTCCTGGTCGCGCCCGCGCTGCGGGAGGCGGTGGTCGCACCGATCCTGCTGCACCCCGACGACAAGCCGCTGTGGGATCTCACCCACACCGACCACCTGTGGGACGTCGACCTGACCGACGGCCAGGTCCTCACCGTCGCCGGCACGACCCTCGAGGTGCTGCACACGCCCGGGCACGCGCCCGGAGCCGTCTGCCTGTACGCCGCCGACCTCGGCTGCGTCTTCGCCGGCGACACCCTGTTCCAGGGCGGGCCGGGGGCGACCGGGCGGTCGTTCAGCTCACGTCCGGTGCTCGAGGAGTCGATCCGCGAGCGCCTGTTCGCCCTGCCCGACGACACCGTGGTCCACACCGGCCACGGCGCCGACACCACGATCGGCGCCGAGCGCGCCACCCTCGGCTGATGGGCAGGGTCACGGCCCGGCGGCCGGTCGTCAGGATCACCCCGAACGGGCAGGTACGCCGCCCCGACTCGCTCGCCGTCGAGGAGCCGCTCGAGATCCGGGTCGACGGATCGGCGTACTCCATCACGATGCGGACCCCTGGCGCCGACGTGGACCTGGCCCACGGGTTCCTGTCGGCCGAGGGCGTCATCTCCGGCCCCGAGGACGTGGTGCTCGCCAAGCACTGCACCGACAGCGACCTCAACGTCCTCGAGGTGACGCTGCGTGCGGGCGTCTGCCGGCCGGTCGAGCGGCGCAACCTGCCGATCACCAGCGCCTGCGGGGTGTGCGGCAAGGAATCGATCGCCGACGTGGAGCAGAAGGCCCGCTGGCCCCTGCCGCCCGTCGAGCCGATGGTGGACGCGGAGATGATCTCGTCGCTGCCCGACCGGCTCCGTGCCGAGCAGCGGGTCTTCGACCGCACCGGCGGCCTGCACGCGGCCGGCCTGTTCACCGCCTCCGGCGAGCTGCTCGTGCTGCGCGAGGACGTGGGCCGCCACAACGCCGTCGACAAGGCGATCGGCTGGGCCCTGCGCGAGGGCCGGCTCCCGCTCTCGTCGGCGATCCTGATGGTGTCGGGGCGTGCCTCCTTCGAGCTGGTCCAGAAGGCCGTGCTGGCCGGCATCCCGATGCTCGTCGCCGTCTCGGCGCCCTCGTCCCTGGCCGTCGACCTGGCCGCCGACAGCGGCCTGACCCTGGCCGGCTTCGTCCGCAACGGTTCGATGAATCTCTACAGCCACCCGGAGCGGGTCACGCTCTGACGAGCGGCGCTGTCGCGGGATGCGGGGCAACCGTCATGAGGCCCGTCGGTGTTCTGCCGGGTTGGTGAAGGCGTGGCGGGGTTGGTCGGTCCGGGCCGCGGCGGCCACCTGCGGCTCCCGAGGCTCTACCGTCGGGGCGAGAGTGGGGTCCCCGCCCGGCAAAGCAGTTCCTGTTTGCTTCTCGACTGCGCTGCGTTTGCCGGGCACCCCAATCGCCCCGACGGCAGACCTCGTCCACCGCAGGTGTCCGCCGCACCCCGGAACGGGGTGGATGTTGCTGCGCGGCCGGCCCCGCGATCAGCGATTCGGCCGCAGGACGTCAGTCGTTCTTCTTCACCGACCCGAGCGGGGTGGGGGTGGCGCCGGGCGCGGACGAGGTCTGCCTGCCGGGGCGATTGGGGTGCCCGGCAAACGTGCAGGAGTCAGCGACTCAGAAGAAATGCCTTGCCGGGCGGGGACCCCACTCTCGCCCCGGCAGGCAGAGCCTCGGGAGCGTCCGGTGACACCCCCACCCCGCACACCAACCCCGCGACGACTTCACCGACCCCGCAGCGGAGCCGAGCCCTCAGCCCAACACCCTCCGCAGGTACGCGTTGGTGAGAACACGATCGGGATCCAGCCGGTCCCGCAGCGCGACGAAGTCGCCGAACCGCGGGTAGAGCGCGGCGAGGTCCGAGGCGCCCAGGGTGTGCAGCTTGCCCCAGTGGGGGCGGCCCTCGTGCTCCGTGAGGACCTCCTCGATCACCGAGAAGTACGCCGAGTGGTCCGCGTCGCGGTGGGTGTGGAAGGCGAGGTAGAACGAGTCCCGCCGGTACGCCGTCGACAGGGGCACCTCGTCGGCGGGAGCGACCCGGATCTCGACCGGGAAGGACACCTTCAACCCGGACTTCTCGAAGGCGCGGCGGCACTCGGCCAGCACCGACAGGCCGGCAGCGCGCGGAACGGCGTACTCCATCTCGCGGAAGACGACACGGCGCTCGGTGGTGAAGACGCGGTGCGCGACGTCGACGTACGTCCGTGGGCCGAGGAGCCGCGCGGCGAACCGGTTGGCCGCCGGGATCGCGGGCGGCACCCGGTTGAGGCCGGCGGTCTGCAGGCCGAAGACGGTGTTGGACAGGAAGTCGTCGTCGAGCCAGGATCGCCACCTCGGCAACGGCCGAGCCAGGGACAGATCGGTGCCGAGCCGCGTGTTGCGCTTGGTGAGCATCCGGTCCGTGTGCGGGAACCAGTACATGTCGACGTGGTCCGCGCCGGCCACCATGTCGTCGAAGGACGCCAGCGCGTCGGACCAGGACATCGGCCGCTCCTCGGCGCGGAGCAGGAACAGCGGCTCGACCGCGAAGGTGATCGTGGTGATCACTCCCAGCGCGCCGAGCCCGACCCGTGCGAGGTCGAGCACGTCCGGGTTCTCGGCGGCCGACGCCCGCAGCAGCTCGCCGGTCCCGGTCACCAGCTCCAGCCCGACCACCTGTGCGGCGAGGCCCGATGCCCGGCCGCCGGTCCCGTGCGTGCCGGTCGAGATCGCGCCGGCCAGGGTCTGCTCGGCGATGTCGCCCATGTTGTGCAGGCTCAGCCCGAGACCCTCGAGCGCGGCGTTGAAGACCTTGAGCGGAGTGCCGGCCAACGCGGTGACCGTCATGGCATCGCGGTCGACGGCCACGATCCCGGTGAGCCCGGCGGGCCGCAGCAGGGTGTGCTCCGGCCGCGCGATCCCGGTGAAGCTGTGCCCGGTGCCGGGCATCTTCACGGTCTCGCCGGCGGCACGCGCACGCACCACCTCGGCGGCGACGTCGTCGGCGGTCCCCGGAGTCACGACCCGCAGGCCTGCTGTCTCCTCGAGCCCCGACCAGTTACGCCAGCTCTGCGACCCGCTCATGGTCCGAGACGTTAGTCGGCATCCGCACGGCCAGCGCGGCCAGGAGCGCGACGACGCTGCCCCCCACGCTGACGAGGTACGCCGTCGACGCACCGTGCGCGTCGATGACGACCCCGGCGAGCGCGGCCCCGGGCGCGATGCCGAGCGCGAGCCCGGTGTTGAGGAACGCCATGCCCTCGGTCATCCGGCTCTGCGGGAGCGCCTGCTTGGCCAGCGACATGGCCGCGATCATCGTGGGGGAGATCGCGAGGCCCCCGACGAGCATCGCGACGACCATCCACCCGATCGATGGGATCCACACCAGCGGCACCGACGCCAGGGACATCCCGAGCGCTCCGACCCAGAGCATCGTGCGCTGGTCGACCCGTCCGGCGTACGCACCGGAGACCAGGCCGGCCACCAGGCTGCCGAACGACCAGCAGGCGAGCAGCAGCCCGGCCGCCGACGCGTGCCCGTGCTCCTGGGCGAACGCGACGGTGACGACCTCGGCCGCCCCGAACAGCACCCCGAGGGCGCAGGTCTGCACGGTGAGCGCCCCGATCGCTCCCCAGGGAATCGGCGCACGGGCACCGCTCGCGCCGGCTCGCGGGTGCGCGGGCGGCTCGCTCGATCGCAGGCCCGCGAAGACGTAGGTGCCGCCGAGGCCGGTCGCGAGCGCCGCGACCAGCCCGGCGACGGGTGCGAGGCCGGTCGCGAGGAGGGTCACCGCCACCGGGCCGACCATGAAGACCACCTCGTCGAAGACCGCCTCGAGCGAGAACGCGGTGTGCAGCGCGGCCTCGTCGCCGGCGAGCACGTGCGCCCACCGCGCGCGGGAGCAGGTGCCGACCGACGGGAGGGCGGCGCCCGACACGGCCGCGAGCACGTACGCCGTCCACCGCGGCCAACCGGCCTCGAGGCTCGCCATCGCGCCGGCCAGGCCGATGCCCCAGACCGTGATGGCCACGCGCAGCACGACGCCCTGGCCGAGCCGGTCCATCAGCCGCCCCTGCGGGATGGCGAAGACGGCAGCGGCGATCATGGCCGTGGCCGAGAGCGAGCCGGCGACCGTGTACGAGCCGGTCGCGTTCTGCGCGAGCAGCACGATCCCGAGCCCGACCATCGAAATGGGGAGCCGGCCGATCAGGCCGGCGAGGCTGAACCACACCGTCGCGCGGGTGAAGATGCGGCGGTACATCGCCGTGCTCCTGTCCTCCCTACGATGGTCGCGTGACCAGCGTTCCGCCCCCGTCCGGGCAACCGTACGACGCCATCCTCCTGCTGTCCTTCGGCGGTCCCGAGAAGCCCGAGGACGTCGTTCCGTTCCTCGAGAACGTGACCCGCGGCCGCGGCATTCCGCGCGAGCGCCTCGAGCAGGTCGGCGCCCACTACTTCCAGTTCGGCGGCCGCAGCCCGATCAACGACCAGAACCGCGCCCTGATCGCCGCGCTCGAGGCGGACCTCGCCGCGAACGGCGTGGACCTGCCGGTCTACTGGGGCAACCGCAACTGGGAGCCGTACGTCGCCGACACGGTCGCTCGGATGGCCGCGGACGGTGTACGCCGTGCGGTCTGCATCACCACGTCGGCGTACTCCTCCTGGAGCAGCTGCCGGCAGTACCTCGACAACCTCGACGAGGCCCTGGCGGCGCTCCCCGAGGACAACCTGACGATCGACAAGGTCGGTGCCTACTACGACCACCCCGGCTTCGTGGCGGCGTCGGTGGACCGGACGGTGGCGGCGCTCGCCGACCTGCCCGACGACGTCCGGGATGCCGCGCACCTGGTGTTCGTGACCCACTCCATCCCGACGGCGATGAACGAGGAGAGCGGGCCGGAGGGCGGCAGCTACCTCGCGCAGCACCTGCAGGTCGCGGCTCGGGTCGCCACCGACGTCGCGAAGGCGACCGGCGTGGAGCGCCCGCACGAGCTGGTCTTCTGCTCGCGCTCGGGATCGCCCCGCACTCCGTGGCTCGAGCCCGACGTCAACGACCGGCTCGAGGAGCTCGCCGCCGCCGGAGCGCCGGCGGTCGTGCTGATCCCGGTCGGCTTCGTCTCCGACCACATGGAGGTCGTCTACGACCTCGACACCGAGGCGCTCGCCACGGCCGAGCGGCTCGGCCTGCCCGCCCGGCGAGCCGGCACGGCGGGCACCGACCCGCGGTTCGTGGCCGCGCTCCGCGAGCTGGCGCTGTCCGGCGAGCGGTGCGCGCGCTGCCCCGACGGCTGCTGCTTCCCGCGCGCATGACCTCGCCGCTCGCGCTCCGCGCCCTGGCCGCCGAGGTCGCCCAGCAGGCCGGTGCCCTCATCGAGAAGCAGGCGGGAGCCGTCGACGTCGCGGCGACCAAGTCCAGCGAGGTCGACGTCGTCACCGTCACCGACCGGGCCGCCGAGGAGCTGATCCGCTCCTTGCTGCTCGCCGCCCGGCCGCACGACTCGATCCTGGGCGAGGAGGGCGACGACGTCGTCGGCACCAGTGGCGTCCGCTGGATCGTCGACCCGATCGACGGCACCGTCAACTTCCTCTACGGGCTGCCCGAGTACTCCGTCTCCATCGCGGCCGAGGTCGACGGCGAGGTGGTGGCGGGCGTGGTGCTCGACGTCGCCAAGGGTCACCTGTACGCCGCCGACACCGAAACCGGCGTCGCGACCTGCGACGGTGCGCCCCTCGGCGTACGGGGTCCGGCGCCGCTGGCGCAGCGGCTCCTGCTCACCGGCTTCTCCTACCGGGCCGAGGTCCGGACGATCCAGGGGGCCGCGGTCGCCCGGCTGCTGCCGCACGTCCGCGACATCCGCCGGCACGGTTCGTGCGCCCTCGAGCTGTGCCACGTCGCCGCCGGACAGGCCGATGCGTACGCCGAGGAGGGCGTCAACCTCTGGGACTTCGCCGCCGGCGGCCTGATCGCCAGGACGGCCGGTGCACGACTCGAGGTCCTGCGCGGCGCGGGTGGCGGGGACCTGGTCGTGTGTGGCCCCGATCACGGATTCGACGAGCTCCGTGACGCCCTCAGATCCGCTGGATTCGAGCGGGAATAGCCTGCGCGCCATCGCTGTTTCCGGACACGCGAGAGCACCGGTGTCGCAACCCGTCGCCGGATAGTGCACAATCTGCCGCGCTGAGGCCACTACACCTCCGGCAGACGAGGGAGAGGACACGTCATGGCAACCGACTACGACGCGCCGCGCAAGAACGAGGACGAGCAGTCCGAGGAGAGCATCGAAGAGCTCAAGGCGCGCCGTCACGACAAGAACTCGGGCAAGGTCGACGAGGACGAGGTCGAGGCGGCCGAGTCGTTCGAGCTCCCCGGTGCCGACCTGTCCCACGAGGAGCTGGCGGTCGAGGTGAAGCCGAAGCAGGAGGACGAGTTCACCTGCATGAGCTGCTTCCTGGTCCACCACCGCTCGCAGCTGGCCGACCCGAAGAAGATGATCTGCCGCGACTGCGCGTGAAAAAACAGGACCGGGCCCGTCGACACTCGACGGGCCCGGTCCTGTTTTCAGATCCTCAGGCGTCCTTGCGCAGCGGCGGCGGGAGCTCGCCGGTGGACTTCAGGTAGTAGTTCGCGGCCCGGCGCTGCAGCAGCATCTTGACGAGCGCGACGAAGGTGCCGCTCGCCGCGGCCCATGCGACGGCCTCGCGCAGCTGGACGTCCGGGTCGGCCGGGTTCTCCGGCGGCTGCTTGCCGGTGGCTGCCTTCCAGCCGGCGTTGAGGCCCTTCTTGGCCACCGCCGCGCCGCCGACACCCGAGACCAGTGCCATCAAGGACCAGACCTTGGAGCTGTCGCCCTTGCTCTGCTTCTTCTTGCCCATGGCCCGAGCCTAGGGCACGGGGTGTGCGGCGGTCAGTGCGCTGGCGAGCCGGTCGGCGTGCCGTGAGCTGACCAGCCAGTACGGCGCCGGGTCGGCCGCGTCGGTGATCTCGACCTTGACGGCCCGCTTCAGGTAGGGCCGCAGCAGCAGGAACGCCCGGGCGTCGGCGTCGCGACCGGCCGCGAGCCGGGTCTGCTCGGCGTCCAGGGCCGCCACCTGGCCGACGTACGCCGTCTCGATGCGGGCCCGCCCGGCCTGGAACCAGCCGTCGGAGACGATCACCCGGGCGTCGCCGTACCAGAACAGGCAGGCGGCGAGGAGGGCGAACGCGAGGCCGGTCGCGATCCAGGCGGTGGGGCCGGGGACGGCGACCACGATGGTCAGCCACAGGATGGCCACGGCCATGGTGCCCTGGGCCCACCAGCGCAGCGGAACGCCGAGGCGCTCGTGGTAGGTGTCCGGGGCGCCGCTCACGGAGGGAATGATCCCATCCTGCTCGTCATGCGGATGACCTAGGGTTCCGTGCGTGCCTGAGATCCCCGACCTCGAGATCGCCGTACGCCGCCTCGACAGCGCCCTGCCGCTGCCGGCGTACGCCCATCCCGGCGACGCCGGAGCCGACCTGCTGACGACCGTCGACGTCCACCTGGCGCCGGGGGAGCGGGCGCTCGTCCCGACCGGGATCGCGATCGCCCTCCCCGACGGGTACGTCGCCCTGGTCCACCCGCGCTCCGGCCTGGCGGCCAAGCACGGCCTGTCGATCGTGAACACGCCCGGCACCATCGACGCCGGCTACCGCGGTGAGATCAAGGTGCTCCTCATCAACCACGACCCGGTCGAGGACATCGAGCTGAGCCGCGGCGACCGGATCGCGCAGCTGGTGATCCAGCGCTTCGAGCGGGCCCGCTTCGTCGCGGTCGACGACCTTCCGGACAGCGTGCGTGGGGCCGGCGGTTACGGTTCTACCGGGGTCGGCGCGGAGGTGCCGCGCACGGCCGGAGGAGTGGTGACGAAGTGAGCGACGAGGCCGCGACGGGACCGTACGACGTCGAGGACCTGCCGGACGACGGGCTGGAGCGGATCGACCTGGGGTCGCTGCTCATCGCGCCGTTCGTGGGCAACGACCTGCGGCTGCAGGTCGACGAGCAGACCGGAGAGGTGCGGGCCGTGCTGCTCGCGGGCGAGCAGGGAGCCGTCGAGCTGCGGGCCTTCGCCGCGCCGCGCCACGGTGACCTGTGGGGCGAGATCCGGCCGCAGATCGCGGCGGAGACCTCCCGGCTCGGTGGCACCGCGACCGAGCGCGAGGGGCGGTTCGGCACCGAGCTGCTCTGCGAGCTGACGGTCCAGCAGCCCGACGGCAGCCACGCGCAGCAGGTGTCGCGCGTGGTCGGCATCAACGGCTCGCGCTGGCTGCTGCGCGCCACGTTCCTCGGTGCGCCGGCGGTGGACGAGCAGGCTGCCCAGCCGTGGGACGACGCGGTCGCGCAGGTCGCCGTACGCCGTGGCGGGCACGCGATGCCCGTCGGAGAGCCGCTCGCGCTGAAGCTGCCCGAGGGCTTGCAGCAGGTGGAAGGCTAGGAGCATGGGCGAGAAGCGCGGACTCCTCCACTCCTTGAACAAGTGGGCCAACACCCAGGAGATCGACGCGCGTGACCTGCAGCAGGCCACGGGTGAGGCGGGCTGCACCTCGGTGGCCGATGCCGCCGACCGGGTCCCGGTGCGGCTGCGTGGCGCCCTGCGCACGGTGACCCTGCGCCCGCGCGGCGGTGTCCCCGCGCTCGAGGCCGACCTCTTCGACGGCAGCGGCTCGATCACCGTCGTGTGGCTGGGACGGCGCCGGATCGTCGGCATCGAGCCCGGCCGCTCGATCGAGGTCACCGGCCGGATCGGCCGGCACGACGGCACGCGGATCATCTACAACCCGCGCTACGAGCTCCTGTGACGGAGAACGACGCGACGGCGGCCCCGATCGGGGCCGACACCGTCGAGGCACTCGTACGCCGTCAGCTCGCCGACTCCCTCGGCGGACGGCGGGGGATCCTCGAGGCGGCGATCCCCGGCCTGATCTTCACGGCCGTCTGGCTGCCCACCAAGCACCTGCAGATCGCCCTGATCGCGAGCCTCGCGGTCGCGGCGGTCGCGCTCGTCGTCCGGATCGTGCAGAAGAGCCCCACGCAGTACGTCTTCAACGCGATCTTCAGCATCGCGCTCGGCTGGATCTTCGTCCGGCTGGCGGCCAGCCACGGCGGCAGCGCCGACGACCAGGCGCTGGCCTACTTCCTGCCGGGGATCCTGATCAGCCTGGGCTACTCGATCGTGCTCGGCCTCAGCTGTCTGGTGCGCTGGCCGATGCTCGGCTTCATGCTCGGCGCGGCCACCGAGGACCCGATCGGCTGGCACGCCAACCCGCAGATCGTGCGGCTGTGCAGCCGGCTGACCTGGGTGATGCTGCTGCCCGGCGCGATCGGCGTGCTGCTGCAGGGCCCGGTCTGGCTGCTCGGCCACCAGGGCACCATCGGCGCCGGCACCGCGGTCGGCATCATCGCCGCGCTCCGCTACGGACTGGGCTGGCCGCTGCGGATCGGCAGCTGGGCCGCGATGATCTGGCTGCTCGCCCGCAACGCGACCCCGCTGGAGCGGGCCTGAATCAGGCTTCGGGGTGGCTGGCCGGGGCCAGCAGGCTCTCGAGCGCGTCCTCGGCCTCGGTCGGTACGACGAACAGCAGCTCGTCCCCGGCCTCGACCGGCTGGTCCGGCGTCGGCGCATAGACCTGGCCGTCGCGCAGGATGGTCACGAGCGCGCAGTTGTCCGGCAGCGGCACCTGGCCGCTGGGCTTGCCGACGTACGGCGAGTCCGCGGGCAGCGTCATCTCGACGAGGTTCGCGTTGCCCTTGCGGAACTCGAAGAGCCGCACCAGGTCGCCGACCGTGACGGCCTCCTCGACGAGCGCGGACATGATGCGCGGGGTCGAGACGCTGACATCGACGCCCCAGGCCTCGGTGAACAGCCACTCGTTGTTCGGGTGGTTGACCCGGCCGACCGTGCGGGGGACCCCGAACTCGGTCTTTGCGAGCAGCGAGGTGACCAGGTTGACCTTGTCGTCACCGGTCGCGGCGATCACCACGTCGCAGTTCTCCAGCCGCGCCTCCTCCAGCGAGGACAGCTCGCAGGAGTCGGCGAGCAGCCACTCGGCGGCCGGGACCCGCTCCGGACGGATGGAGGTCGGCGTCTTGTCGATCAGCAGGACGTCGTGACCGTTCTGGATGAGCTCCCGGGCGATCGAGCGACCGACCGCACCGGCTCCGGCGATGGCGACGCGCATGTCAGTGACCCTCCGGACCGTGCTCGAGGACTTCGTAGACGTGGGCGGCGTTGTCCTCGCGCATCGCGAGGTGCAGCATGTCGCCCTCCTGGACCCGGGTCTCGCGGGTGGGCAGCATGCCCTCGCCGAGCCGGTCGATCCAGGCGATGCGGCTCTGGGTCTGGATCTGCAGGTCGATCATCAGCTGGCCGATCCACGGCTCCGGGACGGTGATGTGGTCCACGCGGATCGTGCCGGACGGGTCACGGAAGTCCGGCTCGGCCCCGGCGGGCAGCAGGCGCCGCAGCACCTGGTCGGCCGTCCACTTCACGGTGGCGACCGTGGTGATGCCGAGCCGCTGGTAGACCTCGGCGCGTCCCGGGTCGTAGATGCGGGCGACGACGGACTGGATGCCGAAGGTCTCGCGCGCGACCCGCGCGGCGATGATGTTGGAGTTGTCGCCGCTCGACACGGCGGCGAACGCCTCGGCCCGTCGGATGCCCGCCTTCTCCAGCACCTGCTGGTCGAACCCGACGCCGGCGATCTTGTCGCCGTTGAAGCCGGGACCGAGCCGTCGGAAGGCGTCCGGCTCGGTGTCGATGACGGCCACGGTGTGGTTGCGGTCCTCGAGGCTGCGCGCGAGGGTCGAGCCGACCCGGCCGCATCCCATGATCACGACGTGCACGGCTTCAACCTAGGCCATGAAGGTGCCGAGGGGGTGCCGTAGGGTGTCGGCCCGTGGGCGTCGCCGATCTCTCCAAGCGCATCCTGTTGGGTCGCAAGCTGCGAAGCGCCCAGCTCGGGGACACGTTGCTCCCGAAGCGGATCGCACTGCCGGTCTTCGCGAGCGACGCCCTGTCCTCGGTGGCCTACGCGCCGGACGAGGTCTTCATCATGCTGTCGATCGCCGGCCTGAGCGCCTACGCGTTCAGCTGGAAGATCGCCATCCTGGTCGCCCTCGTCATGCTGGCCGTGATCGCGTCGTACCGGCAGAACGTGCACGCCTATCCCTCCGGTGGCGGTGACTACGAGGTCGCCACCGTCAACCTCGGCCCGTACGCCGGCTTGACGGTCGCCGCCGCGCTGCTGGTCGACTACGTCCTCACCGTTGCGGTGTCGATCTCGTCCGGGGCCAACTACGCCGGGGCGCTGATACCGGGGCTCCACGCGCACGTGGAGCTGCTCGCGGTCGGGCTCGTGGTGCTGCTGACCGCGATGAACCTGCGCGGCATCCGCGAGGCGGGCACCGCGTTCGCCATCCCGACGTACTGCTTCATGTTCGGGATCATCGCGATGGGTGCGTTCGGGCTCGTGCTCCTCGCGACCGGGCACCTGCCGCACGTCGAGAGCGCGAAGTACGGCCTCGTCCCGGAGAACGGCGGCACCAGCGACCTCGGCGGGATCGCCCTCGTCTTCCTGCTGATGCGCGCGTTCTCGTCCGGTTGCGCGGCCCTCACCGGCGTCGAGGCGATCAGCAACGGCGTGCCCGCGTTCCGCAAGCCGAAGAGCCGCAACGCGGCGACGACCCTGGCGATGCTCGGCGCCATCGCCGTGACGATGATGATGATGATCATCGTGCTGGCGCAGCGGATGGGGCTGCGCTACGTCGACCCCGATGAGATGCACCGGCTGACCCTCAACGGGAAGCCGCTGCCGGACGGCACCGTGCAGGACGCCGTGATCGCGCAGATCGCGAAGGCGCTCTTCGCCGACTTCCCGCCGGGCTTCTACTTCATCGTGTCGGTTACCGGGCTGATCTTGGTGCTCGCCGCGAACACCGCGTTCAACGGCTTCCCGGTGCTCGGCTCGATCCTGGCCCGCGACGGCTACATGCCGCGCGCGTTCGGGTCGCGCGGTGACCGGCTGGCGTTCAGCAACGGCATCCTGTTCCTGTCGGTGATGGCAATCGTGCTGATCGTCGCGTTCAACGCCCAGACGACCCGGTTGATCCAGCTCTACATCGTCGGCGTCTTCGTGTCCTTCAACCTCAGCCAGCTCGGCATGATCCGGCACTGGACCCGCAACCTGAAGACCGAGACGGATCCCGCCGTACGCCGTCGGATGCAGCGCTCGCGGATCATCAACGCCGCCGGCCTGACCATGACGGCCGCGGTGTTCGTGGTCGTCCTGATCACGAAGTTCCTGGCCGGTGCCTGGATCGCGATCCTGGCCATGGCCTTCTTCTGGGTGCTGATGGCGGCCATCAAGAGGCACTACTCCAACGTCGCCGACGAGCTCGCGGCCGACGACGAGGACAAGGTGATGCCGACCCGCGTGCACGCGATCGTGCTCGTCGCGAAGCTGCACAAGCCGACGCTGCGGGCGCTCGCGTTCGCGAAGGCGACCCGGCCGAACACCCTCGAGGGCATCTACGTCTCGACGGATCCCGAGGAGACCAAGCGCCTCACCGAGGAGTGGGAGATCCGCAACATGGGGATCCCACTCAAGCTGCTCGACTCGCCGTACCGCGAGGTGATCCGGCCGATCATCGAGTACGTCCGCTCCATCCGCCGGGAGAGCCCCCGCAGCGTCATCGCCGTCTACATCCCCGAGTACGTCGTCGGCCGATGGTGGGAGCACCTGCTGCACAACCAGACCGCGCTGCGGCTCAAGGGACGGCTGCTATTCACCCCGGGTGTCATGGTCACGTCGGTGCCGTACCAGCTGCAGTCCTCGAAGATCGGCCTCGAGCGGACCGAGCGCGACGAGCAGCGCGTCCACCCCGGCGACCTGCGCAGCGGCCGGCTCCGGTCGCGCCGGTGAGCCGCCGCGGTCCGCGTCGGCCCTCCCGTCGTCCGCGGTCGCGGCAAGGCCGCGGCGAGTCGGTCGTCGGGCGTCGGTTCGAGGTCGAGGTGGGGCCGGTCGCGCACGGTGGCCACTGCGTCGCCCGGATCGAGGGGCGGGCGGTCTTCGTCCGGCACGCCCTGCCGGGGGAGCGGGTCGTCGTCCAGATCACCGAGGGCACCGAGGGCGACCGGTTCTGGCGCGGCGACGCCGTCGAGGTCCTGACGGCGTCGCCCGACCGCGTCGCGGCACCCTGCCCGTACGCCGGACCCGGCCGCTGTGGCGGCTGCGACTTCCAGCACGTGGCGCTCCCCACCCAGCGGTCCCTCAAGGCGGCCGTCGTCCGTGAGCAGCTCGCCCGGCTGGCCGAGGTCGACGTCGCGGTGGTCGTCGAGGCCGTGCCCGGGGACGTGGACGGCCTGCGCTGGCGCACCCGGCAGCGGTACGTCGACCTCCCCACCGGCCGCGGCATGCGGCTGCACCGCTCGCACGAGGTCATCCCGGTGGAGGAGTGCCTGCTCGAGGCGCCCGCCGGTCCGTCGAACTCGGTGCGCGGGGTGGACTTCCAGGTCGCCGACGGCGGCTTCTGGCAGGTGCATCCGGGCGCCCCGGAGACCCTCGTCGCGGCCGTGCTCGATGCGCTGCGGCCGGCCGCGGGGGAGTCGGCGCTCGACCTCTACGCCGGCGTCGGCCTGTTCTCGCGGTTCCTGCTCGACGCCGTCGGGCCCGACGGCCACGTGCTCGCGGTCGAGGGCGACCGGCAGGCGTCGCGGCTGTCGGAGACGAACTGCCCCGAGGCCGAGGTCGTCGCCGGTGACGTCGCGACGGTCCTGGCGAGCCGCCCCGCCGAGCACGTCGACCTCGTCGTCCTCGACCCGCCCCGGACCGGTGCCAAGCGCGCCGTCGTCGAGCAGGTCGTCGCCCGCACCCCGCGGGCCGTCGCGTACGTCGCCTGCGACCCCGCCGCCCTCGCCCGCGACGTCGCGATCTTCGCCGAGCACGGCTACCGGCTCAGCGGGCTCCGGGCCTTCGACCTCTTCCCGATGACAAGTCACGTGGAGTGCGTCGCGACGTTGGTGAAAACCCGCTGACCTGCGGTTCTACGGCGAACTACTCGCTATGGCCACGCTTGGGGCACGGTGTGACGTCGTGAGGAGACCACAGGCGTGACTTTCGGAAACTATGCCGCCAGCGGTATGATTTACGAAAGGAGGTGGGGTCGATGTCGATCAGCGTCAAGGAAGCGTCGCATCGACTCGGGGTCAATGACTCCCGCGTCAGGCAGTTGCTTCGCTCGGGGGACCTGCGTGGTCGCCGCCTGGGCAACTCCTGGCTCGTCTCGTCTCAGGATGTAGCTCGGCTGGAACTGCAAGGACGTCCGCCGGGCCGCCCGTTGGCGCCCAAGCGCGCCTGGGCAGTCATCGACCTCCTCGACGCGGGGCGGGCAGCCTGGTTGTCGGACTCAGCGCGTTCGCAGGTACGCCGCTATCTCGCAGATCTGGAAGATCCGGGACCGGACGGCTGGCGCGCCGCTCTGCGCGGACGCAGCAACGTGCTCGATGTTGTCGCGCACCCTGCGGCTGTCCAGCGACTCCGGCGGGCGGGTGGTGTTCGTGCCGTTGGGGTGGATGAGGCAGCGAGCCGTGGGTTCGATGTCGTTGCTCTGGCGCACCCGATCCCCGAGTTCTACGTCGAGGAGTCGCACTGGCCCGAGTTGTCGCGGTCACTCGCGCTGCGCGAAGGGGCGGAACCCAATCTCAGGGTCCGTGTTCCGAAGGAGGTCTGGCCGTTCGCGGGGGACAGGGTCCAGGCGCCTGGCCGGGTGGCTGACGCCGTGCTCGCTGCTGACCTTCTCGAGAGTAGGGAGCCTCGTGCTGTCGCCGCGGGTGCCGCACGTCTGGCGGAACTGCTGTCGGCCTGGCGGAGCGAACGGTCAGGCGCATGACCGTGGTCATCGAACTCCCGAGCCTGCCGGCGCCTGTCGACGAGTTGTGGCACACGCTCCTTGACCTGGGCGAGAGCCTTGACGTGCCTTAGGCCCTGATCGGCGGTCAGATGGTGCTGCTGCATGCGCTCGAGCACGGCCAGGTTCCGCCGCAGATCAGCCAGGACGGCGACGTGATCGCGGACATCCGGGCCGTCCCCGATGCCTTGACCCGGGTCGTGGCCAGCATCGAGAACCTCGGATTCTCGCTGCAGTCCATCAGCGCAGATGGACTCGCTCACCGCTACATCCGGGCCGCGAAACCACGCCCGGTCGTCATCGACGTCCTGGCACCGGAAGGTCTGGGGGAGCGGGCCGACCTGACGACAACGCCTCCCGGGCGGACCATCGAAGTGCCTGGTGGCACTCAGGCACTGAGTCGAGCTGAGCGGATCACCGTCGTGCACGAAGAGCGCCGCGCAATGCTTCCGCGGCCCACGCTGCTCGCAGCGATCGTCGGCAAGGCGGCCGCGACGGCGCTGCCTGGTCCCGAGCGTCACTACCGGGATCTCGCGCTGCTTTGCGCGCTCGTCCCGGACCCTTTCGACGTCGCGAAGCAGGTGACTCGCAAGGACCGGCGCCGGGTACGTCAGGCGAGCAAGCTCCTCGACGACCCCCACCCCGCCTGGGCGCTTGTGCCTGAAGCGATCAGGAGCGCCGGGCAGATCGCCTACGCCGTCATTCACGGATGAGTCGTCGCTATCGTGGCCGGCGTGCCGGAGGACTTCGTCATCGCCCGCAACACTGAACCCGGGTCGACGCTGCCCTACCTTCTTAGGATCCCGCTCGGGGACGGGATCATCCTGAAGGCGAAGGACACCTGGCCACGCACAGGCAAGGTCTACTGCCACCGAACAGAGGAGTGGCCCGCGGACGCAGAGATCCTCGAGCGCGTGCCCGTGCGCTCGTGCGTACGCCGAGGCGCCGCGATCGACCTCGTGCTCGACCGCGGTCGCGAGAACCGGTCTCAGATCGTCGTCACGAATGCCCGTGGCCGGCAGATGATCTTCTGGCAGACCGCCCGCACTTCGAAACAGGCACGACCGGCGGTGACCCTTCCGGGCGCCCGCGCCAGCGGAGTCGCCGACCTGGAGATCGCGGTCGACATTCGCGAGCGCTACCCGTTCACGTTTGCTGACCGGCAGGCGACAACCCGCCGTGAGCGGCTCAACGCCGGTGACTACGGCCTCGTCGTCGACGGGGTGCTGCAGGCCACGGTGGAGCGGAAGTCCCTGGCCGACCTCGTTTCCTCGCTGACCACGGGAAAGCTGAGGTTCCAGCTGACCGAGCTCTCCGCGATCGCCCGCGCCGCCGTCGTCGTCGAGGACCGCTACTCGCAGATCTTCAAGCTGGACCACGTTCGGCCCAGCGTGGTGGCCGATGGCGTCGCCGAGTGTCAGGTCCGGTTCCCGACCGTCCCGATCGTCTTCTGTGAGACCCGCAAGCTGGCCCAGGAGTGGACCTACCGCTTCCTCGCTGCCGCCCGGGTCGGGTTGTCGGAGGAGATGGTCGGCGACCTCGCCGTGCGCGGGCTCGAAGCGCCCCCGCCGCTGGCGCCTGCGCCGCCGACGCCGGCCGACGTGCGCCGATGGGCGGCGCGGGCGGACATCGTGGTCTCGGATCGGGGCCGGATCCCGGCTGTCGTGATGGATCAGTACCTGGCGGCCCGCCTGCGCGGCGAGACCTGATCGGCCCTTTACGAGCGACGCCCGGCGCGGGCAGGGTGGCCCCACCCAACGAGGTCACGACGTCATGAGGTGAGGCAGTGAACGGAGCCCAGTCGCTCGTCCGGACATTGGTGGATGCGGGTGTCGAAGTCTGCTTCGCCAACCCGGGCACCTCCGAGATGCACTTCGTCGCGGCACTCGACGCCGTACCCGAGATGCGAGCCGTGCTCGGACTCTTCGAGGGCGTCGTGACGGGTGCCGCCGACGGCTATGCCCGGATGGCCGGCAAGCCGGCCGCGACCCTGCTGCACCTGGGCCCGGGCCTCGGGAACGGCCTGGCCAACCTGCACAACGCGCGGCGCGCCCACAGCCCGGTCGTGAACGTGGTCGGCGACCACGCGACGTACCACCAGCAGCACGACGCACCGCTCCAGTCGGACATCGAGAGCATCGCCGCGAGCCTGGAGGGCTGGGTACGCCGTACGAACTACGTGGGTGCCGTCGGCTCCGACGCCGCCGAGGCCGTGCGGGCGGCCCAGGAGCTGCCGGGGCAGGTCGCGACGCTGATCCTCCCGGCCGACGTGTCCTGGGACGAGGGCAGTACGCCGGCGCAGCCCGCCCCGCCGCGCCCAGCCCCGGACGTCGACGGCGCGGTCGTCCAGCGGATCGCCGACGTCCTGACCGGAGGTCAGCCCGTGGCGTTCCTGTTCGGCGGGCGGGCCTGCGGGGAGGCTGGTCTGCGGGCGATGTCCCGGATCACGGTGGCGACCTCGGCGCGGGCGTACGTCGAGACGTTCCCGGCCCGGCTCGAGCGTGGCGTGGGCCTCCCGACGTTCGAGCGGCTCGCCTACCTCGCCGAGCAGGCGGTGCAGCAGCTGGACGGCGTCGCCCACGTGGTCCTGGCCGGCGCGAAGGCGCCGGTGTCGTTCTTCGCCTACCCGGGCAAGCCGAGCACGCTCGTGCCCGAGGGCGCTCAGGTGCACGTGCTTGCGGAAGGGACCGAGGACGTCGTCGGCGCGCTGGAGGCCCTCGCCGACCTCGTCGCTCCCGACACCGCGCCGGCCCTGCAGGCGCCGGCACGTCCCGACCTCCCGTCCGGGCCGCTCACCCTGCAGAGCTGGGTGGACGTGGTCGGCGCCGTGCTACCGGAACGGGCCATCGTCGTCGACGAGTCGAACACGTCGGGCCTGCTCCTCGCCGGTGCGACCGCCGGGGCCCCGCGCCACGACGTCCTCACCCTGACCGGAGGCTCGATCGGGTTCGGGATGCCGGTGGCGGTGGGTGCTGCTGTCGCGGCGCCGGACCGGCCCGTCGTCAACCTGCAGGCCGACGGCAGCGCGATGTACACGATCTCGGCGCTCTGGACGCAGGCCCGCGAGAAGCTCGACGTCACCACGGTCGTGCTGAACAACAGCGCCTACGCGATCCTGCGGCTCGAGCTGCAACGGGTCGGCGTCGAGGACGGCGGCCCGCGGGCGAACGAGCTGCTCGACCTGAGCCGCCCGGACCTCGACTTCGTGAAGCTCGCCGAGGGCATGGGCGTCCCGGCCACGCGGGCCACCACGGCGGAGGAGCTGGCCGACCAGCTCCGGCGCGCCCTGGCCGAGCCGGGCCCGCACCTGATCGAGGCGACTGTCCCCCCGCTGCTCTAGATTCACCGGCGCGGGAATCCTTCGGAGCGGAACGGGTTGTGCTGACGTGAGCATGGAGCAGATCGCCTGGAACCAGGTCTACCGGAGCATGCACGGCCCCGACGAGCAGCGGGCGTTCAACCGGGCGACCGCGGGGCGGATCCTGCGGTTCGCGCGCCCCCACCGCAGCAAGCTGATCGGCTTCGTCGTGCTGAGCGTGCTGACGGCCGGGCTGGCCGTGGCCACCCCGGTGCTCGCGGGTCGGGTGGTGAACGCGATCGTCGCGGGCGACTCCCGACGTACCGTCGTCGTGCTGGCGCTCGCGATCGCCGGCCTCGCGGTGGCGAGCGCCGCGATGGGCCTGATCTCGCGCCTGCTGTCGGCACGGATCGGCGAGGGGCTGATCCTGGACCTGCGCACCAGCGTCTTCGACCACGTCCAGCGGATGCCGATCGCGTTCTTCAACCGCACCCGCACCGGCGCGCTCGTCAGCCGGCTCAACAACGACGTCATCGGCGCCCAGCGCGCGTTCAGCTCCACCCTGTCGGGCGTGGTGGCGAACCTCGTCTCCCTGGTCCTGACGTTGGTCGTGATGCTGGGCATCTCGTGGCAGGTCACCCTGCTCGCGCTGGTCCTGCTCCCGGTCTTCGTGGTCCCGGCCCGGCGGATGGGCCGCCGTCTCGCCGGCATCCAGCGCGAGGCCGCCGGTCACAACGCCGCCATGGGCGACCAGATGACCGAGCGGTTCTCGGCCCCGGGCGCGACCCAGGTCAAGCTGTTCGGACGGCCCGAGCAGGAGTCCGTCGAGTTCGCCACGCGCGCGGAACGGGTCGCCGAGATCGGCGTCCGCACGGCGATGGTGCAGACCACCTTCGTCACCGCGCTCACCCTCGTCTCTGCGCTCGCCGTCGCCGTCGTGTACGGCGTCGGCGGCTCGCTCGCCCTCAGCGGCTCGCTCGACGCGGGCGACGTCGTCGCCCTGTCCCTGCTGCTCACCCAGCTCTACGCACCCCTGACCGCACTCGCGAGCGCGCGGGTCGACATCATGAGCGCCCTGGTCAGCTTCGAGCGCGTCTTCGAGGTGCTCGACCTCCAGCCGCTGATCGTCGACCGCCCGGGCGCCGGCGAGGTGCCGGACGGTCCCGTCGAGGTCGTGCTGGACGACGTGCACTTCGCCTATCCGAGCGCGGACAAGGTCTCGCTGGCCTCCCTCGAGGCGGTCGCCCACCTCGACACCCGGGGCGGGGTCGAGGTGCTCCACGGCATCTCGCTGCGCGCGGAGCCCGGCCAGGTCGTCGCGCTCGTCGGCTCCTCGGGAGCGGGCAAGTCGACGATCGCCCAGCTCGTCTCCCGCCTGTACGACGTGGATGCCGGTGCCGTGCGGCTCGCCGGCGTCGACGTCCGCGACCTGACGGCCGAGTCGATCCGTGCTGCCGTCGGGATGGTGACCCAGGACGGCCACCTGTTCCACGACTCCATCCGCGGCAACCTGCTGCTCGCCCGGCCCGAGGCGACCGAGGACGACCTCTGGGACGCGCTAACCCGCGCCCGGCTGGCTGACATGGTGCGCAGCCTCCCCGACCGTCTGGAGACGGTCGTCGGCGAGCGCGGCTACCGGCTGTCCGGCGGCGAGCGGCAGCGGCTGACCATCGCCCGGCTGCTGCTCAAGCAGCCCCGCGTGGTCATCCTCGACGAGGCCACGGCATCGCTCGACTCGACCTCGGAGGCGGCGGTGCAGGCCGCGCTGGACGAGGCACTCACCGGTCGGACGGCCCTCGTCATCGCCCACCGGCTCTCGACGGTCCGCGCTGCCGACGTGATCCTCGTGGTCGAGGACGGCCGGATCGTCGAGCGCGGCACGCACGAGGAGCTGGTCGGTGCGGGCGGTCGCTACAGCGAGCTCTACCGCACGCAGTTCGCCGACGACGCGCTGCCGGCCTGACCGGACGGACGGGCCGTCCCAGTCAGAACGGGACCTGGGTCTCCAGCAGCCCCTCGCCCGACCCGCGACCCGACAGGATCCGGCAGAACTCGATCGCGTCCATCTCGATGGCGGGGCCGCCGGACCCGGAGGACCAGATCCCGCCGGCCGGACCGGTGAGCTCCAGCCGGAAGGGCTGTCCGTGCCGGTCGGCCCACTCGGCGACCACGCCGGCGACGATCCGGCCGTCGTGCTCGGGGGCCAGCGTCGGTTCGCGGCCGACCGCGTCGGCGATGTCCATCCGGTGCATCCACGGGTCGCGGGTGAGGATCGTGTCGATGAGGAAGCCGATCCGCCAGGTCTCCAGCCGACCGTTGATCTCGAAGCTGTCCGGCAGCCGGCGGGCGCGCACGAAGCCCGGCACGCGCCGACGCCCGGCCGCGGCCCGCGGAGCGACGGCCCGCATGCCCGCGATCACCTGGGCGGGCGTCCAGTCGGCCCGTTCCCGCACCTGGAGCGCGGTGAGGGCGTCGAGCGGCGTACCGCCGTTGCGGGCAGCATCGCGGTTGGCGATCCGCTGCTGGCGCATCGTCTCGCGCATCCCGGAGGCCATCGCCGCCATGCCGACCGTGTGGCACGCCATCTGACGGACGTCCCACTCAGGGCACGCGGTGGGTCGGGACCAGTCCTCGGGCCTCAGTGCGGCCAGGGTGTCGGCGAAGCGCAGGTACTCGTCGGCGGCGAGCTGCATCGCCTCGGTGCGGTCGCCGCGGGGTCGGCGAGGGGTGGTGTCGGTGGTGACGCTCATGGCGCTGCTCCTGGGTTCGGGATCAAGCCGTGGTTGCGGGAAGGCCGACACCGTCAGCCCACATGTCGATGGCGCGGGGGAGGACCCGGGCGAAGCGGTCGCCGCCCGGGTCGTTGGCGTGCTGCTGGTCGATCAGGCCGCCGACGAGAGCGATGAAGATGTCGAAGTCGGCGCGTTGGTGGATCCCGAGGGACACCATGAAGGCGAGCCCCCGCTCGAGGACGCGCACCGCGGGCGCGTACGACTCGGGACTCGGCTCGAAGCCCGGGATGATGCGCTGGTTCATCAGCTGGTAGCGGGGCAGGTCGGCGACCGCGAAGTCGAAGAAGGTCCGCGCCACCTGGTGCGCGGCCGCTCGCGCATCGGTCGGCGGATCGGCGAGCCGGCCCGCCATGTGCTCCTCGTAGTCGCTCCAGGCCTGTCCGAACATGGCGTCGTAGATCGCGTGCTTGGAGGGGAAGTGCGTGTAGAGCGACGGCGCCTGCATCCCCACCCGCCGCGCGATCTCACGGAGCGTGATGCCGGCGAGCCCCACCTCGCCGGCCAGGGTCCACGCGGCGTCGAGGATCTCGGCGCGGGTGGCTGCTTGTCGGACGGCGACCCTACTGCCGTTCGGATCTCCTAACACAGTTAGGAGAATGCGCGCGGGTGCGGCGGATCGTCAAGTAAAGAATCCGAGCCGACGACGACTACTTCATCGGCAGGCTGACGTCGGCCGTCGTGACGGCGCCGCCGGTGACTCCTGCCCGGTCCTTGAACAGGGCGCCCCCGTTCCACTGCGGGGTGCGGACCACCAGCGTGTAGGCCCCGGCAGGGACGTGCGCGGTGTAGGTGCCGTCCGCCGCGATGGAGGCGACCCGCCGGGTCCCGTCGTCGCCGACGAGGGTCACGGTCCCGGAGGTGACCTTGGTGCTGGTCCCGGGCGCGGGTCCGCCGTCCATGGTCACCACGCCGGTCAGGGTGCCGTCGGGCTGGGCCGTGCCGACCGTGAGGACGCCGCCCAGGGCCGGCAGCGTGGGCGGCGCGAGCAGCTCCCACTCCAGCTTCGGTACGTCGACCGCGGGTGCCGTCAGCTGCATGGCGAACGTGACGGGCACGCCGGCGGGGAGGTACGGCGTTCCGGCGGCTGCGCGGTACGGCACCTGGGCGCAGTTGAGTCCGTACGTCGCCACCCGGCTCTCCGACTGGATCGGCGTGTAGGCGCCGATCCGGTAGTCCGGACACGGGTCCAGCACCAGGTCGCGCCGGCTGGTGAGGGTGATCGTGAAGTCGACCGTCTGGCCCGGTCGGCCGGTGAGCCGCAGGTCGCCGCTGACCCGGACGCCGTCGTACGGCGAGACGCGCTGCTGGGTGTAGCCCGGCTGGATCGCCGGCAGGTCGAGCGGCTCCGTCATCGGCTCGCCCGGGTTGCACGTCGTCCGGCCGAAGCCCGGGAGGTCGAACGTGCCGGCCTTGATGAGGCTGACCCGGATCGTGGTGTTGTCGACGTGGCCGCACACATGGGTGACGCTCCAGCCGACGCTGAGCTCCGCCGGCCATGCGCGGGTGATGAGCACCGGCACGGGTCGGCGCCCTCCGAGTCCGCTCGGGCCGGTCGGGATCGGGGTCCCGTGGTCGAGCAGCCTCGCGCCGAAGCTCGCGGGCAGCCGGCACGACGAGTGTCCGGGTGCGAGGGACAGCCGGGTCGTGACGTACGCCGTCCCTGCCGCTCCTCCGCCCACGGCCTTTCCGTGATCGACGTCCCCTGTGCCGCACGGTCGGGCGGCGTAGATCGTCGCCGCCGTCGGGCCGACCCAGCGCACGGGCAGGCGCGGGTGGGTGGCCGGCAGCGCCGCCCACGGCACGACACCGGCGGCGCTGGACGAGGCCCCCGGCAGCGGAGCGTCGGCGCCTCCGCCGTGCCCGACCAGCCCGACCACCCCGCCGACGACCAGCGCCACCGCGGCCGCCGCGGCCGACGGCACCAGCCAGCGCGCCCGGTGGCGGCCGGGCGCGACGAGGTCCGGCTCGCGTGCTGCCGGGAGCGACTCCCGCCAGACCCGCCCGGCCCGGGCCAGCCGCTCGTCCATCCTCCGGTCGAGGTCGTCGTGCTCATCCATGGTCGTCTCCGTCGGGTTCGCCCAGGGCGGTCCGCAGCGCGGCGCGCGCCTGGTGCAGGGTGGCGCGGACCGTCCCGGGCGCACAGCCGAGCAGGGCCGCGATCGTCGCGACGTCGAGGTCCACGAAGTAGTGGGTCGACGACCTCGCGCTGCCGCGGCGCCAGGGCCCGCACGGCTCGCTCGAGGTCGACATCGGGGACGGCCGGCCCGACCGGACGGTCGGCGTCGACCAGAGCGACCTGCGGCCGCCGCCCGCGCAGCAGCCGCATCGCCCGGTCCCGCACGATCGCCAGCAGCCAGGGGAGTGGCTCACCCCGTTCCGTGTCGTACGTCGATCGGCGGCTCCACGCCCGGGCGAGCGCCTCCTGGACGACGTCGTCGGCGTCGCCCGGCCCGACCAGGCGGGCGGCGTACCGGTGCAGCGCGGGGAGGTGCGGGCGCGCCCAGGCGGCGAACTCGTCGGGCGAGCCTACCGTCCCGTGCA
This sequence comes from Nocardioides maradonensis, assembly GCF_054777115.1. Classification (NCBI taxonomy): domain Bacteria; kingdom Bacillati; phylum Actinomycetota; class Actinomycetes; order Propionibacteriales; family Nocardioidaceae; genus Nocardioides; species Nocardioides maradonensis. The sequence goes on along the minus strand of NZ_BAAHAZ010000008.1, from coordinate 164,359 downwards.
TGCGCCCTCCGACCGTCAGCGTCTCCACGAGAGGTCTACACCCGCAGCGGCCCCGTCCGCTTAGTCCCGTGGAGCCACCTGGGAGGATCAGTCCTCGTGGTGCGTCGCGTGGTGGGTCTCGTCGGTCTCGTGGTTGTCCTGGCGCTGGCGGGGTGCGGGGGACCGCCGCACTTCGTGCCCGGTCCGGGCAAGGTGCGGGCCTCGCCGATCCCGCACGGGCACGGGCAGGTCAACTACCCGGCCAACGTGACCGTGGACGGAACCGGCCTCTTCGTCTTCACCCACGGTGTCCGACCGTTCGGCGACGCCTACCAGGTCAACCTCAGCGCGGTTCCGAACCCGACCGGGGACCGGCCCGGCGACAACGCCGGCCAGGCGTGGCTCGGCAAGGGACAGTCGATGCGCGTCGCCGGGCTCACGGTGACCGTCCTCGACGTCTACCCGGGTCAGGGCGAGGCGGGATCGGCCGACGTGCAGGTGACGAGGGCGTCCGGCGATTCCACCACCACGACCGCCACTACTCCGTGATATCTTGATATCAAGATAAATCGGGATCAGGGTTTAGGTTCGCCTCACTTCCCACGCCGCCGCGCCCGGCGGCAGGATGGGCGCCAGACCAATCCCGACTAGAGAAGTCGACGAGGACGGAGACGCGGATGGCCAGCGTGAACAGCTTCGGTGCCAAGGGCACCTTGGACGTGGACGGAAAGTCCTACGGCATCTTCCGGCTGGACGCCGTGACCGGTGACGGTCTCGACGTCGCGAGCCTGCCCTACTCCCTGAAGGTGCTGCTGGAGAACCTGCTCCGCACCGAGGACGGCGCTGACATCACCGCCGACGACATCAAGGCGCTGGCCGGCTGGGACGAGACCGCCGAGCCCGACAAGGAGATCCAGTTCACGCCCGCGCGCGTGATCATGCAGGACTTCACCGGCGTGCCGTGTGTCGTCGACCTCGCCACCATGCGCGAGGCCATGGCCGACCTGGGGGGCGACGCCTCCAAGATCAACCCGCTCGCTCCGGCCGAGATGGTCATCGACCACTCCGTCATCGCCGACGTCTTCGGCACCCCCGAGGCGTTCGAGCGCAACGTCGAGATCGAGTACGAGCGCAACCGCGAGCGCTACCAGTTCCTGCGTTGGGGCCAGGGCGCCTTCGACGACTTCAAGGTCGTCCCGCCGGGCACCGGCATCGTGCACCAGGTCAACATCGAGCACCTGGCGCGCGTCACCTTCACCCGTGAGGTCGACGGCGAGTTGCTCGCCTACCCCGACACCTGCGTCGGCACCGACTCGCACACGACCATGGTCAACGGCATCGGTGTGCTCGGCTGGGGCGTCGGCGGCATCGAGGCCGAGGCCGCGATGCTCGGCCAGCCGGTCTCCATGCTCATCCCGCGCGTCGTCGGCTTCAAGCTGACCGGCGAGCTGCCGGCCGGATCGACCGCGACCGACCTGGTGCTCACCATCACCGAGATGCTCCGCCAGCACGGCGTCGTCGGCAAGTTCGTCGAGTTCTACGGCGAGGGCGTCTCGGCCCTCCCGCTGGCCAACCGCGCGACGATCGGCAACATGAGCCCGGAGTTCGGCTCGACCTGCGCGATTTTCCCGATCGACGGCCAGACCACCGACTACTTGCGTCTCACCGGCCGCTCCGAGGAGGAGATCAGCCTGGTCGAGGCCTACGCCAAGGAGCAGGGCCTCTGGCTCGACCCGGCCGCCGAGCCGCGCTACTCCGAGAAGCTCGAGCTCGACCTGTCGACGATCGTGCCGAGCATCGCCGGTCCGAAGCGCCCGCAGGACCGCGTCGAGCTGGCCAACGCCGCATCGGCGTTCGCCGAGGCGCTGCCGACGTACTCCAAGGACCCGGGCATCAAGGTCGAGGTGCGCCTGGAGGACGGCACCGAGTTCGAGCTGGAGAACGGCGCGGTCACCATCGCGTCGATCACCTCCTGCACCAACACCTCGAACCCGAGCGTGATGATCGGCGCCGCGCTCCTCGCGAAGAAGGCCGTGGAGAAGGGCCTCCAGCGCAAGCCGTGGGTCAAGTCCACGCTCGCGCCCGGCTCGAAGGTCGTCTCGGACTACTACGAGAAGGCCGGGCTGACGCCGTACCTCGACAAGCTCGGCTTCAACCTGGTCGGCTACGGCTGCGTCACCTGCATCGGCAACTCCGGCCCGATCATCCCCGAGGTCTCCGCGGCGGTGAACGAGCACGACATGGCCGTCGTCTCGGTGCTGTCGGGCAACCGGAACTTCGAGGGTCGGATCAACCCGGACATCAAGATGAACTACCTGGCGTCCCCGCCGCTGGTCATCGCGTACGCACTGGCCGGCAACATGAACGTCGACCTGTTCAACGACGCCCTCGGCCAGGACCAGGACGGCAACGACGTCTTCCTCAAGGACATCTGGCCCACGCCGCAGGAGATCGAGGAGACCATCGCCTCGGCGATCACCTCGGAGATGTTCACCAAGGACTACGCCGACGTGTTCGCCGGCGACGACCGGTGGCGCTCGCTGCCCACGCCCGAGGGCAACACCTTCGAGTGGGACGAGGACTCGACCTACGTCCGCAAGCCCCCGTACTTCGAGGGCATGCCCGACACCCCGAACCCGGTCACCGACATCGAGGGCGCTCGGGTCCTGCTCAAGCTGGGCGACTCGGTCACCACCGACCACATCAGCCCGGCCGGCGCGATCAAGAAGGACTCGCCCGCGGGCCAGTACCTCACCGAGCACGGCGTCGAGCAGCGTGACTTCAACTCCTACGGCTCGCGCCGCGGCAACCACGAGGTCATGATCCGCGGCACGTTCGCCAACATCCGGCTGCGCAACCAGATCGCGCCCGGCACCGAGGGTGGCTTCACGCGTGACTTCACCCAGCCCGACGGCCCGGTCTCGTTCGTGTACGACGCGTCGGTGAACTACCAGAAGGCCGGCACCCCGCTGGTCGTGCTGGCCGGCAAGGAGTACGGCTCCGGCTCGTCCCGCGACTGGGCGGCCAAGGGCACCTCGCTGCTGGGCGTGAAGGCCGTCATCGCCGAGAGCTACGAGCGCATCCACCGCTCCAACCTGATCGGCATGGGCGTCATCCCGCTGCAGTTCCCGGCCGGCCAGAACGCCGAGAGCCTCGGCCTGACCGGTGAGGAGACCTTCTCCATCACGGGCATCACCGCGCTCAACGACGGTGTCACCCCGAAGACGGTCAAGGTGAAGGCCGGCGACGTCGAGTTCGACGCCGTCGTCCGCATCGACACCCCCGGCGAGGCGAACTACTACCGCAACGGCGGCATCATGCAGTACGTCCTGCGAAACCTCCGCAAGGCCTGAGGTCTCGATACGCCGCTCGCTGGCGCTCGCGGCTACTCGACCAACGTCGTTGGTCGAGTAGCCCGAGCCGCGAGGCGAGGACGTATCGAAACCAACCGAGAGCCCGTCCTCGATCGAGGGCGGGCTCTCGTGCTCTTGTCAGGCCGGCTGCGGAAGCAGCCCGAGCTGGCCGAGCATCGCCAGCTGGTCGACCACGTGCCAGTGCTCCGCGAGCAGGTCGCCCTCGATGCGGTAGATGTCGATGCCGCCGATCGTGAACGTGCCGCCGGTCGCCGGGATGCCCGCGAACTCCCCGACGTGGGTGCCCGCGTTCGTCCAGCGGACGACGACCTTGTCGCCCTCGCAGACCACGTCCTCGACGGTGAAGTGCGGCGCGAGCGCCCCGACGATCATCGAGAACCGATCGACGACGCCCTCGCGTCCGGTGCCCTGCCCGGGGAGCGGGTCGTGCTCGGCGTACCCCTCGGTGACGAGCTCGCCGATCCGCTCGACCTGTCCTGCGTTCAGCAGCTCGTAGAGCCGCAGTGCTGTGTGCTTTCCCATGCGTCCAGCGTGGTGGCAGGCGGTCCTGGCCACCACGAAAAGTCACCCACCGACTTCGTGACGCGGCTACCGTGCGCTCATGGGCCACCTCGCCGGTGTCCTCCGCTCGCTGCGCGACGACGCGGCGATCACCCAGGAGGAGCTCGCCGAACGCGCCGGGTTGAGCGCCCGGACCGTCAGCGACATCGAGCGCGGGCTCCGTCGCCGGCTGTACCGCGACACCGCGGAGCGCCTCGGGTCGGCGCTCGGGCTGACCGAGGAGCGCCTCGAGGAGTTCGTGGAGCTCGCCCGCGGTCGCACCGCGGACCTCCGGCGCGAGCTGGACACCGAGTTCCGTCGCCGGTTCGTCGCCTGGCACGTCGATCGGGTGTCCGCGCTGGCGGGCCACGTCGGCAGCGAGGAGCAGTGGTACACCGTCCTCGACGCCGACGGCCCCAACCTGGCCGTCGCGTTGCGCTGGGCGGAGAAGTCCGGCGACACCGAGGTGTTCCTGCAGCTGTGCGTGGGTCTGTGGCGGTACTGGCAGGCGCGCGGTGACCTCGCGGGTGGCAGGGAGTGGCTCGAGCGCGGGCTCGCCGGCGTACCTCCGGCGACGGTGGGGACGCGCACCGACGCGCTGTGGGGTCTCGCCTGGCTCTCGCTCCAGCAGGGCGACGACGATGCCGCGGCCCGGTGCGGAGCCGAGCTGGCCGCGCTCGCCCGGGAAGCCGACGACCCCGCCGTACGACGCAATGCCGCGACGGTCGCCGGCATGGTCGCCCTGGCCCGGGACGACGTCGCCGCGGCCGGTCGGAGCCTGGACGACGCACTCGCCCTGGCCCGCGACCTCGACCAGCCGTGGCTGCTGGCCACCTCGCTGCTCAACGTCGGCATCGTGCGCATCGCGGCCGGGGACACCGGCGGGGCCCGCGCGGCACTGGCGGAGGCGTTGCGGGAGTACGCCGAGCTCGGCGACGAGCGCTTCCGGGCGCGCTCGCTCGGTTACGTCGGACTCGCCGCGGTCGTCGACGGGGACCCCGCCCGTGCGGAGACCCTCTACCTGCAGAGCCTCGTCACCTTCGACGAGCTGGTCGAGCCGAAGGGCATCGCCGAGGCCGTCGTCGGTCTCGCGATGGCCGCCGCGCTGCGCGGCGACCGGGCCCGTGCGGCCGAGCTGGCCGGCGCCGCCGAGCGCACCTGGGAGTCCTTCGGCGGCCAGCCGCTCCCGGTCGAGCGGCGGATCGCCGCGGCCGTGCTCGCCCGCGCGGAGGCGGACGGCGATGCGCGGGCGTGGCACGAGGCCTGGACCCGCGGCCGGGCCCTGCGCCAGGACGACGCGATCGCCCTGGCCCAGGACCTGCCCGGCTGAGCGCGCCCGCTCAGGCCGACGCCGGTTCCGCCGCCGGCCGCTCCGCGAGGAACGCGGCGACCCGTCCGGTGATCCACAGCAGACCGACCATCGCGACGACGAACCCGATGCCCCAGCCCCAGATCTGGCCGGTCAGGACCGGGTCCGGGTCGCCGGCCTCGCTGCGGGCGGAGCCGCCGAGGAAGCCGACCGTGACCAGCACCGCCGCGCCCAGCGCCACCTCGATCCGGACGACGCGACCGAGGTGCCGGACCGCCAGTGCGAGCACGGGTTCGTCGTGACCTGCCCGACGCAGGCGGAGCAGCTGGGGGAGGACGGCGACCTGGTTCCAGGCGCCGAGCCCGAGGAGGGCGCCGACCACGAGCAGCTTGACCAGCAGGACCACGCCGTACGTCGTCGTGACGAGCTCGTCGAGCGACCCCATGTGCCGCCAGGCGAGCCACAGGCCCGAGACGGCGAGCGCCGCGACGCTGAGGGTGGCGAGCAGGCTGAACCGCTGCCACGCCGCGGTCCAGAACGCGACGCTCGCGTCCGCCAGCGACCGGTGCCGCGCCGTCACGACCGCGAGCAGGAGCAGGCCGCCGAGCCAGGCCTCGGCTCCGACGACGTGGAGCTGGTCGAACAGCGTGCCGAGCCATGCCTCGCCGGTGAGGTCCTCGCTGCTGCGGGGCACGGCCTCCGCCAGCCCGATCCCGAGCACGAGCACCGTTCCCGCGCCGAGCAGGCCGGTCAGCCGCGCGGGCGCCATGGCGCCGCGCCGCAGCAAGGGACCGAGGACCACGATCGCGGCGACCACCAGGACGAGCTGGCTCAGGGTGATCCATCCGTCGGCGATCCACTCGCCCGCCTCTCGCGGCGCGGTGAGCTGCCCCCAGAGGGCCGAGGGTGCCAGCGCCGCACCGAAGTCGCCGTCGCCGTGGCGGGCGGCGCGGGAGGCGGTCTGGAGGACGAGGAAGGGGAGCAGCAGCAGGGCGCCGATCGCCGCCACCCGTCCGGTGAGCCGTCCGGTGGTCGTGGTCGCCGCGTCAGGCTCCCCGCGGAGCGGCGGTCGAAGCGCGAGCCAGTAGGTCAGCAGCGGGCCTGCTGTGGCGCACAGCGCGGTGAAGTAGCCGGCCTTGCTGGTCCACCGCCAGACCGGCGGCAGCGCGGTCAGCGTGGTGGTCGTGGAGGTGAGGAGATCGCCCATCGTCTTCCTTGTCTTAGGTAAACCTAAATGAGGTAAGGCAAACCTAAGCACATCTCTCTCGGCGGTGCCGCCGTGCCTCCACGCTCCGGACCTGTCGACGCGCAAGAATGGGGCAGTGCGTTTCCTCGTCATTGCCGCAGCCCTGCTCGGATCGATCTCCCTCGCCGGGTGCGACGCCGGCAACCTGGATGCGAGCAACTTGCCCCCGAGCTCGCCGTCGATGTGGGCGCCCACCCCCGGATGGTCGATGTCCATCCCTGACTCGATGACGCACCCCTCGCACACCACGGCGCCCGTCCCGGTCACCCCGACCACCACGGCGCCCACCCACCCGTCCGGTACGCCGACGATCGCCGCGGTCCCCACCAACACCGCCAACGGGTCGGGCTCGACGGCCGGCGTCCCGACGACGTACGCCGCCGCCTCCGCGCGCCTCGGGGCCCTCAAGGGCGCGCCCCGCCGGGCGCTGAGCCGCTTCTCCACCAGCGGCGACGTCGTTTACTGCGTGCTCCGCAGCTCCACGATCCCGACGTCCTGCGAGCTGCGCACCGGAGCGATCCAGGACCCGGGCGTGTGCGGGCAGTCCATGGCCGGCGCCGTGGGCCGGATCCAGCTCGGTGACGACGGAGCCGTGCCGGAGTGCAACACCGACACCATCCGCGAGCCGGGTGCGACCGTCGTGCCCGCGCCCGCCGTGGTCACCAGCGGGAGCCTGGAGTGCGCGGTCGAGAAGATCGGCGTCACCTGCGTCAACACCCGCACCCGGGCGGGCTTCTTCCTGACCCCGCACCGGTACGCCACCTTCTCGTAGCACCGCAACCAGCGCGTTCCTCCGCGCGTCAGACCGGGTGGAGGAACCCATGCTGGCACCCGTACGCCGCGTCCTCGCGGCACTCATCCTCACGACGTCGTTCGCGCTCGTGACGGCCTGCGCCCCGACCGTCCGCACCACTGCCGCCGGAACGGTCGCGCCCGTGGCCGCCGCCCCGACGACCACGCCCGCCACCGCTGCGCCGCACCTGGTCGCCTGGCACGGCGCGGTCGAGGCGGTGTTCGTGCACCCGCTGGTGCTCGAGCCGCGTCTGGCGTTCCGGTCCGACACCCTCGGCAAGGGATTCGAGGACTTCTTCGTCACCGCCCGCGAGTTCCGCGTCCTCCTCGACCAGCTGTGGCGGAACCGCTGGACCCTGGTCGACCTGCACGACGTCGCAACCGGCACCGTCCGGGTGCCCCGTGGTCGCAAGCCGCTGGTGCTCATCGAGGACGACGCCAACTACTACCGCTACTTCGAGGGCCGAGGCCTGGCGCGGCGGCTCACCCTCGACCCCGGCGGCCGGATCCGCGCGCAGCTGGACGACGGCCGCCTGACCGACCAGGACGTCGTACCGATGGTGGACGCGGAGGTGGCCGCGCACCCGGAGTTCTCGGCGCAGGGCGCCAAGGGCCTGCTCGCGGAGACGGCGTTCGAGGGGCTGCTGGGGGAGCGGGACGCCGGTACGACGGCCGGCCGCGCCCGGCTGGCTCCGCTCGTCGCCGCCCTGAAGGCCGACGGGTGGACCTTCGCCAGCCACACCTACGGCCACATCGACCTCACGACCACCTCGCCCGCGGCCATCCGCGCGGACCTCGCGAAGTGGCACGCCGTCGCCGACCCGGTCTTGGGCCCGGTCGACGTGCTCGTCTACCCGTTCGGGGCCCCGCCGTCGACCGCGATGACCGAGGAGCTGGCCCGCGAGGGCTTCCCGCTCCAGATGGACATCGACATCCGCGCCACGCTGCGGCACGTGGGTCCCGCGACGATCATCAGCCGGCGGCACGTGGACGGCCTGGCGTTCGACGTACCGTCCCGGCAGGCGCCGTTCTACAGCGTCGCGGCCGTGCGCGACCCGCTGCGGCCGGGGGACTGAATAGGGTTGTCCCCATGACGACCCGCTTCGCCTGCGTGATCCTGGTCGACGACGAGGGCCGCGTGCTCCTGCAGGAGCGCGACGAGCACGCTCGGATCGCTCCCGACAAGTGGGGCCTGTGCGGCGGCCACCTCGAGCAGGACGAGGTCGCCGTCGACGGCGCGGTCCGCGAGCTCGCCGAGGAGACCTCGATCGAGCTGCTCCCCGCTGCCGTCCGCTACTTCGACACCTTCGAGGTCTTCCACCCGGAGACCGACTCGCTCGACACCCTGGCGGTGTACGCCGCCGCCACCGACCTGGGGGACGCCGACATCGTCGTGGGCGAGGGCCGCCAGATCGTCTTCGTCGCCCCCGAGCGGGCGCGCGCCCTCGACCTCACCGACTCGGCCGCGCTCGCCCTGCCGGCGTTCCTCGACTCCGACCTGTACCAGGAACTCGCCCCATGACCCTTTCGGTGATCCCCGTGCCCAGCCCCGGTGCCGAGGACGTCGTCGTCGGCACCAGCGGCCGCGACGAGGGCGCCGTCTTCACCGGCACCGAGGACGGCCTGATCTACCGCGTGTCGCACGACGGCACCAACGTCCGGAGCGTGGCGCACACGGGCGGGCGGCCGCTCGGCATCGAGATCGCCCCCGACGGCCGGCTGCTCGTGTGCGACGCGCGCCGGGGCCTGCTCTGGGTGGAACCCGCCCACGGCCGCATCGAGCCGATCGTCGACGCCGTCGCCGGCACCCCCATGAAGTTCTGCAACAACGCGGCGATCGCCTCCGACGGCACGGTCTGGTTCTCCGACTCCTCGCTGAAGTTCGGCATCGAGCGGTGGAAGGACGACTTCGTCCAGAACACCCGCACCGGTCGCCTGCTCCGGCTCGACCCCGACGGCACGCTGACGACCGTCCTGACCGGCCTCGCCTTCGCGAACGGCGTCGCCCTCGCGGCCGACGAGTCGTTCGTCTGCGTCGCCCAGACCGGCGCGCGCTGCGTCACCCGCCACTGGCTGGCGGGGGAGCGGGCCGGCACCACCGACCTGTTGTGCGAGGACCTGCCCGGCTACCCCGACAACATCGCCCGCGGCTCCGACGGCCTGGTCTGGGTGACCATCGCCTCACCGAAGGACCCGCTCGTGGAGCGGCTGCAGACCGCGCCGATGCCGCTGCGCAGGCTCGCCACCACGCTCCCCGAGGCCGTCCAGCCCAAGCCGAAGCGCACCGTCCGGGTCCAGGCGTACGCCGCGGACGGCCGGCTCGTCCACGACCTCGACCTGCCCGCGGACGGGTCGCCGGGGGCGGCGTACCACATGGTCACCGGGGTCCGGGAGTTCGAGGGCCGGGTCTGGATGGGATCGTTGCACGAGCCCGCCGTTGCGTCGTACGACCTGTCACCCAGCACCTAGACTCCTCCCTATGGCTCTCCTCGACTCGATCACCGGTCCGCGCGACCTGCGGAACCTGTCCGGGGACCAGCTGGCCGAGCTCGCCGCGGAGATCCGCGACCTCCTGATCCGCACCGTCGCCACCAACACCGGGCACCTCGGGCCCAACCTGGGCGTCGTCGAGCTGACCCTCGCGATCCACCGGGTCTTCGACTCCCCGAACGACAAGGTCGTCTTCGACACCGGCCACCAGTCCTACGTGCACAAGCTGGTGACCGGGCGCGCGAAGGACTTCGGCACGCTGCGCCGTGAGGGCGGCCTGAGCGGCTACCCGAGCCGGGCCGAGTCCGAGCACGACCTGGTCGAGAACTCGCACGCCTCCACCGCGCTGTCGTACGCCGACGGGCTGGCCAAGGCCTTCCACGTCCGGGGTGAGGACCGGCACGTCGTGGCCGTGATCGGCGACGGCGCGCTGACCGGCGGCATGGCGTGGGAGGCCCTCAACAACATCGCGATCGCCAAGGACTCGCGGCTGGTCATCGTCGTCAACGACAACGGCCGCTCCTACACGCCGACCATCGGCGGTCTCGCGACGGCGCTCGCCGGGCTGCGCACGAACCCGCGCTACGAGCAGGCCCTCGACCTGGTCAAGAAGCGGCTCAACGCGGTCCCCGGGATCGGCCACGCGGCGTACGACGCCCTGCACGCGGTCAAGAAGGGCCTCAAGGACGCCCTCGCCCCGCAGGGCCTGTTCGAGGACCTCGGCCTCAAGTACGTCGGCCCGATCGACGGCCATGACCAGCACGCCATGGAGCAGGCGCTCACCCAGGCCAAGCGGTACGGCGGCCCGGTGATCGTCCACGCCATCACCCGCAAGGGGATGGGCTACGACCCGGCCGAGCGGCACGAGGCCGACCAGTTCCACGCGCCTGGACCGTTCGACGTGCAGACCGGCCTGGAGAAGCCCAAGGGCAAGATCTGGACCGACCACTTCGCCGAGCACATGGTCGAGCTGGGCGCGCGGCGCCCCGACGTCGTGGCGATCACCGCGGCGATGATGCACCCCGTCGGCCTCGACAAGTTCCAGGAGGCCTACCCGGAGCGCACCTTCGACGTCGGCATCGCCGAGCAGCACGCCACCACGTCGGCCGCGGGCCTGGCGATGGGTGGCCTGCACCCGGTGTTCGCCGTCTACGCGACCTTCCTCAACCGCGCCTTCGACCAGGTGCTGATGGACTGCGCGCTGCACCGTTGCGGCGTGACCTTCGTGCTCGACCGGTCCGGCGTGACGGGTGACGACGGTGCCAGCCACAACGGCATGTGGGACATGTCGCTGCTGCAGGTGGTGCCGGGCCTCCGCCTCGCCGCGCCGCGCGACATCACCCGGATGCACGAGCTGCTCGACGAGGCGGTCGAGGTCGACGACGCGCCGACCGTCGTCCGCTTCCCCAAGGGTCCGCCGCCCGAGGACGTCGCCGCGATCGACACCATCGGCGCGGCCGCAGAGCGGATGGACGTGCTCCTCCGCGAGGGTGATCAGGAGGTGCTCGTGGTCAGCGTCGGCGCGATGGCGACGACCGCCGTCGAGGTCGCCCAGCGGCTGCACGCCCAGGGGATCGGTGTCACGGTCGTCGACCCGCGCTGGGTCAAGCCCGTCAACGCCGCCCTGGTCGACCTCGCTCGCGTCCACGACCGCGTGGTCACGATCGAGGACAACGGCCGCGTGGGCGGTGTGGGCGCCGTGCTGATGCAGGCGCTCAGCGACGCCGACGTGCAGCGTCCGGTCCACGTCCACGGCATCCCGCAGGAGTTCCTCGACCACGCCAAGCGGGCCGTCATCCTGGACCGGATCGGCCTCAACGCCCAGGCGATCGCACTCGACACCCTGCACGCCATCGCGGCGACGACCGAGACACCCACCGTCGACCTCATCGACGCGGACGGTTCCCGCTGAAGCCCCTGCTTCGAGCGGCGCTCCTGGTCGGCCTGCTCCCGCTGACCGCCTGCTCCCACTCCGACCCCGGCGCCTACTACGGCACGCTCGACGACGTCGCGTACTCGATCAACCAGAACCTGCACCGGCGTACCCGCGCGCTCGACGAGGACGACCTGCACGCCTTCCAGCGCACCCTCGGCGGTGGTGTGGTCCGGCGCCAGCAGCGGACCTACTTCAGCAACATCCAGGACCTGCCGGTCGAGAGCCTCGGCTACCAGATCGTGCCGAACACCCTGGTGGTCGGTCCCACCCAGGGCAGCTACTGGGCGGAGATCCGGACCACCACCGAGCTGCAGGGGTACGACGCCAAGCCGATCGCCAGCTACGACCGCTGGTTGTTCCGCCCCTCCACCGACGGCCAGCGCTACGTGCTCGTCTCGACGACCGACAAGGGCTGGGAGAACAGCCACGACACGGCCACCCAGCCGTGGGAGGTCGAGCACGTCTACGTCGACGAGTACGGCAGCGTGCTGGGCATCTTCGACTCGCGCACCGCCGCGCAGGCCGACCGGCTGATGCGCATCCTGTCCGAGGGCAAGGACGACGACTCGCTGACCATCCCCGAGTCCGAGCAGCCCTCGACCGGCTGGGGCACGCTCGTCTACGTGCTCGGCGACCAGACGATCATCAACGGGCTCAGGGCAGACACGGTCGGCGACCCCGGCCGCGCCGACGGCCTGACGATCGCCCTGCCCGCGGACGTGAACGACCCGAGCAAGGGCACGGCGTCGTACCGCGTCTCGATCAACCCCCGGGCCCTGGCGCAGCCGGCGTCGGTGCTCGGCCGGCTGGTCCGGCACGAGATGACCCACGCGACGCTCGGGGCCCGCGGCCAGGGCGCGCCGCTGTGGCTCACCGAGGGCATCGCCGAGTGGGTCTCGGTGCGACCGATGGCCCGCAGCGAGCGGCGCCTGCCCGCGTCCGCGATGACGGTCGGGCTGCACGCCACCTCGCTGCCCACCAGCGCCGACTTCGCCGGCAGCGACGCCGAGGGCTGGTACGCCGTGTCCTGGTGGGTCTGCGAGTACGTCGCCAACACCTACGGTGCGCACACCCTGTGGACCCTCCTCGACCGGCTCGCGGGCGGGGCGAACCAGGACCAGGTCCTGCAGCAGCTGTTGCAGATCACCCCGGACGTGCTGGTGCGTCGCGGCGTCGCGTTGATGTCGGCCACCTACGCGTCCTGAGCGGCGGCGCAGCCTCTAGGCTGGAGCCGTGACCGCCCCCTCCAGCCAGCCCAAGCTGGTGCACATCGTCGACGACGTGCCGGAGCTCGAGGGCGTCGAGGACCTCCGCATGCTCGTCGCGCTGGACGGCTTCCTCGACGCCGGCAACGCCGGCGCCCTGGCCTGCGCGCACCTGGTCGGCACCGGCGCGCCCGGCGGTGGTGTCGTCGTCGCCACCTTCGACGTCGACCAGCTGCACGACTACCGTGCTCGCCGTCCCGCGATGTCCTTCGTGCGTGACCACTACGAGGCGTACGACGCCCCGCGGCTGGTCGTCCGCCTCCTCCACGACGCCGGCGGTACGCCGTACCTGCTGCTCCACGGTCCCGAGCCCGACACCCGCTGGGAGGGCTTCTGCCGCGCCGTCCTCGAGGTCGTCGAGCGGTTCTCGGTCGACCTCGTGGTCGGCCTCGGCGCCGTGCCCATGGCGGTGCCGCACACCCGACCGATCGCGATCACCCACCACGCCAACCGGCCCGAGCTGCTCACCGGAACCAGCCCGTGGCGCGGCGAGCTGCGGATCCCGAGCAGCGCCCAGGCGCTGCTCGAGGTGCGGCTCGGCGAGTGGGGCCACGACGCGCAGGGCTTCGTCGCGCACGTGCCGCACTACCTGGCGCAGATGGACTTCCCGGGCGCCTCGGTCGCACTGCTCGAGCACGTCGAGCGGGCGGCCCGGCTCACCATCGACCTCTCCGACCTGCACACCGCGACCGCTGACCGCCTCGAGGAGATCGGCCGCCACCTCGCCGCCAACGACGAGGTGCGCGAGGTCGTCGAGGCGCTCGAGGCGCAGTACGACACCTTCGCGCGTGCCGAGGCCGAGGGCAGCAGCCTGCTGGCCGAGGACGAGCCGCTCCCCACCGGTGAGGACCTGGGCCGGCAGTTCGAGCAGTTCCTGGCCGGCCTCGACAGCCCCGACGACGGAGAACCCAGATGACCGGCGAGCCCGAGGCGACCAAGAAGCTGGTCGAGCTGCTCGACCTGGAGCAGCTCGACACCGACCTCTACCGCGGCATGCAGCCCGAGACCACCCGGCAGCGCGTGTACGGCGGTCAGGTGGCCGCGCAGGCGCTCATCGCCGCGTCGCGCACGGTCGACCCCGAGCTGCACGCGCACTCGCTGCACTCCTACTTCCTGCTGCCCGGCGACTACTCCATCCCGATCATCTACGACGTGGAGCGGATGCGGGACGGCAAGTCGTTCGCGACCCGTCGCGTGGTCGCGCGCCAGCACGGGCGGCCGATCTACTACCAGTCGGTGAGCTTCCAGCGACACGAGGAGGGGTTCACCCACCAGGACGTCATGCCGCAGGTGAAGTCGCCTGACGAGGGGCTCGACATGTTCGAGCTGATGAAGGAGCGGGGCACCGACGACGGCCTGAGCAAGGAGTGGGCCGCCCTCGACGTGCGGTGGATCGGCAGCTCGCGCCACGGCCTCGAGCCCGACCCGCTGCACCCCTCGCGCACCCAGGTCTGGATCCGGATCGACGGCACCTTGTCCGACGACCCGCTCGAGCACACCGCCCTGTTCACCTACGCGAGCGACGTGTCCCTGCTCGGCGCGACCCTCTCCGCGCACCGGGGCACCGACCCGCTCAACGTCCAGATGGCCTCCCTCGACCACACCATCTGGTTCCACCGGCCCTTCCGCGCCGACGAGTGGTGGCTCTACGACCAGTGGTCGCCCTCCGCCAGCGGCGGCCGCGGCCTCGCCATCGGCCGGGTCTTCACCCAGGACGGCAAGCTCGTCGCCACGGTGGCCCAGGAAGGCCTCATCCGCCCCAGCAAGTTCTGATCGCCGAGACCCGGGCCCTGGCGCGCCGAGACCCGGGCCCTGGCGCGCCGAGACCCGGGCCCTGGCGACCAGAACCCGGGTCTCGTTGGACCAGAACCCGGGCTTCGTTCGACCAGAACCCGGGTCTCGCGTCAAAGGCTGGTGGTGCGGCCGAGCAGGTGAGGGGCACCCGACTTCGGGTTGACCAGCGCGAACTTCCAGCCGGTCTCGGTCTCCTCGGCGCCGAACTGGGCCTTGCCGGGCAGGAAGATCGGCTTCTTGAAGGCGACGTCGATCCGCACCTGGTCGGGAAGCCGGTTCTCGAGGGCCGCGATGCAGCGGGCCTTGCTCCACATGCCGTGCGCGATGTGGCGCGGGAAGCCCAGCGCCTTCGCCGTGATCGGGTAGAGGTGGATCGGGTTCCGGTCGCCCGAGACCGCGCCGTACCGGCGGCCCAGGTTGTCGGGGAGGCTCCAGACGGCGCCCTTCACGTCGACCGGCTCCAGGCTCATGCCCGGGTCGCCGTTCTCCTTGTCGCCCTTGCCCACCCGCAGGTACGTCGATGTCGACTCCCACACGACCTCGTCGCCGACCGTCGCCGTGACGTTCATGTCCCAGGCGCGGCCCTTGGTGCTGGCACGCAGGTTCGCGGCCTGCAGCGCCAGCGACACCGTCTCGCCGATGGCGACCGGGCGGTGCTGGGTCATCGAGTTCTCCAGGTGCACCGTGCCGATGGCCGGGAACGGGAACCGGCTGTCGGTCATCAGCTGCATGTGCAGCGGGAACGCCAGCATGTGCAGGTAGGGGATCGGCGCCACGTCGCGGATGCGGAAGCCGCACACCTCGTCGTACCGCTCGACCGCGGAGCGCTCGACGACCACGTCGTCGCGCCGGAGCACCACGTCGGGCAGGTCGCCGCCGGCCTTCTTGATGCCGGGCAGCTGGTTGACGCCCGGCACCATGGGCAGTGCCGCCTTGACCATCACGGGGAGGGCCATGTCAGGCACCCAGCATCATCTGGCCGCAGACCCGGACCACGTTGCCGTTGACGGCGGTCGAGGCGGGGGAGGCGTACCAGGCGATGGTCTCGGCGACGTCGACCGGCAGACCGCCCTGCGCCATCGCGTTGAGGCGCTGGCCGACCTCACGGGTCGCGAACGGCACGGCCGCGGTCATCTGGGTGATGATGAAGCCCGGCGCCACGGCGTTGATCGTGATGCCGTCCTCGAGCTCGGTGGCGAGCGAGTCGACGAAGCCGATCACGCCCGCCTTGGAGGCGGCGTACGACGTCTGGCCGAGGTTGCCCGCGATGCCGGCGATCGACGCGACGCCGATGATCCGGCCGTTGTCGTTGACGACACCCTGCGCGAGCAGCTCGGCGGTGATCTTCTCCGGCGCCTCGAGGTTGATCTGCAGCACCTTGCCGAACCGCTCCGGCGTCTGGTTCGCGAGCTTCTTGTCCATGGTGACGCCGGCGTTGTGCACGACGATGTCCACGCCGCCGTGCTTCTCCTTCAGGTGGTGCGCGATGCGCTGTGGGGCGTCGTCGGCGGTGATGTCGAGGGTCAGCCAGTCGCCGTCCAGCTCGTTCATGACCTTGACCAGGTCGTCGGCCGCCTGCGGTACGTCGAGGCCGACGACCGTCGCGCCGTCACGGTGCAGCACGCGGGCGATCTCCTCGCCGATGCCGCGGCTCGCGCCGGTGACGAAGGCGATCTTGCCGGCGAGCGGCTGGCTCCAGTCGGCCACGTCGGTGGCCTTCTTCTCGTGGTGCGCCCCGATCCGGACGACCTGACCCGAGACGTACGCCGACTTCGGGCTCAGCAGGAACGCCAGCGTCGAGGTCGCGGACGCCTCGTAGCCCTCGGCCACGTAGACCAGCTGGACGGTGCCGCCCTTGCCGATCTCCTTGCCGACGCTGCGGGTGAAGCCCTCGAGTGCGCGCTGCGCGACCCGCTCGCCGCCCTCGACCAGCTCCGGCGGCGTACCGATGACGACCACGCGGGCGCAGCTCTTCAGGTTGCGCATCAACGGCGTGAAGAACTCCTGCAGCGCGACCAGGTCGGCGGTGGAGGTGATGCCGGTGGCGTCGAAGACGAGGCCCTTGTACTTCTCGCCCTCCACCTGGGTCGTGGCGCTCGCGATGCCGAGGCCGTCGAGCAGGCCCGGCAGCGACTCGGCGAGCCGGCCGCGACCGCCGACCAGGACGGTGCCCTGCACCAGTGGGTCGCCGGCGGAGTAGCGGTCCAGCTTGACCGGGCTCGGCAGGCCGAGGTTCTTGACGAGGATCTTGCCGATCGGCGAGCTCACGAAGCCCTGGTACTTGTCGCTCATGGGCGAGTGCCTCCGAAGTCTTGTGTGGGTGGTCCGTCCACGGGTCGAGCCCGCTCCGAGACTTATGTAACTAGATGTGTAACTCTGCGTCCACATTTCGTGACTTGGCTCCCAAAGGGTTTGCTGCCAGGTCTGCACACACGAGGATAGGAACCATGGCTAACTCTGTACGTCGGGCCGCTGTCATCGGCGGTAACCGCATCCCGTTCGCGCGCTCCAACGGCGCCTACGCCACCGCGTCCAACCAGGAGATGCTGACCGCTGCCCTCGACGGCCTGGTCGAGCGGTTCGGCCTCGAGGGCGAGCGGATCGGCGAGGTCGCCGGTGGCGCGGTCCTCAAGCACGCCCGTGACTTCAACCTGGTCCGCGAGTCGGTGCTCAGCACCAGGCTCGCGCCCGAGACGGCGGCCGTCGACCTGCAGCAGGCCTGCGGCACCGGCCTCCAGGCGATCAACTACATCGCCAACAAGATCAAGCTCGGCCAGATCGACTCCGGCATCGGCGGCGGCGTGGACACCACGTCCGACGCGCCGATCGCGATCTCGGAGAAGCTGCGCAAGAAGCTGATCCAGCTCAACAACGCGCGTTCCACCAAGGACCGGCTCGCCGTCCTCGCGACGATCCGCCCCGGCGACATCGGTCTCGCGATCCCGTCGAACGGCGAGCCGCGCACCAAGCTCTCGATGGGTGAGCACCAGGCCCTGACCGCCCTCGAGTGGCAGATCGCCCGTGAGGCCCAGGACGAGCTGGCCGTCACCTCGCACCACAACCTCGCCGCGTCGTACGACGAGGGCTGGCAGGACGACCTGATCACCCCGTTCCGCGGCCTGGAGCGTGACAACAACCTGCGCGTCGACTCCTCGCTGGAGAAGCTCGCCAAGCTCAAGCCGGTCTTCGGCAAGGGCGAGGCGGCCACGATGACCGCCGCCAACTCGACGCCGCTGACCGACGGTGCGTCCGTCGTGCTGCTGGGCTCGGAGGAGTGGGCGGCCGAGCACGGCCTGGAGACGCTGGCGTTCTTCGTCGACTCCGAGGTCGCCGCCGTCGACTTCGTCAACGGCAAGGAGGGCCTGCTGATGGCCCCGGCGTACGCCGTCCCGCGGATGCTCGAGCGCAACGGCCTCACCCTGCAGGACTTCGACTTCTACGAGATCCACGAGGCGTTCGCCTCGCAGGTGCTGTCGACCCTCGCTGCGTGGGAGAGCCCGGTGTTCTGCAAGGAGCGCCTCGGCCTCGACGCGCCCCTGGGGTCGATCGACCGCAGCAAGCTCAACGTCAAGGGCTCCTCGCTCGCCGCGGGTCACCCGTTCGCCGCGACCGGCGGCCGGATCGTCGCGAACGCGGCGAAGCTGCTCAAGGCCAACGGCGGCGGCCGCGCCCTGATCTCGGTCTGCGCGGCCGGCGGCCAGGGCGTCGTCGCGATCCTCGAGGCGTGATTGAGCCTCGCGTCCGCGAGCTTGCTCGCGTGACCGGGGCGATTGAATGCCGCGGCGCGTAGCGTCGCAGGCCTGATCCAGGTCTGACTCCGGAGCGGCGGTCCACCTTCGGGTGGGCCGCCGCTCTCGTCGTACCTGACCAACGCGTTGGTTCCGGCGCGAAAACCCAACGCGTTGGTCAGGTACGACGCAGCCTCAGGCGGTCACCAGGGCGAGGGCCGACCGCACCATGTACGACCGCACCTGCTCGGGGGAGATCGCACCCACGGTCGGGACGCCGGGGGCGATCTCGCTGACCAGGATGCCGAGCCGCGCGAGCTGGAGCGCGCCGAGACCGCTGGCGTAGAGCGCGTTGGCGAGCAGGACCGGGTCGTCGGACAGCTTGAACGCGCCCTTCTCCACCCCGGCCGCTAGCGCGCTGGAGAGCACGGTCATGCAGCCGGTGATGCCCCGGCCGAGACGGAACAGCGCGCCCTCGGTGACCTCGTCGAGCAGCTCGTCACCGGGGCGGACCATGAGGGCCTGCGCGCAGTCCACGAACGCCGGGTGCGCGACGCCGTAGTCGACGAACGCGCCGACGATGGCGGCCAGCTGCTCGGTCGGTACGTCGGAGCTGTCCGCGGCCTCGGTCATCAGCCCCTGCAGCTCCTCGAGGTAGCCCACGAGGGTCAGCGCGAAGAGCTCCTCCTTGCCGGAGAAGTGCCGGTAGACGATGGCCCGGTTGATCCCGACGGCACTCGCGATCTCCTCGATCTGGACGTCGCGGACGCCCTTGGAGTCGAAGATCTGCCGCGTGGCCGCGATGATCTCGGCCTGCCGGGCGCGCCGTCGCGCGGCCGCTGCCGTGCGACGGCCGTCGGTGGGCGGTGCGGTGCTCGCCATGGCTCGAAGTGTACGTGATGTGCAACTCGGTGTTGCAACATGCGTGACGAAATGCCCGCGCCCGGCCGCCTCAGCTGAGCAGGGAGCGCACCGTGTCGATCGTGTCCGCCTCGTCCGCAGCCTTGTCGTCGCGGTAGCGGACCACCCGCGCGAACCGGAGCGCCAGCCCCCCGGGATAGCGGGTCGATCGCTGCAGCCCGTCGAACGCGATCTCCACGACCTGCTCGGGCCGCACCGTCACGACCCAGCCGTCGTCGGCGACCTCGAGCTCGCGGAACCGCTCGGTCTGCCAGGCCAGCATCGCGTCCGTCATCCCCTTGAACGTCTTGCCGAGCATGGTGAAGCCCGTGGGGGAGGACGGGTCGACGGCGCCGAGGTGGATGTTGGACAGCCAGCCGCGGCGACGCCCGGACCCGTGCTCGATCGCGAGGACGACGAGGTCGAGCGTGTGCACCGGCTTGACCTTCACCCAGGCTGAGCCGCGACGGCCGGCGTCGTACGGCGCCTCGACCGACTTCACGACGACGCCCTCCTGACCGGCGGCCAGCACCGAGGACGTGAAGGCATCGGCGGCGTCCGTGTCGCTGCCGACCCACCGCTGCACCCGGTGCTCGGCAGGGACGAGCGCGTCCAGCACCTGCCAGCGCTCGCGGGCGGGGAGGTCGAGGAGGTCGCGGCCGTCGAGGTGCAGCACGTCGAAGAAGTACGGCGTCACGACCGTCGCGCCGTCGCCGACCTCGCTGGCCGTGCGCGACGCCGTCTCCTGGAACGGCCGGGGTCGGCCGTCCTCGGCGAGCGCCAACGCCTCACCGTCCAGCACGAAGCGCTCGGCCGGGAGCGACCGCGCGATCGCCACCACCTCGGGAAGACGGTGGGTGATGTCGTCGAGGCTGCGGGTGGCGACGACGACGTCGTCGCCGTCGCGGTGCACCTGGATCCGGATGCCGTCGAGCTTGGCGTCGATGCCGACGACGCCGTCCGGGCCGGCGGCCTTCGCCATCGCCGCCGCGACGTCGGGCGCGGACGACGCGAGCATGGGGAGCACGGGGCGCCCGACGGTCAGGCCGACCTCGCCCAACGCGCCGACCCCGGCGAACGCAGCGTCGACGACGTAGGTCGCCCCGCCGGCGAGCATCGCGGCACGACGTACCGCGGCCAGGGGGACCCCGGCCGCCGCGGCCACCGCCTCGGTGACCACGGCCTCGAGCGCGCCCTGCCGCACCTCGCCGACCGCGATGGCGCGCAACCAGGCCTGCTCCGACGCGGTCGCGGCGCCGAACAGGTCCGCGACCTGCAGCGCACGCGTCCCGGCCGACCCCGGGCCCGCCAGCTCCGACATGCGCTGGAACGCCGCGTCGACGGCGACGACCTCGAGCGTGGGCAGCTCGGCGGGGGAGGGAAGCGCCTGCAGGCTCCGCCACCCCAGTCCGGTACGCCGTTGCCGCAGCCGCCCGCCGAGCAGGTGGGCCACCAGCGACCGCTCGGCCGGATCCGCCTCGAGCAGCAGCTCGGAGATCAGCCGGGTCTTCTCCTTGCGGGAGCGCGTCGCCGCGACGGCGCCCGAGAGATCGACGAGCCGCTGCAGCAGCATGGCGTCAGTGGGTCGCCTCGAGCACGGCTGCCGTGACGGCGCCGCGGATGACCAGCTCGAAGACCTCGTCCAGGTCGAACGCCTCGCCGGTGGGGCCGAGGTCGCCGAAGTAGCCGGCGACCTCGAGGCTCACGAAGCCGTGCAGCGCCGCGAACACCGCGGTCCCGGTCGAGAGCATCCGCTCCTCGGGGAGGCCGGCCGAGCGCACCATCACCGACAGCGCCTCGATCGCGGTGAGGGCGGCCGCGAAGAACTCGTCGCGGTCGATGGGCGGTCGGGTGAGGGCGGCGTACCGCTGCGGGTGCTGGCGCGCGAAGGCCCGCAGCTCGTGGCTCAGCGCGCGCAGCCCGTCGGCGCCGGCGTGACCCATGGCGGCGGTGCGCACGTGCTCCCCGAGGAGACGCATCGCGCGGACCTGGATGTGGGCCCGCAGGTCCTCGAGGTTGGCCACGTGGTTGTAGAGCGAGGACACGCGGGTGTCCAGCTCGGCCGCGAGCGAGGTCATCGTCAGCGCGTCGTACCCGTCGCGGTCCACGAGGGACTCCGCCGCCTGCAGCACCGTCTCCTGGTCGAGCCGGGGGCGCCGACCGCCCGCACTGTCGATGCTCACGCGGCCTCCTGTCCCGACGTCCACCCGTCCGCGCCACCTTAGTGCCACGAACCGGCAACGATCCGGAGCAGAACGTTACGCAGGACCGACCGAGGTCCTAGAGTCGGCCGCGTGCAACCTGCCGATGGGGTGCGTGTGTGGCGTCCGGAACGCTCCGTCCCGGTCGGGGCACTCCTCGCCCCGCACCGTCACGGCGGCGCAGATCCGACCCACCGCACCGACGAGACCGGTCGCCACTGGCGCGCGAGCCGTACGCCGGAAGGCCCGGTCACGCTGCGCATCGGCAACCAGGACGGCGCCGGTGAGATCCGGGCCGAGGCATGGGGACCCGGAGCCGCATGGGCGCTCGAGCAGCTCCCGGAGCTGCTCGGCGAGGCCGATGACTGGAGCGGCTTCGAGCCGCGCCACCCGTTGCTCGTCGAGATCCTGCGGCGGTCCCCGCACCTGCGCCAGGGCCGCAGCGGGCGCGTGCTCGAGGCCCTGGTGCCCGCGATCATCGAGCAGAAGGTCACCGGCCAGGAGGCGTTCGCCGGCTTCCGTGCGTTGGTGCGCCGGCACGGGGAGCCCGCTCCCGGCCCGGGGGAGACGCTCGGCCTGATGCTCCAGCCGACCGCGACGGTCCTCCGCGCCATCCCGTCGTGGGAGTGGCTCCGGCTGCACATCGACCCGGCCCGCTCGCGCGCGATCGTGCGGGTCGCGCACCACGAACACGCCTGGGAGAAGTTGACCCAAGTGCGGCCGGAGGAGGCCGACCGTCGGCTACGCTCCGTGTCCGGCATCGGGGTGTGGACCAGTGCTGAGGTGCGTCAACGGGCCTTCGGAGACCCGGACGCGGTGTCGTTCGGCGACTACCACGTGGCTCGGGACGTGGGGTGGGCGCTGGAGGGCGAGGAGTTCGACGACGAACGACTCGCCTCGTACCTGGAAGCCTGGCGACCCCAGCGCGGACGGGTGCCCTTCCTGATCGGAGCCGCCGGTATGCACCGTCCCCGGCGCGGTCCACGGATGGCACCGCGTGGACATTTCCCCATGCGTGACCAAATTGCGTGATATCTGTTACATCGAGAAACAGGCAGTCGTGTGGCTCCACGACTGACCGGTGGGAACCGGTCGTGCCTGCAAGAGACAGGGGTGTCTGATGGGACTCGCGAGACTCCGTAGGACGGAGGTACGCCGATGAGTGCGGTCGTCGCGTCCGGACGCTCGTTCGTGGACAACATGACAGGCCGGTTCAAGGCCGGCGTCGTGACCACCGGTGAGCTCGTCAAGCTCGCCGTCGAGTCGCTCCAGTGGGGGTTCTCGGACATCCTCGCCCGGCGCTTCTCGTGGAGCGAGTTCCTTCTCCAGGCATGGTTCATGACGCGGGTGTCGCTGCTCCCGACGATCCTGGTGGCGATCCCGTTCGGCGTCATCACCTCGGTCCAGATCGGCGGCGCGGCCAACCAGATCGGAGCCAACTCGTTCATCGGTGCCGTCAACGGCATCGGCGTCCTCCGCCAGGGCGCGCCCCTGGTGACCTCGCTGATGATCGCCGGCGCCGTGGGCTCGGCCATCTGCGCCGACCTCGGCGCCCGCACGGTGCGTGAGGAGACCGACGCGCTCATGGTCATGGGCATCTCGCCCATCCAGCGGCTCGTGGCGCCGCGCATCCTGGCCGCGCTGCTCGTCTCGGTCCTGCTCACCGTCATCGTCACGATGGCGGCGATGATCACCGCCTTCGTCGTGGTGGTCGGGGGCGGCCAGATCTCGGCCGGCACCTACATCGACTCGTTCGTCGGCCTGAGCCAGCCGCTGGACTTCGTGGTCGCCGAGGTCAAGGCGTTCATCTTCGGGTTCGTCGCCGTGATCGTCGCCGCGCAGAAGGGCCTGAACGCGCGCGGTGGTCCGAAGGCCGTCGCCGACGCGGTCAACCAGGCCGTCGTCCTGTCCGTCATCCTGCTGGCCTGCATCAACGTGGGTCTCACGCAGGCGTACGTGATGCTGTTCCCCGGGGGCGCCTGATGTCCGAGGTCCGACTCGGTCGCAGCTTCGGCGACCGCTTCTCCGACGCGCTGGTCGGGCTCACCGACGGCGTGATGACGCTGCTCGCGCAGCTCGGTCACTTCCTCACCTTCGCGTGGGAGATGTTCCGCAACATCCCGGCCACGATGGCGCTGTACCCGAAGGAGATGCTGCGCCAGCTCAAGGACATCGCGTGGGGCTCCGGCGCGCTGCTCGTCGGTGGCGGCACCGTCGGCGTCATGGTGCTGCTGTCGATCGCCGCCGGCACCTCGCTCGGCATCGAGGGCTTCAACGGCCTCGAGATCGTCGGCCTCGCGCCCCTGACCGGCTTCATCTCCGCGAGCGCGAACACGCGTGAGCTCGCGCCCCTGATCGCGGCGCTCGCACTCGCCGCCCAGGTCGGCTGCCGCTTCACCGCGCAGATCGGCTCGATGAAGATCTACGAGGAGATCGACGCGCTCGAGGTCATGGCCGTGAGCGCGATGCGGTACGTCGTCACCACCCGCGTGATCGCGGCGATGATCGCGATCCTCCCGCTCTACCTGGTCGGCCTGATCGGCAGCTACATCGCCTCGCAGTGGTCGGTCGTGATCCTGTTCGGTCAGTCGCCGGGCCAGTACGAGCACTACTTCTCCGCGCTGATCCAGGGCAGGGACATCCTGTTCTCGGTCGTCAAGATCCTCGTCTTCGCCCTGATCGTCGCGCTCATCCACTGCTGGTACGGCTTCAAGGTCGGCGGCGGTCCGCAGGCGGTCGGTGAGGCCACCGGCGCCGCCATCCGCGCGAGCATCGTCGCGGTGGTCCTGCTCGACATGATCATGACGCTCATCTTCTGGGGCGGCGACCCCGGCTTCCGGATCGCGGGGTGAGGTAGCAATGGCTCGCGACATCTCGCGCAACACGCTGGCCCGACGGGGCCTCATCGGCCTCGTCGCACTGGCCGTGATCGGTGTGTTCATCACGCTGCGCAGCAACGGCACCTTCGGTACGACGCCGCACGTCGCCGCACTCGTCGACAACGCGGGCGGCGCCCTGGTCAAGGGCTCCGACGTGAAGATGAACGGCCTGATCATCGGCAAGGTCGCCTCGATCACCCGCGACCCGAGCGGGCAGGTCAAGGTCGACATGGACATGGTCAAGGACGACCTCGGGGCGATCCCGTCCAACGTCGTGGCGCGGATCCTGCCGGCCACGGTGTTCGGCAAGACCTTCGTCGACCTGGTCGTCCACGGCCAGGCGTCGTCGGCGCACCTGAAGGCCGGCGACACCGTGCACGCCGACGCCACCCAGGGCACGCTCGAGCTGCAGAACGCGCTCGACGACATCGACAAGCTCGTCAAGGCCCTCGGTCCGGCCGAGCTGGCGTCGGCGATCGGGTCGGCGGCGCAGGCCCTCGACGGTCGAGGCGCCCAGATCGCCTCGACGGTGCACACCTTCAACGGCTACCTCGACAAGCTCAACCCGCGGATGCCCGCGGTCCGCAGCGACCTGGAGCAGCTCGCGAACGCCACCGCGGTGGTCAACCGGGTGGCCCCGGACCTGCTGGACGCCACCGACGACGCGCTCGTCGTCGCCGGCACACTGGTGAAGAACCAGTCGGCGCTGGCTGCACTGCTCTCCGGCGGCACGACGCTCGCCGACACGGCCACCGGGTTCCTGAACAGGAACGAGGCCAGGCTCGTGACGTTCATCCGGCAGTCCTCGGACCTTCTCGACGCGGTGTACGACAACCGGGTGAAGGGCATCTCGGGCTCGATCGCGGTCAACGGCGTCGCGGGCCAGATCCTGCCGAGCGTGATCTCGGGCGGCTTCGCGAGGACCGACGGCAACCTGAGCCTGTCCGCCCCGCCGTACTACTCGTCGGGCCAGCGGCCGTCGTACCGCACGGCCAGCGGCGACGCGGGCATGAACGCACTTCTGGGAGGAGCCCGATGACCGGCCTGAGGTCGATCGCGATCAAGTTCATCGCGTTCGGTGTGGTGAGCGCCTTCCTGGGCGTCCTCCTCGTCAACACGATGCTCAACGGCGTCAGCGGCGACAAGCAGGACTTCACGGCCAACTTCACCGACGTCAACGGTCTGCGGGTCGGTGACGACGTGAAGGCGGCCGGCGTCCGGGTCGGCAAGGTCAGCTCGATCACGGCCACGTCCAGCGGCGCCGAGGTCAAGATCGAGGTGCTCAAGCAGCAGCCGATCTACGACAACACCCAGCTCGTGATGCGGTACCAGAACCTGCTCGGCCAGCGGTACCTCTCGCTGCTGCAGAAGGGCAAGCCGGGTCAGGAGCTCGCCGGCGGGGCGACCATCCCCGAGTCGCGCACGGACCCGGGCTTCGACCTGACCGCTCTGCTCAACGGTTTCCGCCCGCTGTTCAACATCCTGCAGCCCGAGGACGTCAACAAGCTGGCGACCTCGCTGATCAAGGTCCTGCAGGGCGAAGGTCCGGCGGTCGAGCAGCTGCTCGGCCAGACCGGTCAGCTCACCAACTTCCTCGCGGACCGCGACAAGGTGGTGGGTGCGGTGATGACCAACCTCCAGCCGGTCCTCGACAACCTCGCCGGCCAGGGCGGCGAGCTCAAGTCCACGATCAAGGAGCTGGAGGCGCTGATGAGGGGCCTCGCCAAGGACCGCAAGTCCATCGGCGCGTCCATCGACGGGGTCAGCCAGCTGGTCGGGAGCACCAGCTCGCTGCTGCGTGACGTGAAGGTGCCGTTGATCGGCGCCACCAACCAGTTCGTCACCGTCGCGTCGATGCTGAACAGCTCGAGGTCGGAGCTGTTGCGGACGGTTCCCGCGTTCTCGACGCTGTTCTCCTCGCTGGGGCGCGCGACGTCGTACGAGAATGCGCTGAACGTCTACGTGTGCTCGCTGGCGATCGGGGTCGGTGGTGCCACCGTCCCGCTCGGCGGCAACAACTACTCGGCGGTGTGCCGATGAAGCCGATGAACGAGCGCAACCCGTTCCGGGTCGGCCTGGTCGGTATCGCGATCGGGCTCCTGCTCGCCCTGGGCATCGTGGTCATCAGCACCGTGAACTTCGGGACCAAGACCTACACCGCCGAGCTCGCCAACACCGGCGGCCTGCGCAAGGGCGAGGACGTCGAGGTGCACGGCGTGCACGAGGGCAAGGTCACCGGCATCACCATCAAGGGTGACCACGTCGAGGTGAAGTTCGCGCTGTCGAAGGACATCGACCTGGGGTCGCTGTCCACCGCGTCGGTGAAGGTGGCGACGCTGCTCGGCACGCACTACCTGCAGGTGGAGCCGCAGGGCTCGGGCACGCTCGCCGGGGACACCATCCCGGTCGACCGGACCACCGTCCCGTACAACCTGCAGGACGTCATCCAGAAGGGCTCGCACTCGCTGGAGAAGCTGAACGCACCGGTGCTCGCCAAGGCGCTGACGCAGATGGCCGACACCCTCGGTGCCAGCCAGCGATCCATCGGCCCGGCCCTGCAGGGTGTGGCGCGGCTGTCCGAGGCGGTCGCCAACCGCTCCGGCCAGCTCGGTCAGCTGCTGACCTCGGCCCGCAACGTGAGCGCCCAGCTCTCCGACAGCAGCCAGGACATCATCGGCCTGATGAAGCAGACCAACCTGGTCGTCGCCGAGGTGACGGCACGGAAGGTCGCGATCCACCGGCTGCTCGTCGAGACGACCGGGCTCTCGCGGGCACTCACCGCGATCGTGCAGGCCACGAACGGGAAGCTGAAGCCGGCTCTGGCGGACATCAACGACGTGATCAGCGGGCTGAACCAGGACAAGGCGCAGCTGCAGCAGGTCCTCACCGTCATGGCGCCCGCCGTGCGCTACGTCGCGAACGCGACCGGCAACGGTCCGTACCTCGATCTCTACGTCAAGCCGCCGGCGCTTCCCGCCGACAACATGAGGTGATCCGATGAATCAGAAGATCATGCGCATGTTGTGCGCCGCCGTGCTCGCCGCGGGCCTGATGTTGGCCTCGGGCTGCGGCATCGGCAGCAAGACGATGACGGTCAAGGCCTACCTGGGCGACTCCGCAGGTCTGTTCGTCGGCAACGACGTCGGCGTCCTGGGCGTCCCGGTCGGCAAGGTCACCGCGATCACGCCGGTCGGCAACCAGGTCGAGGTGACCATGGAGGTCAACACCGACCAGCCGATCCCGGCGAATGCCTGGGCCGACGTGGTGTCCCGCTCCGTCGCCACCGACCGGTACGTCGAGCTGACCCCGATCTACAAGGCCGGCGAGCCGAAGATGGCCGACGGGGGACAGATCCCCGAGAGCCGGACCCAGACGCCGGTCGACTTCGACGAGGTCCTCGCGGCGCTCAACACGTTCGCGACCGGCATCGGCGGATCCAAGTCGACCACGGCCGCGATCCGGCACTTCCTCAACGCCGGCACCAACGCCCTCAACGGCCGAGGTCCGCTGCTCAACCAGACGATCCACTCGCTGGCCAACGGCATCAACGGCCTCGCGGCCCAGCGCGGCAACGTCTCCGCGACGCTGACCTCGCTGGACAACCTGGTCGGCACCATCGCCGCGAACCAGGGGACCGCCAAGCAGTTCATCCGGCAGGTGTCGGCGGCGAGCTCGCTGCTGGCCGCCGAGCGGGTGAACTTCCGGTCGGCGCTGCGCAGCCTGAGCAAGGCCGTGCAGACGGTGGCGCAGTTCGCCGTCGACAACCGGGCGCAGCTGGTCAAGCTGCTCGGTGGCTCCTCGCAGGTCATGAAGACCGTGCTGTCGCGCCAGAAGCAGCTCGCCGAGATCCTCCGGGTCATGCCGCTCGCGCTGCAGAACCTCGAGCGGCTCAAGGGCAACCGCCTGCCGGTCCGGATCGACCCGTTGATCCTCGACCCGCTGGGTGGCGTGCTGCAGAACATCTGCGCGCAGCTGCCGGGCAACCTGTGCGACATCCTCGACGGCACCCAGCCAGGAGCGAACTGATGACGACGCGATTCCGAACCGCCGTCGCCGGGGCCGTGGCACTGGTGCTGGGCGTCATGCTCAGCGGCTGCGGGCTGACCATGGGCGACCTCCCCATCCCGGGCACCGGGGTGTCGGGCGACACCATGCAGGTCCAGGCCGACTTCCGCGACGCCCTCAACCTGGCGCACGGCGCGCCGGTCAAGGTCAACGGCGTCGACGCGGGCAAGGTCGACTCGATCAGCGAGAAGAACTTCACCGCCGAGGTGACGCTCACGATCCGCAAGGACGCCCAGTTGCACCAGGGCGCCACCGCGCGGCTGCGCTACACCACGCCGCTCGGTGAGCTCTTCGTCGACGTCACCAACCCGACCAACGGCCCGCTGCTCTCCGACGGTGCGCAGCTGAGCCTCAAGGACACCGACACCGCACCGACGGTCGAGGACGCGCTGTCCGAGGCGTCCCTGCTGATCAACGGCGGTGGTCTCGGCCAGCTGCAGACCGTGACCGAGGAGCTCAACACCGCGCTCAACGGCCACGAGGGTGACTACCGTGCGCTGCTGGAGAAGGCGCGGACGTTCCTCACCCAGGCCAACGCGACCACGGGCAGCGTCGACAAGGTGCTGACCTCGCTGAACTCGCTGTCCAAGACGCTCAACGCCCGCAAGGACACGATCAACCGGGCGGTCCGCGAGATCCGGCCGGCCGCGCACGTGCTGCGCCAGCAGACGCCGGCCTTCACCAAGCTGCTCAAGGCACTCGACCGGTTCGCCGGTGCCGCGAACACCACGGTGAACGCCACGCGCGGTCAGCTGCTCCGGATGCTCAAGGAGCTGCAGCCGGTGCTCGCCGAGTTCGCGAAGAACAAGGGGCGTTGGCGCTCGTCGCTGCTCTCCCTCATCAACGCGTCGAAGGCGGCCGACAGGCTGATCGCCAACGACTACCTGAACATCCACCTCAACCTGCACCTGGACGGCATCACCGGCACGACCGGGCTGCTGGCGGGTGTCGCCAACCTGCTGAACACGCTGGGCCTGGGTGGGCTGCTGAACAGCACCGGCTCCGGCCTGCTCGGCGGGCTGACCGGTGGGCTGCTCGGCGGCACGACGGCGTCCCACCACTCGGGTTCCGGGGGCAAGGGATCGGGCGGTACGGGCGGCACGAACAACACCGGACTCGGTGGACTGCTGGGCAACCTGCTGGGCGGAGGACTCTGAGATGGTGCGCAAGATCCTGACCGACAAGCTGTACCTCAGCGTCGTGGGCATCGTGCTTGTGTTCGTGTTCGCGGTGGCGTACATCTTCTCCGCGGTGCTCTCGCAGCCGCTCACGTCGCGCCCGGACACGATCAACGTCGAGCTGCGCCAGACCGGTGGCCTGTTCGCCGGCTCCCAGGTGACCTACCGCGGCGTCCGCGTCGGGCAGGTCTCGAAGATCATGCCGTCAGCCACCGGGGTCGTCGCCACGATCAAGCTGACGTCCAGCACGAAGATCCCGGCCGACACGATCGCCAAGGTGCGCAGCCTGT
This sequence comes from Nocardioides maradonensis, assembly GCF_054777115.1. Classification (NCBI taxonomy): domain Bacteria; kingdom Bacillati; phylum Actinomycetota; class Actinomycetes; order Propionibacteriales; family Nocardioidaceae; genus Nocardioides; species Nocardioides maradonensis. Next base: position 134,393 of record NZ_BAAHAZ010000008.1, on the reverse strand, counting down.
CGCCCGTCGGTGAGCAGTACCTGGACTTCCAGCCGAAGAGTGACAGCGGCCCGTACCTCCAGGACGGCGCCACGATCGCGGCCAGCTCGACGGACATCCCGAAGAGCCTGACCTCCACCGTCATCGCGATCAACAAGGTCCTCGAGCAGATCGACGACAAGAAGCTGCGGATCGTCCTGGGCGAGCTCAGCACGGGTCTGGCCGGCACCGGCGACGACATCGGCCAGGTGCTCGACCAGGGCACCCAGCTGCTGGACACGCTGGTGAAGGTCTGGCCGCAGACCAACCGGCTGATCACCAACGCCGGTCCGGTGCTGTCGATCGTCAACGACAACAGCGGGTCGCTGCAGCAGCTCGCGCGGACGTCGAAGACGCTCGCCGCGTTCCTGAAGAACTACGACCCGGAGCTGGTCCACACCCTCAAGACGGCGCCCTCGCAGATGCAGCAGATGATCAAGCTCATCAACGACGCCAACGACGTCCTGCCGGGCTTCCTCAGCACCGGCGTCAGCTTCACCGACGTCTTCGAGTCCTACAACCCGCACCTGCGGGCGCTGCTGGCGGCGTACCAGCCGGGTCTGTCGACGCTGCTGAACAAGGTCCGCAACAAGACGCTGTACCTGACCCTGATCGCGGACAAGGACTCGCGGTGCCGCTACGCCACCACGATCCACGACCCGCGCGGATCGCGGCAGCCGTTCCAGATGAACGGGTCCTGCTCGGCGTCCTTCACCCACCTGCAGCGCGGCGCGGCGCACGCTCCCGGACCGGTTCGGTAGGTTCTCGGGAATGGGCATGTCCTCCACGCCACCGCCTACTGCGCGGCGTTTCCGACTCGATCCGTCTGCGTTGGAGCCGCTCGACGGGCGATCCAGCATGCCTTCGCGTCTCCGCCTTGCCGGATCGGCCGCAAACACCGCTCGCTACGGCGCTGACGTGGAGGACATGCCCGCGTGAGCACCGAAGACAGCGACCGCGGCGCGGCCGCCCGGATCACCGTGATCCTGGCGGCCGCGTCGGCCGTCCTCCTCGTCGCGCTGGTGGTGCTGGGCGTCCTCGCGTTCCGGCCCCACGGCTGGTACGACCAGGCGCAGACGGCGAGGCAGGACAGCGCGGCCGGGCAGGCGGCGCTCGACGCAGCACGCGCCGACCTCATCGACATCACGACCTACGACTACAAGACGGTCAACACCGACAAGGGCTGGCTGTCGGACTTCAGCGACCCCAAGGTGGCTCAGCCGTTTGCGTCGAACGCGCAGGCGCTGGAGAAGGTCGTCAAGAGCTCGAAGACGGTGGCGAGCGGGACGGTCGTCGACGCGATGTCGCGGGTCGTCAGCGACACCCAGGTCGAGGTGCTCGCCTTCGTCGACCAGGTGCTGAAGTCGAACATCGCCAAGGGTGTCAACCTCCAGCAGCACCGCGTGACGATGACGATGACCCTCGTCGACGGCGCCTGGAAGATCTCGCGGCTGGATCTGCTCGGCAGCGGCAACGCCTCCTGAGGGTGCGATGACCGGTCACGCTAGATTGACCGCGTGGGTGTGAGGACGGCTCTGCGGCGGGTGCTGCTGACGCTGATCGGGGTGCCGTTCGTCGTCGCGATCGCGATGTCGTTGGTCGACTCCTACCGGCGTCGCGGCAAGCGGCCGAAGCCCTTCCCGACCCGGCCGCCGGGCTCGGTCGCGGTCGGCGACGGGTCGGTGACGACGTACACCTACGGCTTGGACCTGTACGACGACATGCTCGCGGCGATCGACGCCGCCGAGCGGCAGATCCTCTTCGAGACCTACATCTGGAAGGGCGACGAGACCGGCGAGCGGTTCAAGCGCGCGCTGGTCGCGGCCGCGGACCGCGGCGTCGACGTCTACCTGATCTACGACGCGTTCGCGAACCTGGTCGTGTCCCCGCACTTCCAGCGGTTCCCACCGCACGTGAAGGTGCTGCGCTACCCCGTGTACGCCGCCGGGTGGCGCTTCTTCGACCTGCGCCGCTACGGCCGCGACCACCGCAAGGTCCTCGTCGTCGACGAGGAGGTCGGGTTCATCGGCGGCTACAACATCGGGTCGGCGTATGAGACCGAGTGGCGCGACACGCACATGCGGATCACCGGGCCGGCGGTCTGGGACCTCAAGCGTGCCTTCGCGGACTTCTGGAACCTCAACCGGCGCCGCCGGCTGCGGGCCTCGGAGCGGCCGCTGCTGCTCGAGACGGCCTCGACCTGGGAGCCGCGGGTGCGGTTCCAGCGCAACGTGCCGCGGCTGTGGATGTTCCCGATCCGGGGGATGTACCTGGAGGCGATCAACCGCGCCAGCAGGAACATCTGGCTGACCACGGCGTACTTCCTGCCCGACCAGGACTTCGTCGACGCGCTCAAGGCGGCCGCCGGTCGCGGCGTCGACGTGCGCCTGCTGGTACCGCTGAAGTCGAACCACGTCGTCGCCGACTGGATCTCGCGCGGCTACTACGGCCAGCTGCTCGCGGCCGGTGTGCGGATCCTGCGCTACCGGGACGCGATGATCCACGCGAAGACGGCGACCGTCGACGGCAACTGGTGCACGGTGGGCACGGCCAACATCGACCGGCTCAGCCTGCAGGGCAACTACGAGATCAACATCGAGGTCATCGACAGCAGGCTCGCTGCCGAGCTGGAGGAGGTGTTCCGGGTGGACGAGTCGAACTGTCTGGAGCTCACGATGGGGGAGTGGGAGGCGCGCGACCTGCACCGCCGCTTCACCGAGCTGGTGCTGTCCCCGCTGAGGCCCTTGCTGTGAGCGCGCAGCGCGGCCGCCTAGATCCGCAGGCCGACAACGGACTGTGCCTTGAGGCCGCATGCGGGCGAACGAAACTGGTGGACCTGTGAGGCCCGTGCGTGACCTGCAGGGCAAGCACGTGCTCGTGACCGGAGCCGCCAGCGGGATCGGGCGGGCGGTCGCCGAGCAGGCGGCCGCGCAGGGCGCGCTGCTGCACCTCACCGACGTCCAGGTCGAGCCGCTCGCCGACGTCGCCGCCGCGATCCGCGCGCGCGGCGGCACGGTGGTCACCGCCGAGGCGGCGGACGTCTCCGACCACGCGCAGGTACGCCGGCTGGCCCAGTCGGTCACGGCGCGCAGCGGCCCGATGGACGTGGTCCTCAACGTCGCCGGCATCGCGGTGTGGGGAACCGTGCGCAGCCTGGAGCCCGAGCACTGGCAGCGCCTCGTCGACGTCAACCTGATGGGCCCGATCCACGTCATCGAGGAGTTCCTGCCGCCGATGATCGACGGCGGACGTGGCGGGCAGCTGGTCAACGTGTCCTCCGCCGCGGGCATCATCGCGATGCCGTGGCACGCGGCGTACAGCGCGACGAAGTTCGGGCTGCGCGGCGTCTCGGAGGTGCTGCGCTACGACCTGCGCAAGCACCGGATCGGCGTCAGCCTGGTGTGCCCGGGCGGCGTCGACACCGGGCTGGTCGAGACGATCCGGATCGCCGGGATCGACCAGCAGAGCAAGGCGTTCGTGCGCGCCCGACGGGGCTTCCAGAAGCGGGCGGTCTCGCCGGAGCGGGCGGCCGAGGCGATCTGGAGGGGCGCGCTGCGCAACCGCTACTGGGTCTACACCTCGGCCGACATCCGGCTGGTGCACCTGCTGCAGAGGTACTGCCCGCCGGCGTACGCCCTCGCCATGCGGGCCTTCAACTACGGCGCCAACCGGGTGCTGCCGTCGGTGGAGCGGGCGCGGAGGCAGGGATGAGCGGCCCGGTCGAGCCGCGGGTCGAGCCCGGCACCTGGCGCGAGGTGGGTCCGTTCATCGCCGGCTTCGCCCGGATCGCCGGGCGCGTCACCGGCACCCGACCTCCGGCGGTGTTCCTCACCCTGGGCCGGCACCGGCGGCTGTTCTGGGGCTGGCTGCACTTCGCCGGCCGGCTGATGCCCGGGGGCCGGCTCGCACGCCGCGAGGCCGAGCTGGTCATCCTGCGGGTCGCCTCGCTGCTCGGCTCGGACTACGAGCTCACCCAGCACCGTCGGCTCGGCCGACGGGCGGGTCTCAGCGCGGCCGAGGTCGCCGTGGCGGAGCGGCGTCCCGAGGCGGTCCCGGACGGCCTCAGCGAGCGGGAGCAGCTGCTGCTGCGCGCTGCCGACGAGCTGGTCGCCGAGCAGGACCTCTCCGACGCGCTGTGGGCCGAGCTCGGCCGTCTGTTCGACACCCAGGAGCGGATCGAGGTCGTCCTCCTGGTGGGGCACTACGCGATGCTCGCGACGGTGCTCAAGGCGTTCCGGGTCCAGCCGGACCAGCCGCGCTGAGCCAGTCCCCGGCTGTCGGTGCCGGTCCGTAGGCTTGCCGCATGCGTCCGGTCACCGATCTCGAGCGTCGTGTCGCCCCGTTCCACGTGGAGTCCGACTACCAGCCGTCCGGCGACCAGCCGGCCGCGATCGCGGAGATCACCAAGCGCATCAACGACGGCACCCGGGACGTCGTGCTGCTCGGCGCGACCGGCACCGGAAAGACGGCGACGGTGGCATGGGTGGCCGAGCAGGTCCAGCGGCCGCTGCTGGTGCTCCAGCCGAACAAGACGCTGGCCGCGCAGTTCGCCAACGAGCTGCGCCAGCTCTTCCCGAAGAACGCGGTGGAGTACTTCGTCTCCTACTACGACTACTACCAGCCCGAGGCCTACGTCCCCCAGACCGACACCTACATCGAGAAGGACTCCTCGATCAACGAGGAGGTCGAGCGGCTGCGGCACAGCGCCACCAACAGCCTGCTGACCCGCCGCGACGTGATCGTGGTGTCGACGGTCTCCTGCATCTACGGCCTCGGCACCCCGCAGGAGTACGTCGACCGGATGGTCCGCCTCCGGGTCGGCGAGGAGCACGACCGGGACGCGGTGCTGCGCCGGCTGGTCGACATCCAGTACACCCGCAACGACCTGGCCTTCACCCGCGGCACCTTCCGGGTCCGGGGCGACACCCTCGAGGTCTTCCCGGTCTACGAGGAGCACGCGGTCCGCATCGAGTTCTTCGGCGACGAGATCGAGCGGCTGATGACGCTGCACCCGGTGACCGGCGAGGTCCTGACCGAGGACGAGGAGCTCTACATCTTCCCCGCCAGCCACTACGTGGCCGGCCCGGAGCGGATGGAGCGGGCCATCAACGGCATCGAGGCCGAGCTCGCCGAGCAGCTGGAGACCTTCGAGCGGCAGGGCAAGATGCTGGAGGCCCAGCGGCTGCGGATGCGCACGACGTACGACGTCGAGATGATGCGCCAGGTCGGCAGCTGTGCCGGCATCGAGAACTACTCGATGCACATCGACGGTCGCAGCCGGGGGAGCGCGCCGAACTGCCTGCTCGACTACTTCCCCGAGGACTTCCTGCTGGTCATCGACGAGTCCCACGTCGCGGTGCCGCAGATCGGCGGCATGTACGAGGGCGACATGTCCCGCAAGCGCAACCTGGTCGAGCACGGCTTCCGGCTGCCAAGCGCCATGGACAACCGCCCGCTGCGCTGGGAGGAGTTCCTGGACCGGATCGGCCAGACCATCTACCTGTCCGCGACCCCGGGCGACTACGAGCTGGACAAGGTCCAGGGCGACGTCGTGGAGCAGATCATCCGGCCCACCGGCCTGGTCGACCCGGAGGTCGTCATCAAGCCGACCAAGGGTCAGATCGACGACCTGATCCACGAGATCAAGGAGCGCACCGAGAAGAACGAGCGGGTCCTGGTCACCACGCTGACCAAGAAGATGTCGGAGGACCTCACCGACTACCTGCTCGACGCCGGCATCCGCACCCGCTACCTGCACAGCGAGGTCGACACGCTGAAGCGGATCGAGCTGCTGCGCGACCTCCGGCTGGGTGCGTACGACGTGCTCGTCGGCATCAACCTGCTCCGCGAGGGCCTCGACCTCCCCGAGGTGTCGCTCGTCGCCATCCTGGACGCCGACAAGGAGGGCTTCCTGCGCTCGGACAAGTCGCTGATCCAGACGATCGGCCGCGCGGCCCGCAACGTGTCCGGCCAGGTGCACATGTACGCCGACCGCATCACCCCGTCGATGGAGTCGGCCATCGACGAGACCAACCGTCGCCGGGCCAAGCAGATCGCCTACAACGAGGCCCACGGCATCGACCCGCAGCCGCTGCGCAAGAAGATCGCGGACATCACCGAGATGCTGGCGCGCGAGGAGGAGTCGACCCAGCAGCTGCTGGAGTCGCTGCCCGCGGGCCGGGGCAAGAGCCCGACCCCGCACCTGCGCAGCACCGACGTCGGGGGTCACGCCCGCGAGCTCGCGGGGCTGCCGAGCGGCGAGCTGGCCGCCCTGATCCAGGACCTCACCGACCAGATGAAGGCAGCCGCCGCGGAGCTCCAGTTCGAGCTGGCCGCACGGCTGCGGGATGAGATCGGGGACCTGAAGAAGGAGCTGCGCCAGATGATGTCGGCGACCCAGTAGGGTCCCGGAGGTCCCCTGGTCCGACGTAACTCCGGTGAGGCCGCTCGCGGTGCCGATCGGTCGCCCTGTTCGCGTGACGCCGCCTACCCGCTCGAGTTAATTACATGTGGCGGTGGCCACAGGGTGTCGCTATGCAAGAACGAGAACACGTTCTACTATTGGCCGGGCTTCGACCGGACAGATGAGGTGATCGAATGGCGTTGAGCGCCGCTGCCGTGGTTCGAGGACCCGGCGAGATCGCGATCATGGTGGTCGAGGTGACCAAGCGGATCTTCACCCGGCCTTTCCAGTTCCGGGAGTTCCTGGAACAGGCCTGGTTCGTCACGAGCGTGACGCTGATGCCCACGATCCTGGTCTCGATCCCGTTCGGCGCGGTCATCTCGCTGCAGGTCGGCAACCTCACCGGCCAGCTCGGCGCCCAGTCGTTCGCCGGGGCCACGGCGGTGCTGGCCACCGTCCGTGAGGCGGCGCCGATGGCGGCCGCCATGATCATCGCGGGCGCGGCGGGATCCGCGATCTGCTCCGACATGGGCGCCCGCAAGATCCGCGAGGAGATCGACGCCATGGAGGTGCTCGGCATCGATCCGCTCGAACGGCTGGTCGCGCCACGCGTCGTGGCCACGATGTTCGTGGCGGTGATGATCAACGGCATCGTGATCGGCACCGGCATCGGGGGCGGCTACTTCTTCACCGTCATCGTCCAGGGCGGTTCCGCGGGTGCCTTCCTGTCCTCCTTCACGGCGCTCGCGTCGCTGCCGGACCTCTACATCGCCATGATCAAGGCGGCGATCTTCGGCCTGCTGGCCGCCGTCATCGGTGCCTACAAGGGCCTCAGCGCGGGCGGCGGTCCGTCGGGTGTCGGTCGCGCGGTCAACGAGTCGGTGATCATCGCGTTCATGGCGCTGTTCTTCCTCAACGCCGTCATCACCGCCATCTACTTCCAGATCGCACCCCCGGCAGGTATCTGATGGCGACCCTCACCTCGTTCGCCGGCGACGTCATCAAGGCGCGTCGCCGCAGCCTGGAGGAGTACGGCGACCAGCTGCTCTTCTACGTCAAGGCGCTGATCGCCGTCCCGACGACCGTCCGGAAGTACCCGCGCGAGGTGTTCAACACGCTCGCCGAGGTCGCGTTCGGTGCCGGCGGCCTGACCCTGATCGCGGGTTCCGCGGGTGTCATCGCGTTCATGGCGTTCTTCGCCGGCACCGAGGTCGGCATGCAGGGGTACGCCTCGCTGAGCCAGATCGGGGTGGCGAAGTTCAGCGCGTTCATCTCGGCGTACTTCAACACCCGTGAGGTCGCCCCGCTGGTGTCGTCGATCGCGCTCGCGGCGACGGTCGGCTGCGGCTACACGGCCCGGCTCGGCGCGATGCGGATCTCGGAGGAGATCGACGCCCTCGAGGTCATGGGCATCCCGTCGCTGCAGTTCCTGGTGACCTCGCGGATGGTGGCGGCGTTCATCGCGGTGATCCCGCTGTACATCGTGGCCCTGTGCGCGTCGTACCTCTCGCCACGGCTCATCGTCACGCTGATCTACGGGCAGTCGCCGGGCACCTACGACCACTACTTCCTGGAGTTCCTGCCTCCGGTCGACATGCTGTGGTCGTTCCTCAAGCTGCTGTTCCTCGCCGTCGCGGTCATCCTGATCCACTGCTACTACGGCTACACCGCCTCCGGCGGCCCTGCCGGCGTCGGCCGCGCCGTCGGTCAGGCCATCCGCACCAGCATCGTCACCATCGTCGTCGCCGACTTCTTCCTCAGCTTCGCGATCTGGGGCTCGACCACGACGGTCAGGATCACCGGCTGATGCTGATCAACATCCACCACGACAGCCGTGGGGAGCACAACCGCCTCCTCGTGGCGGGCATCGTCTTCCTGCTGTCGATCGCCCTGCTCATCTGGCTGTCGATCGCGATCTACGCCAAGAAGTTCGACCACGTGACCTGGGTGACGATCGACGCGGACCGGGCCGGTCTGCAGCTGGCGAAGTTCGGCGACGTACGCCTGAACGGTGCGCTGGTCGGGCAGGTCCGCGAGATCAACCAGGTCGGCGACCACGCGGAGATCAAGGTCGCGCTCGACCCCGCGGAGGCGAAGTCGATCCCGTCGAACGTGTCGGTCCGGATCATCCCGACGACGCTGTTCGGGCAGAAGTTCGTCCAGCTCATCGTCCCCAGCGCGCCGGCCAGCACCTCGCTCACCGACGGGTCCGTCATCCCGACGTCCCGCGTGACCACGAACGTGGAGCTGAGCCAGGTCCTGGCCAACCTGTTCCCGCTGCTGCGCGCCGTGCGGCCGCAGGACCTCAACGAGACGCTGAGCGCGATCGCCACCGCGCTCGAGGGCCGCGGCGAGCAGATCGGTCGCACCATGGACCAGCTCGGCAGCTACCTGGGCGCCATCGACGGCCACCTCCCGACGCTCAAGCAGGACCTGATCCAGCTCGCGAAGGTGTCCAAGGACTACGACGTGGCCGCGCCCGACCTGCTGCACACGCTCGCGAACCTCACGGTCACCAGCCGGACGATCGTGCAGGAGAAGGCCGACATCGACGTCTTCTTCTCCGACCTGACCGGCCTGAGCGACACCGCCACCCGGTTCCTGCAGGCCAACGGGCAGAACCTGATCGAGATGAGCCGGCTGACCGTGCCGATGGCCGACCTGCTCGCGCGCTACTCGCCGGAGTTCCCGTGCCTGATCAAGGGCGCGGCGGCGTACGCGCCGATCCTGTCGAAGACCTTCGAGGGCGGCTGGGTCAAGCAGTTCATCGAGTTCTTCAACCCGCAGTACCACGTCTACCGCAAGTCCGACGCGATCCAGTTCGGCGAGGTCGGGCACGGGCCGTGGTGCCTCGGTCTTCCCAACTTCACCGTGCCGAGCCCCAACTGGAAGCTCAAGCAGGGCATCCAGCAGGTGCAGAACCCGCCGAGCGACATCACGCCGCTGAGTCCGTGGATCCCCTCGGCCTCGATCGACAGCGGCACGGCCGGCACGCCCGGTGACCGCCAGGTCATCGACGCGATGCTCGCCGACAGCTCCGGCCACCAGCCGTCGTCGTACGGCGCCCTCGGCTCGCTCCTCTACGGCCCGGTCGTCCGGGTGGGTCGGAGGGCGGGCTCGTGAACCGGCGCAACGCAGCAACCCTGTCGGCGGGCATCAAGCTCGGCGTCTTCACCCTGGTGTCGCTCTTCGTCACCGGCGTGCTCACCGTCGTGATGGGCCACATCGGCATCGGCGCCTCCCACGACTACAAGGCGATCTTCACCACCGCCAGCATGCTCAAGAGCGGCGACGACGTGCGGGTCGCCGGGGTCAGCGTCGGGTCGGTCAAGAGCGTGGACCACTACGACCGGACCATGGCGCTGGTGAAGTTCAGCGTCCGCGACGGCGTCGACATGACGACCGCGACGACCGCGCACATCAACTACATGAACCTGATCGGCGACCGCTACCTGTCGCTGCAGGAGGGCACCGACGCGAAGGACGCGGCGGCCCTGGCGCCCGGCGGGACGATCCCGGTCTCCCAGACCAAGCCCGCGCTCGACCTGACCGTGCTCTTCAACGGCTTCAAGCCGCTCTTCGCGGCGCTCACCCCGAAGCAGGTCAACGACCTGAGCGTGAACCTGGTCCAGGTGCTGCAGGGCGAGGGCGGCACGGTGCGCAGCCTGCTGCAGCACACCGCCTCGCTCACGAACACGCTGGCGGACCGCGACCAGCTGATCGGCCAGGTGGTCACGAACCTCACCTCGACGCTGTCCACGGTCAACCAGCACCACGAGCAGCTCAGCACGCTGGTCGTGGAGCTGAAGGACTGGATGACGAACCTCGCGCACAGCCGCAGGACCATCGGCGGCTCGCTCGGGAACATCTCGAAGCTGACCGTGGCCGTGGCCGACCTGCTGCACCGCGGCCGGCCGCTGCTGAAGACCGACATCGCGGCGCTGCGCCGGCTGGCGACGCTGATGAACGACCCGAAGCAGCGGGCCAGCATCGTCGACCTGCTCAACCGGATGCCCGAGGTGATGAGTGACCAGGTCCGCACCGGAACCTACGGCTCCTGGTACCAGTACTACATCTGCGGCATCACGGCCCAGATCAAGCTGCCCCTCATCGGCAACCTGCCGATCGTGAAGCAGATCCAGGACTACATCACCCACGTCGACTTCCATTCGACAGCTCCAAGGTGCAACTCATGAGGGCCGCCAGCGACGCGCGCGTGATGCGTCTGGGCGTGATCAGCCTCGTCGTCATGGCGCTGATCTCGGCCGCGACGTTCAACCTCTCCAAGCTGCCCGGTCTGCGCGGGACGACGTACTACGCGGCGTTCCACGACGCCAGCGGCCTGCACAAGGGCAACGTGGTGCAGGTGGGCGGCATCCGGTCAGGCCGGGTCACCGGCGTCGACCTGGACGGTGACCACGTCGTGGTGACCTTCGAGGTGGACGGGGGAGTCGACCTGGGCAGCGACCCGCACGCCTCGATCGAGGTCTACAACCTGCTCGGCGAGAAGTTCCTCAACCTCGAGCCGTCCCAGGGTGACGACATCAGGAGCGGGTCCACGATCCCGATCGACAACACCACGTCGGCGTACGACATCGTCGGGGTGTTCAGCGACCTGTCCGACACCACGCAGAGGATCAACACCGACAACCTCTCGAAGGCGCTGAACGTCGTGGCGGGCACGCTCGACGACGCCGCGCCGGAGGTGCGCCAGTCATTCCGCGGGATCGCCCGGCTGTCCCAGTCGATCGCGTCCCGCGACTCCGAGCTGCAGTCGCTGTTCACCAGCTCCCAGCAGGTCAGCAAGGTCCTCGCGGCGCGCGGCCAGGACATCGTCGACCTGATGAAGAACAGCGACCTGGTGTTCAAGGAGCTGCAGCGGCGCAAGCTGGCCATCCACCAGCTGCTCATCAACGCGCGGCTGATGGCCAAGGAGCTGCGCGGGGTCGCGACCGACAACCAGGCGCAGATCGGCCCGGCGCTGCAGCAGGTCCAGGGCCTGCTGGGGATGCTGGTGCAGCGCAAGAAGCAGCTGAAGTCGGTCCTGCACCAGCTCGGGCCGTACGTCTCGATCCTCTCCAACATCCTCGGCACCGGGCCGTGGTTCGACGCGTACGCGTCCAACCTGGCGGCGGTCGCGAGCGGCGAGTTCGTCCCGGGCTTCCCCGACACGAGCGGGGGCAACTGACGTGGTGAAGAGCATCTGGAAGCGGATCGACCGCCGGATCGTGGTCCTGGTGGCCGTGCTCGTGGTGATCGGCGGAGCGTTCAACGTCGTCTGGTCGCCGCACGACATGAAGACGGTCACCGCGCACTTCTCGCGCACGGTGGCGGTCTACCCGGGCACCGACGTACGCATCCTCGGCGTCACGGTCGGCAAGGTCACCGCGGTCACACCAGAGGGCAACTCGGTGCGCGTCGACATGGAGTACGACGCGAAGTACCGGGTGCCGGCCGACGCCAAGGCGGCCATCGTGACGCCGACCCTCGTGGCCGACCGGTTCGTCCAGCTCACGCCGGTCTACACGCGTGGTGCGGTGATGGCCTCGGGTGCCGACATCCCGATGCCCGACACCGCGGTGCCGGTCGAGCTCGACAAGATCTACAGCAGCCTGGAGACGCTGACCACGGCGCTCGGACCGAACGGTGTCAACAAGGACGGCACGCTCAACCACCTGCTCAACGCCGCCCACAACGCGCTCGGCGGCCAGGGTGCGCAGGGCAACCGGATGATCCAGCAGCTGTCACAAGCCGCGCAGACCTTCGGCAACGGCGCCGGCCCGCTGTTCGACACCGTCACCCAGCTGGCCGAGTTCACCCAGACCCTGGGCAGGAACGACAAGCTGGTCCGGGCGTTCATGAAGGACCTCGCCGGGGTGTCCCGCACGCTGTCGGCGGAGAGCGGCAACCTGCAGAAGGTCATCGCCTCGGTCGCGCAGGCGGTGGGCAGCGTCAAGGGCTTCGTCCACGACAACCGTGACGCGCTCGTCAAGCAGGTCAAGAACCTCACGACGGTGATGTCGACGATCGTCTCCGAGCGGCAGAACCTGGAGACCGTGCTGCGGGTCGCGCCGGTGGCGATGAGCAACCTGCAGGCCAGCTTCGACCACCAGACCGGCTCGGAGAACTCCCGGATCACCATCGCGGGGGTCGCCTGGGACGCCGACGGCTTCATCTGCGCGATCATCATGCAGAAGCAGGGCATGCCGGCGTCGCTGAAGAAGACCGCGTGCGACCTGATCAGCCAGCTGATGCGGCCGATCCTGGACAAGGTGCCGTACCTGCCGCCCAACTACAGCCAGTTCACCCCACAGGGGGCGAGCAGCCGAGGCGGCAACAGCCCGCTCAACCCGAAGGTGACGCCGGTCTACCAGGGCGACGCGTCGAACCCGAGCATGGAGTCCCTGCTGGGAGGTGGGTCGTGAACCGCCGTACCGCCAAGGCGCTGGGCGCCCTCCTCGTCTCCGTGCTGCTGCTCGGCGGCTGCACGTTCAACGGTGCCTACGACCTGCCGTTGCCCGGGCACCCGGTGTCCGCGGACGACTCCTACACCGTCACCGCCGACTTCAAGGACGTCCTGAACGTCGTGCCGCGGTCGACGGTCATGGTGGACGACGTGGTCGTCGGCGAGGTGACCGCCGTCGAGCGGGTCGGGTGGCACGCCCGCGTGACGATGCGGGTCCGCGACGACGTCGACCTGCCCGACAACGCCATCGCGGAGATCCGCCAGGTCTCCCTCCTGGGCGAGAAGTACGTCGCCCTGCTGCCGCCCACCAGCGTCCCGCCGGAAGGTCGCCTCGCGAACGGCGACAACATCCCCTTGACGTCGACCAACCGCAACCCGGAGGTCGAGGAGGTGCTCGGCGCGCTGTCCTTCCTGCTGACCGGCGGTGGCGTCGCGCAGCTCGGCACGATCACCAAGGAGGCCAACGCGGTGATGTCCGGTCGCACCGACCGGCTCCGCGGCGTCCTGCAGAACCTCAACAGCGTCGTCACCACCATCGACGGCCAGAAGACGCAGATCATCACCGCGCTGTCCTCGCTCAACAACCTCGCGAAGACGCTGAACGGTGAGAAGAGCACGATCGCGGACGCGCTGCAGGCCACCGGCCCCGCCATCCAGGTGCTCAACAGCCAGCACACCGAGATGGTGACGATGCTGCGGTCGCTGCAGCGCCTGGGGGCCGTCGGCACCCGGGTGATCAACGCGAGCAAGGACAACGTCGTGCGGATCCTCAAGGACCTCGACCCGGTCCTGAACCGAATCGCCGACGCCGGCAACAAGCTCGGCCCGGGCGTGAACCTGCTGGCGAGCTTCCCGTTCCCGAAGTCGGCGAACGCGATCGTCAAGGGCGACTACGCGAACACCATCGCGCGGGTCCAGATCGACTTCGACAACCTGTACTCGGCCCTGAAGCTGCCGAACATCAACCTCGGCAAGGCCGCCACGGGGCGCACCGCCGTCCGGCAGTGCGTGAACAGCGGTCGGGTGCTGAGCATCAACTGCTCGGCCGTCCTCGCGAGCAAGCAGATGACGCAGTCGCTGAAGAGCCTGTGCCAGCAGAAGTCGCTGCTCGCCAACGCGGTGTGCCAGCCGCTCAACGCGGCGCCGAACCTCGACCTGGGCCAGCTGATCGGCGCGGGAGACGTGCTCGGCAGCGTGTTCAGCGGGTCGGCGGGCCTGTCGCGCGGGCTGGTGGACGCGTCCTCGGACCAGCCCGGGTCGACCGACCAGCTGCTGGGAGGTGCCGCATGAGCCGCGGCGTACGCATCCGGCTGATGGCCTTCGTGGCGCTCAGCGCGATCGGCATCGTGTACATCACGGCGTCGTACCTCGGCGTGATCGACAAGGTCACCGGCCGTGAGCTGACCGTGGAGGCGACCCTGCCCAACTCGGGAGGCCTGTACGTCGGCAGCGAGGTCACCTACCGCGGCGTCAAGATCGGCAAGGTGACCAAGGTCGTCCCGACGACCGACGGCATCACCGCGACCCTGACGCTGCAGAAGGACACCAAGCTGCCCGCGAGCTCGCCGATCCAGGTGCACAACCTGTCGGCCGTCGGTGAGCAGTACCTCGACTTCACGCCGGCCAGCGACGCCGGCCCCTACGCCCAGGACGGCACGGTCTTCCACGGCTCGGCGGCATCGCTGCCGGTCGACGAGGGCGACCTGCTGGTCACCCTGAACGACTTCGTGCAGTCGGTCGACAAGAAGGACCTGCAGAGCAGCGTCAAGGAGCTCGGCGCGATGTTCCACGGCACCGGCCGTGACCTGCAGAAGCTCCTCGACAGCGGGTCGACGTTCATCCGTGAGGCGTCCCAGCACACCCAGGCGACCATCACGCTGCTCGACAGCGGGCTGAAGGTGCTCAAGACCCAGAGCGGCCAGAAGGAGAACATCCGCTCCTTCGCCAAGGACCTCGACCACCTCACCGGCGCGCTGCGCCGGAGCGACGGCGACCTGCGCACGGTCATCCACGAGACCCCGTCGGCCGCGCGTGAGCTGCAGGCGCTGCTCGAGGACCTCGGCCCGACCATGCCCACGATGCTCAGCGACCTGATCTCGGTCGGTCAGGTCTTCGACGCCAACCTCGCCGGCATCGAGCAGCTGCTGGTCACCTACCCGGCGCTGATCGCGGGTGGTCCGACCGGCTCGACCCGGGATGGCTGGGGGCACGTCAACCTGCAGTTCGACTACAGCGTGCCGCCGTGCACCGACGGCTACCTGCCGCCCTCGCAGTGGCGCTCGACGCAGGACGTGACCGACGAGGACAGCGCGTACGGCGGGCTCGGCCACTACCCGGCGGTCTGCACGTCGCCGCTGCCCTACGAGCGGCGCGGCACCAACCAGGCGATGGCGTACACGGCGGGCACGAACTCGTCACCCGCGCGCAACTACAGTGTCACGAGCAACGAGGAGTCCGGCGTGCTGCCGTACACCGATGACGGTCACGGCAGGCCGGTGCGGTTCCAGAAGCCGCAGAACCTGTCGGTCCTTGGAGGAGATGCGTGGAAGTGGCTTCTGGTCGGTCCGGTGGTCCAGAGGTGACCGATGCCTTCGGGTCCCAGGTGAACAGTGATCGCACGAGGCTCAACATCGGGTTGTGGCTGGCCGCGTTGGTCGCCGCCGCCGTGGTGCTCTTCCTCGGGTCGCAGATGTGGCACCTCCACTCCGGCGACGGCGGCACCGTGCTGGACCGTGCCGGCAACACCCTGATCGACAAGCACGACCAGGCGGCGGCCGGGCTCGGTGCCGACGTCGGCGCCGGCGTGGTGACCTCGGTCCCGGAGGCGCCGAGCGGTGACCAGCAACGGCTCGCGGACATCCTCACCGCCGGCACCCGGATGGTCACGTCCTTCCTCAACGTCGACTGGAAGAACCCCGACGCGAGCTTCGCCGCCGTGCGTGCCGCGTCCACGGGCGCCTTCCGGACCCAGTACGACAAGTCGACCGCGGCCATCGCCAAGCTCGCCCGACGGATGCACTCGACGGAGCGCGGCGAGGTGATCTGGGCGGGGTACGTCGCCGGCGACGCGGACTCCGCGACGGTCATCGCCGTCACCAGCGGCACGGTCGCCAGCAAGGCCACCAAGTACCAGCCCCACGCGCGGTTCTACCGGATCCAGCTCGACCTGCAGAAGGTCGGGCAGGACTGGCTGGTCAACAACCTGCAGTTCGTGAGTTGAGAGACCGATGAGCCCACAGCAGCCCCGACGTCCCGCCAGCTCGCGCGGGGGGACGCCGCGCCCGCGCAAGATCGCCGGCCGTACGACGGAGCCGGAGCAGCCGGTCGAGGAGACCCCGGCCGACGCCGCGCCCACCACCGCGCCCACCGCCGCGGCGCCGGAACGCGTGGCCGACCCCGCTCCCGCGGGGGAGCCGGCCGCGACCTGGTCGTCCCTGTTCGCCGGCGCCCGCCTCACGCGGGGCCTGGTCGTCGTCCTCGCGGTCCTGGTCGTGCTCCTGGTCCTGCAGGGGGCGTGGTTCCTGCAGCACAAGCTGCGCGAGCCGAAGACCACGGCGCAGGACGCGATGGGCCAGGTCGTCGTCCCACCCGGCCGGCCGGTCGTCATGAACCAGTCCGACGTGGACCAGGGCGTCGACGAGGCCGCCAAGGACGCGGTCCTGCTGATCAAGCGCGACTACCGCACCTACGACGCCGACGTCGCGAAGGGCGTCGACGTGCTCACGAGCCGTTTCGCGCCGCAGTTCAGGTCGACGACCTCGGACGTGAAGCACGACTTCATCGCCGCGAAGACCAGCGTGGACGCGAAGGTCGTCGCGCAGGGTGTCGTGCGCGCCAACGACACCCAGCTGCAGGCACTGTTGTTCCTGGACCAGTACGTCACCAAGGGCACCGGCAAGCAGCGCAGGCTCACCTACACGCCGTACAAGGTGCTGGTGACCATGGTCCACACCGATCACGGGTGGCTCGTCGACCACCTGGACACGCAATAGACCACAGGAAGTTGGTGCCCGGTGCAGACACAGGAAACTAGAACACGTTACAGTTCTGCTGTGGACTGCGACCTGGTGATCGTGGGGGCCGGGCCGACCGGCCTCTTCGCGACGTACTACGCCGGCTTCCGCGGGATGCGGGTCGCGGTGGTCGACTCGCTGCCGGAGCTCGGTGGCCAGATCACCGCGATGTACCCCGAGAAGCAGATCCTGGACGTCGCCGGCTTCCCGACCGTCAAGGGGCGCGACCTCGTCGCGGGTCTCGTGGCGCAGGCGGACACCGCGGGAGCGACGTACCTCCTCGGCCGGACGGCGACCACGCTGGTCACCGACGACGACGGGCTCACGCTGACCCTGGACGACGGCACCGAGGTGCGCGCCAAGGCCATGCTGATCACCGCCGGCATCGGCAAGTTCAGCCCGCGCCCGCTGCCGGTCGGCGACGACTGGCTGGGGCGCGGGATGGAGTTCTTCGTCCCGAGCTTCGAGCCGTACGCCGACAAGGACGTGGTGATCGTCGGCGGTGGCGACAGCGCCTTCGACTGGGCCGTCAACCTCGAGCCTGTCGCCCGCTCGATCACGCTGGTCCACCGGCGGGACGCCTTCCGGGCCCACCAACGGACCGTCGACCAGGTCAGGGCCTCCAGCGTGGAGATCCTGACCAAGGCGGAGGTCACCAAGATCATCGGTGGCGAGACCGTCGAGCAGGTCGAGATCACCGTCGACGGCGAGCCTCAGACCCGGCCCGCTCAAGCGGTCGTGGCGGCGCTCGGCTTCGTCGCCGACCTCGGCCCGCTGCAGCAGTGGGGGATCACGACCGAGAAGCGGCACCTCGTCGTCGACCCCTCGATGCGCACCAACCTGGAGCGGGTCTTCGCGGCCGGCGACATCACCGAGTACCCCGGCAAGGTGCGGCTGATCGCGGTCGGCTTCGGTGAGGCGGCCACGGCCGTGAACAACGCCGCGGTCGTCGTCGACCCGACGGCGCACGTCTTCCCGGGGCACTCCTCGGAGGGCAGCTGAGGTGGCGTCGGGTCGCGCTGCCGTCCGGTTGGACGAGGACGAGGTGCAGCAGCTCCTCGGGGAGAACCTGAAGGTCCAGGTCGCCTCGAACGGGCACGACGGCTTCCCGCACCTGACCACGCTGTTCTACGTCGTGCGCGACGGGAAGATCGCGTTCTGGACCTACGGGCGCAGCCAGAAGATCCGCAACCTCGAGCGCGACCCGCGGGTCACGGCGCTGGTCGAGGACGGCACCGACTACTTCGAGCTGCGCGGCGTCTCGATCCGGGGGCGGGCCGAGATCATCACGGACCGCGACCGGATCTTCGACATCGGCTCCGCGGTCGCCACCCGGATGCTGAACGCCGAGTCCTTCGAGGCGCTCGGCGACTTCGGTCGGCAGACCGTCGAGAAGCAGGCGACCAAGCGGGTCGCCGTGATCATCCATCCCGAACAGGTGGCCACCTGGGACCACCGCAAGATGACCTGAGAGGACTGGAGATGACCCTCAAGATCAAGGTCGACTTCGACCTGTGCGAGTCCAACGCGATGTGCGAGGCGCTCGCGCCCGACGTCTTCGAGCTGGACGACGACGACTTCCTGCAGCTCAACACCGACGAGGTGACCGCGGAGAACGAGCAGCGGGTGCGGCAGGCCGCCGCGGCCTGCCCGCGCAACGCGATCTCGCTGGTCGAGGAGTGAGCGTGGGGGTCTCCACGGATCTCGACGGCAAGGTCGCGATCGTCACCGGCGCGGGTGCCGGTCTCGGGCGCGCCGAGGCGCTCGCCCTGGCGGCCGCCGGCGCGCGGGTCGTCGTCGCGGACCTCCCGGGCGGCGGCGACGGCACGGTCGAGGAGATCCGGGCGGCCGGCGGCGAGGCCGTCGCCGTGGGCGGCGACGTCTCCGAGCGGGCGACCGCCGACGCGATGATGGCTGCCGCCGTCGAGGGGTTCGGCCGGCTTGACATCGTCGTGAACAACGCCGGCATGACCCGCGACAAGATGCTCTTCAACATGTCCGACGAGGAGTGGGACGCCGTCATCGCGGTGCACCTGCGTGGGCACTTCCTGCTGTCGCGCAACGCGGCGGCGTACTGGCGCGAGCAGGCGAAGGCGTCCGAGTCCGGGACGGTCTACGGCAGCATCGTCAACACCGCCTCCGAGGCGTTCCTCGGCGGCTCACCCGGGCAGGCGAACTACGCCGCGGCGAAGGCCGGCATTGCCGCGCTGACCCTGTCGACGGCGCGCGGGCTGTCCCGGATCGGCGTACGCGCCAATGCGATCTGCCCCCGCGCGCGCACCGCGATGACGGCGGCCGTCTTCGGCGAGGACCAGTCGGGCCGCGCGGTCGACCCGTACTCCGCCGACCACGTCGCCCCGCTCGTCGCCTACCTCGCGTCGCCGGCCGCTGAGCGGATCACCGGGCAGGTCTTCGTCGTGTACGGCGGCATGGTGGCCCTCGTGGCCGCGCCGGTCGTCGAGCAGCGGTTCGACGCCGCGGGCGACCTCTGGTCCGCCGAGGACCTCGACAAGCAGCTCGGCGGCTTCTTCTCCGACCGCGACCCGTCGGTGGGCTTCGCCGCCGACTCGATCATGAAGCTGACGGTGTGACGATGGGACGTCTCGAGAACAAGGTCGCGATCGTCACCGGCGGCGCGATGGGGCAGGGCGCCGAGATCGCCCGCGCGTTCGTGGCGGAGGGCGCCAAGGTCGTCATCGCGGACGTCGCCAAGGAGCAGGGACAGGCGCTCGCCGACGAGCTCGGCCCGGCCGCCCACTTCGTCGCGCACGACGTCAGCGACGCCGCGTCCTGGGAGGCGCTGGTCGAGGACACCAACACCCGCTTCGGGCCGGTGAACGTCCTCGCCAACAACGCCGGCATCCTCCGCTTCGGCGACATCGAGCGGATGCCCGCCGAGGAGGTCGAGCTGCTCTGGCGGGTCAACCAGCTCGGCTGCTTCCTCGGCATGCAGGCGGTCACCCGGACGATGCGCAAGAACGGTGGCGGCTCGATCATCAACGCGTCCTCGGTCGAGGGCCTGGCCGGCATGCCCTCCTGCACGGCGTACGCCGCCACCAAGTGGGCGATCCGTGGGATGACCAAGTGCGCGGCCATGGAGCTCGGCCCGAAGGGGATCCGGGTCAACTCCGTGCACCCCGGCATGATCGACACCCCGATGACGCGGGTCCATGGCGGCGACGCCGCGATGGAGTACGGCGCCAGCAAGGTCCCGCTCCGCCGCGTCGGCACCCCCGACGACATCGCCCCCGTCTACGTCTTCCTCGCCAGCGACGAGTCCGGCTACGTCAACGGTGCCGAGATCGCCGTGGACGGGGGAGTCACCTCCACCCACGCCTTCGGCGCCTGACCGCGAGTTCAGCCTTGTGGTCGACCGAATCCAGGGTTTCGGTCGACCACACGTGGCAACTCGCGCACCATGCCGAGCCAGAATCGCATCCACAGACCGGACTTCGCGCTCCTTGTCCACAGGAGGCTGGGCGGATGGCGTCGTGAACGGGGGCACGCCGCGACCATCGACGGATGCCCGAACCTGACCTTTCCCAGCCGTTCACCTCGAGGGACCTTGCTCGTGTTGGACTCACTCGTGCCGCGTTGCGGAGACTGGTGGACCAAGGGGTCGTGCGACGTGTCGTGCGTGGCGTGTATGCCGCCGCCGACCTGGGGGATGACGTGGCGGTGCGGGCCAGCGCCGTCGCGTTGCTGCTCGGTGAGGGACATGTGGCCTGCGATCGAACGGCAGCATGGCTCCATGGGCTCGACCTCTACCCGTATGCGGGCCGCGACGTGGCTCCGGTCGTCGAGATGTGCGTGGGTCCCGCACGGGCGGCATCGATCGGGTCGGGCATCGGTGGCCATCGGAGAGACCTTCTCCCGGAAGAGGTCACCGAGGTGCATGGCGTCGCCGTCACCACGCCACTGCGCACCGCACTCGACCTCGCATGTGTGTTGGAACGTCGCGATGCCTTGGCGGCACTGGACGCATTCCGTCGCTGCTACGGGCTCTCCATGGCCGAGCTCGCTGAAGCGGTGCGACGCAGGTACACCGGGCGCCGCGGAGTCGTGCAGGCGCGCAACCTGGTCGAGCACAGCGACCCGCGCGCGGAGTCGATGCGTGAGTCCTGGGTCCGGATCGCGATCATCGACGCCGGCCTTCCCGTACCCGACCTGCAGGTGTGGGTCATCGATGACGGCGTTCCGCGGTACCGCTTGGATCTTGCCTACCGTCGGCGCAAGGTCGCCGTTGAGTACGACGGCGAAGACGGTCACCTGCAGACCGAGGAGCAGATCGAGGACGATGAGGCGCGCAGGGCGTGGTTGCGGGCTCGCGGTTGGACGGTGATTGTCGTCCGCAACGGCGACTTCACGGGCGCTCGACTCGACAGGTGGCTCAACGAGCTGAGGGTCGCGTTGCGCCCGTCGTACTCGAACCGACGCAGGCTCGAGAGGGGAGACCGTGACCGCGAGTCCTGACTTCTGGTCAGCCGAAACCCTTGATTCGGCTGACCAGAAGCCAGAACTCGCGCTGAGTCAGTCGCGGAGGACCAGGCGGACGGCGTTCTCCATGTGGGCGGCGGTCTCGGCGGCGGTGGTGCGGCCGGTGACCCAGCCGACGAGGGCGGAGAGCCAGATGTCGCCGATGACGCGGGCGACGGCGATGTCGTCCTCGGTGATCTCGGCGTCGTCGGCCTCACGGCCGTGCATGGCGTGGGTGACGATGGAGGTCATCGACATGCCGACGGAGTGGATCTCGTTCTTGACCGAGGAGTCGGCGAACATGAAGGCGCGGGTGAGGGCCTCGGTGAGCTTCGGGTCGCCCTGCATGCCGCGGGTGAGGCGCTTGAGCACGTACAGGACGCGGTCGGCCTGGGTGTCGCCGGGGATCTGCCGCTCGAGCAGCCGCTTGGAGGCCTCCTCGAACTGCCGGTCCAGGCCCGAGACGAGCAGGTGGATCTTGGACGGGAAGTACCGGTACAGCGTCCCGAGGGCGACGTCGGCCCGCTCGGCCACCGCGCGCATCTGGACGGCCTCGAACCCGCCGGTGGCCGCGAGGTCGTACGTCGCGTCGAGGATCCGCTTGCGGCGGTCGCGCTGCGCGGCGGACCCGCCGTTGTCGCCGGTGGTGTCGGACGTCAGCGAGTGGGTGGTCACGTCAACTCCTCGTTGCTCGGAGGGTGGGCCGTAGCGACTAGGCTACTAACAGGTAGCGCATAATAGAAACACGTTACAGTTTTGTTCCGGCCCTGCTCCTGGTGAGCCTGGCGCCGTGACTCGATGGTTTGAGCCGGCGACGGGCAGACACCTTGGAGGAGATTCGGTCATGCGGATCGCGATGCTTTCCTACCGCAGCAAGCCGCACGTTGGCGGACAGGGTATCTACATCCGGCGCCTCAGTCGCGAGCTGGTCGCGCTGGGGCACACCGTGGAGGTGTTCTCCGGGCAGCCGTACCCCGAGCTCGACGAGGGTGTCACGCTGACGAAGGTCCCGAGCCTGGACCTGTACCGGCCCGGCGACGAGTTCCGGAACCCGCGCCCGCGCGAGTTCCGCGACCTGATCGACGTGGAGGAGTGGCTCACGATGCGCAGCGGCGCCTTCCCGGAGCCGCTGACGTTCAGCAAGCGGGTCGTGAAGCTGCTCCGCGCCCGCCGGGACGACTTCGACGTGGTCTTCGACAACCAGACGCTCGCGACGCCGCTGCTGCAGATCGAGGAGGACGGCCTCCCGCTGGCGGCCGCCATCCACCACCCGATCACCATGGACCGTGCGATCGAGCTCAGCACCGCTCCATGGGTACGCCGGAAGGCCGGCAGCCGGATCAAGGTGGAGCTGCCGAAGGCCGGCGTGTGGCGCTGGTACTCCTTCCTGCGCCAGCAGAAGCTCACCGCTCCCCGGATCCGCCGCGTGATCGTGCCCTCGGAGTCCTCCAAGCGCGACGTGGTGCGTGAGTTCGGCGTCGACCGCGACCGGATCGACACGATCCTGCTCGGTGTCGACGACCGCTTCCGCCCGCCGACCGAGCCGCGCGTGCCCGGTCGCATCCTCGCGATGGCCAGCGCCGACGCCCCGCTCAAGGGCATCCACATCCTGCTCGAGGCGTTCGCCAAGCTGCGCACCGAGCGCGAGCTGGAGCTCGTCCTGGTGACCAAGCCCAAGGAGGGTGGCGTCACCGAGAAGCTGATCGACAAGCTCGGCATCGCCGGCCACGTGACCTTCGCCAACGGCCTCACCGACGACGAGCTCGTCGCCCTGATGGGCTCGGCCGAGCTGGCCTGCGTGCCGTCCCTCTACGAGGGCTTCTCGCTGCCCACCGCCGAGCTGATGGCGTGCGAGACGCCGCTGGTCGTCTCGCGGGCCGGTGCCATCCCCGAGGTCGTCGGCCCCGACGGCCTGTGCGCGGACGTGGTCGAGCCGGGCGACGTGGGCGCGCTCGTCACCGCGGTCGCCGGCCTTCTCGACGACCCCGAGCGCCGCGCCCGGATGGGTGCCGCCGGCCGGCAGCGGGTCAAGGAGCTGTTCAGCTGGTCGGCCGTCGCGGCCACGACCGCCGATGTTCTCGAAGACGTGATCAAGCAGTACCAGGAGGAGCACGCAGATGCTGACCGTTGATTTCGACCGACTCGGCCTGAAGGCCGGCGAGCGGGTCCTCGACATGGGTGCGGGCGCGGGCCGGCACAGCTTCGAGATGTACCGCCGGGGCGCTGATGTCATCGCCTTCGACATCGACGCCGACGAGCTCGAGGGCGTCCGCGACCTCTTCGTCGCGATGAAGGAGGCCGGCGAGGTCCCCGAGGGCGCCGAGGCCGACGTCAAGCAGGGCGACGCGCTCGCGCTGCCCTTCGCCGAAGGCGAGTTCGACCGGATCGTCTGCTCGGAGGTGCTCGAGCACATCCACGAGGACGTCGCCGCGATCCGCGAGCTGATCCGGGTGCTGCGGCCCGGCGGCACGATGGCGGTCACGGTGCCCCGTTGGCTGCCCGAGGTCATCAACTGGCGCCTGTCGGCGGACTACCACAACGCCGAGGGTGGCCACATCCGCATCTACACCGACCACGAGCTCATCGACAAGGTCACCAAGGGCGGTCGGTTCAACGACGGCACACCCGGCGACGCGATGATCTTCGAGGGCAAGAGCTACACCCACGGCCTGCACGCGCCGTACTGGTGGATCAAGTGCGCGGTCGGCGTCGAGAACGACACCCACCCCCTCGCCAAGGCGTACCACAAGCTGCTGGTCTGGGAGATCATGAAGCAGCCCAAGACCCTGCAGTACGCCGGCAAGGTGCTCGACCCGCTCATCGGCAAGTCGATGGTGCTCTACTTCCGCAAACCGGAAGGTGCTGGGGAGCGAAGCGACCGACAGCTGCCCGAGGCTGCCGATGACGACGCCTGAGTCGCACCAGCCCGAGGTCCCCCTCTCGCGCCTCCCGTACGTCGACGGGCTGCTCACCGCGCAGCAGGTGGCCGACACCGCCCACGCGATCGCAGCGATGCAGGAGTCGTGCGGCGCGGTGCCGTGGACGGTCGGCGAGCACACCGACATCTGGAACCACGTCGAGGCCGCCATGGCGATGCTCGTCGGCGGCCAGGTGACAGCGGCCGAGCGCGGCTACGACTGGGTGCTCACCATGCAGCGGTCGGACGGCTCGTGGCCGATGAAGATCGTCGGCGGCGAGGTCGAGGACGGCCGCGGCGAGAGCAACATGTCGGCGTACCTCGCGGTCGGGGTGTGGCACCACTGGCTGATCCGTCGCGACATCCGCTTCGTGGAGCGGTTCTGGCCCGCGATCCGCGCAGGGCTCGACTTCGTCACCTCGCTGCAGGAGCCGTGGGGCGGCATCCGCTGGACGCCGGTCGACGACTTCTGCCTGCTCACCGGCAACTCCTCGATCTACCACTCGCTCCGCGCGGGCGTCGCGCTCGCGGACCTGATGGACGACCCGCAGCCGGAGTGGGAGCTCGCGGGCGGTCGCCTCGGTCACGCCGTACGACGCCACCGCGACCTGTTCGCCGACAAGTCGACGTACTCCATGGACTGGTACTACCCGGTCCTCGGCGGTGCCGTCCGCGGCGGCGCTGCGCGGGAGCGGCTGGCCGAGCGCTGGGACGACTTCGTGGTGCCGGGCATGGGCATCCACTGCGTCGACACCAACCCCTGGGTGACCGGTGCCGAGACCTGCGAGCTCGCGATGGCGCTCGACGCGCTCGGCGAGCCCGCACGGGCGCGACGGCTCGTCGCCGACATGCAGCTGCTGCGCGAGAGCGACGGTCGCTACTGGACCGGCTGGGTGTACGACGACCCGGCCCGCCCCGCGCCCGCGGGCGAGCCGCGCAACGTCTACTGGCCGCACGAGCAGACGACGTACACCGCCGCTGCCGTGCTGCTGGCGATCGACGCGCTGGGGGAGACCTACGGGCACTCCACCCCGGGCTCGGGGATCATGCGCGGCACCTCGCTGGCCGCGCACTTCGACGAGATCGCGCTCGAGTGCGCGTGCGGGGCCGACGAGCGCGCCCAGCGCTGATCGTCAGCGACGACGCAGCACCCGCAGCGAGCCGACGGCCTCGACCTCCGCGAAGTCGCCGCTGGCGAGCGCGGGCAGGTAGATCCGCTCGTACGGCGGGCGCCCGCCGTCGGCCGGGTCCGGGAACACGTCGTGGATGGCGAGCAGGCCGCCCGGCATGACGTGGTGCGCCCAGCCCTCGTAGTCGTCGGTCGCCGGCTGCTCGCCGTGACCGCCGTCGATGAACAACAGGCTCAGCGGGGCGCTCCAGTGCGCGCTGACGGTGGTGGACCTCCCGACCACGGCGACGACGTGGTCCTCGAGGCCGGCGCGGGCGATGTTCTTGCGGAACTGGCCCAGCGTGTCCATCAGCCCGAATTCCGGGTCGACGACCGAGGCGTCGTGGTGCTCCCAGCCGGCCTGGTTCTCCTCCGAGCCGCGGTGGTGGTCGACGGTGAACACGACGCCGCCGACCTCGCGCGCGGCCGCGCCCAGGTAGATCGCCGACTTGCCGCAGTACGTGCCGACCTCGAGCACCGGGCCGTGCGGGAGTCGCTCCCGCGCGATCCGGTGCAGCACCGCGCCCTCGTCCTCGGGCATGAAGCCCTTCGCCGCGAGGGCGTGGGGGAGCAGGTCGGCGGGCATCTGGGACGTCACGCTGCGATTCTAGTAGAGTTAGAACACGTTCTAATCTCGATACACCGCCTCGTTCCTCGGCGGCACTCGATCACCGACTCGATCGAGTGGCCTCGTTCCTCGGCGGCACTCGACTACCGAAGGATGTGTCATGTCGATCGCGATCACCGACGACCAGGTCGAGCTGGCCGCCAGCCTGCGCAAGTGGGCCGGCAGCCTCGGCGGGATCGAGGCGATCCGCGCCGCCGAGGGCGACCCGGCGGCCACCTTCGCCGACCTGTGGTCGGCGGTGGAGGACATGGGCGTGCACGCGATCGCCGTACCGGAGGCTGCGGGCGGGGGCGGCGGCACGCTGCTCGACCAGGCGGTCGCGCTCGAGGCCTGCGCGTACTCCCTCCTGCCCGGTGGCCTGCTCGGTGCCGCGACCGGCGGGGTGCTGACCGGCGAGCCCGGTCGCCACGGCGTCCAGGTGTACGCCGGCGGCGTGGTCTGGGACGGCGGCGGCTCGCTCGGGCTCGACCTGAGCGCGCGGCACGCCGTCGCGGGTTTCGATACGTCGCTCGCTGGCGCTCGCTCCTCCTCGACCAGCGACCACCGCCGCCGGGTCGCCGTCACCTTCGCCGCGGCCGAGGCCTCCGGGGTCGCCCGCTGGTGCCTGGACACGGCCGTCGAGTACGCGAAGGTGCGCGAGCAGTTCGGGAAGCCGATCGGGTCCTTCCAGGCGATCAAGCACCTGTGCGCGGAGATGCTCGAGACCGCCGAGGCCATCACGGCCGCCGCCTGGGACGCGGCGAACGCGGGTGACGCCGGCGACGAGCAGCAGTGGGACTTCGCCGTCGACGTCGCGCTGGAGACCTGCTTCGACGGCGCCGTCGACATCGCCAAGGCCTGCATCCAGGTGCTCGGCGGGATCGGCTTCACCTACGAGCACGACGCCCACCTCTACCTGCGCCGGGCGCTGTCCCTGCGCTCCCTGGTGGGCGGCTCGGCAGACGCTGCCGAGCGGCTCACGGCGGCCGCCACCTCCGGCGTACGCCGGACCGTGGACGTCGACCTCGACGGACGGGACGAGCTGATCCGGGGGGAGATCCGCGCGACCGTGGAGAAGATCAAGATCCGCCCCGTGCACCAGCGTCGCGCGGCCCTCGTCGAGACCGGCTACCTGACCCCGCACTGGCCGGTGCCGTACGGCCTCGGTGCGGACGCCGTCCAGCAGGTCGTCATCGACCAGGAGTTGGCCGCGGCCGGGGTGGAGCGTCCCGACCTGGTCATCGCCGGGTGGGCGGTGCCGACGATCCTGGCGCACGGCAGCGATGCGCAGCGCGAGAGGTTCGTCCGGCCCTCTCTGCTCGGCGAGCTCGTCTGGTGCCAGCTCTTCTCCGAGCCCGGGTCGGGCTCAGACCTCGCCTCGCTGCGCACCCGCGCCGTCAAGGTCGACGGCGGGTGGGAGATCACCGGTCAGAAGGTGTGGACCTCGGTCGCCGAGCGCGCCGACTGGGGCATCTGCTTGGCGCGCACCGATGCGGACGTCCCGCAGCACCTGGGGATCACCTACTTCCTCGTCGACATGCGCGGCCCCGGCATCGAGGTGCGGCCGCTGCGCGAGATCACCGGCGAGGCGCTGTTCAACGAGGTCTTCCTCGACGCCGTCTTCGTGCCCGACGACTGCGTCGTCGCCGAGCCCGGCGACGGCTGGCGCCTCGCCCGCACGACGCTCGCCAACGAGCGCGTCGCGATGGCCAGCGCCCGGCTCTCCACGAGCGTGGAGCGGGCCGTCGAGCTGGCGGCCACCCGCGGCCTGGGCCCCGTCGAGCGGGTCGAGGTCGGGCGCGCGGTCGCGCTCGCGACGGTCTGCGGCCTGCTCGGGGTCCGCACGACGCTGCGCGCGCTGGGCGGCCACGGGCCCGGGCCTGAGTCGAGCGTGGCCAAGCTGCTCGGCGTACGGTCGCGACAGGACTCCTCCGAGCTCGTCGTACGGCTGCAGGGGGACGAGCTCGCCGTCCTCGGTGCCGTCGACAAGATCTCGCCAGGGCTCGCCGCCGACGTCTGGGAGCAGCTCAACACCCGCTGCCTGTCGATCGCCGGCGGCACCACGCAGATCCTGCGCAACGTCGCGGCCGAGCGGATCCTCGGGCTGCCGCGCTGAGCCGGGTCAGGCCGCGTCGGCGAGCGGGAGCGGCTCCTCGACCCGGGTCGCCCGGCTGGTCACGACCAGGCCCACGAGGCCGATGGCCAGACCGATCAGGCCGGCGGTGAGGAAGCCCCAGCGCCAGCCGCCGCCGTCCAGGGCCACGCCGATGAGCGGCCCCGCGGCGGCGCTGCCGAGCATCATCGCGGAGCCGTGCCAGCCCATCGCCTCGCCGCGGTTGGTCGCGGGGACGAGCTCCGAGAGCAGCGTCGTCATCGCGGTCATCGTGGGAGCGCAGAACGCGCCGCTCACGAACAGGATGACCGTGAAGCCGATCGTCCCCTGCGCGAGCGGTACGGCGATCGTCGAGGCGCCCAGCAGGAGCAACAGCGCCGTCGCGGACGGCCGGGTGTGCAGGGCGCCGTAGAGCAGGCCGCCGACGGCGGAGCCGAAGCCCCACAGCGCCAGCATCCAGCCGATCGAGCCCGGCATGCCCCACTCGCGGAGCGTGGCGACGGTGCCGAGGTCCTCGCCAGTGAGGATGATGACCGCGGCCATCGACATCGCCAGGACGGTGAGGATCGGCAGGGTCATCCGCAGACCCTTCCTGCCGGTCTCGACCGGGGTGGGAGCCGGGTGGGCGTGCAGGGAGGGGTTCACCCACCAGATGAGCACGGCGCCCGCGAGGGAGCACATCTCGCACGCGAACAGCGCGATCGACGTCGGCAGCGCCGTGGCCGCCAGCACGCCGAGGACCGGCCCGACCATGAAGGTCAGCTCGGTGGCGATGGAGTCGATCGACAGCGCGGTCGCGCGCTGGTCCTCGGCGACCGCGCCGATGAGCACGGCGCGGACGATGGAGAACGAGGGAACCGTGAACAGGCCGGCGAGCGCCGCCAGGCCGAGCAGCGGCCAGTAGCCGAGCCACGGAGCGACCGACCACGTCGCCGCGAGCACGAAGAGCGAGGGCGTGATGGCCCGCCGGACACCGAGCCGGTCGAGCAGCCGGCCGCGCCACGGGCCGCTGATGCCGAGGGCCGCGGCCTGGACGGCGGCCACGAATCCGGCATCGGCGTACGAGCCGTGCAGGTGGGTGACGACGTGCAGGGTGAGCGCGATGTTGCCTGCCCACAGCGGCACCCGGACGACCATGCCGAGGATGAGGATCCGGCGGACGGTGGGGATCCGCAGCACATCGGCGTACGTCACGAATCCCATGCGGGAAATCTTCCCGTGATATCGATGAAATCGCCAATCAATATGCGATCAGCTCGCGGGGGAGTGCTCCCGGGTCCAGGTGGCGTGGTGCCAGCTCAGGTAGCGGTCGATCGCGCGCACGATCGCCTGCGAGCGGATGGACGGGAAGACGTCGAACGCGTGCTGGGTGCCGGGCAGCTCGGCGTACGTCACCGAGCGCCGCGAGATCCGCTTCAGCTTGTCCACGAACGCGCGTGCCTGGCGTACGTCGACGAGCGTGTCGTTGGCGCCGTGGATGACGAAGAAGTCCGGCGCGTCCTCGGTGATCCGCAGCAGCGGGGAGGCGGCGGCGAAGGGCTCCGGGTCGTCGGCGTACCTCTTCTTCAGCACCCGGGGCGCCAGGAAGCTGTCGCGCATCGTGACCGCGCTGCGCAGGCCGGTCGCGCCGGCGAAGTCGTAGACGCCGTAGTGCGGGACCGCGACCTGGACCGTGGTGTCGGCCGACTCGAACCCGGGCTGGAACGTGGGGTCGTTCGGGGTCAGCGCGGCCAGGGCGGTCAGGTGGCCGCCGGCCGATCCGCCGGTGATGGCGATGTAGTCGGGGTCGCCGCCGTACTCGGCGATGTTCTCCTTGATCCACGCGATGGCCGCCTTGATGTCGACGACGTGCGCGGGCCAGTCGTTGCGCGGCGAGAGCCGGTAGTTCGGCGCGACGCAGACCCAGCCCTTGGCGGCGAGGTGCTGCATCAGCGGGATGCCCTGCTGGTCCTTGTTCCCGATCGTCCAGCCGCCGCCGTGGATCTGGAGGAGCACGGGAGCGCCCGAGGAGGGCGTGACGGCGGAGGTGTAGACGTCCAGCAGCCCGCGTCGTCCGTACGGCGCGTACTGGATGTTCTTGTGCACCTCGACCCCGGCGCGGCGGCCCTCGTTCGCGAAGCGGAACGGGTTGAGCAGCCGGCGCCACGAGGTGGCTCCGACCAGGTCGGTGGGAGGTACGTCGACGTCGAACCCGCTCGTGAGGCTGTCCTCGAGGGCGGTGGTGACGATCGCGCCGGCGCCCGTGCTCTGCCGGATGACGTAGCCCAGGCCGATCGCGGAGGCAGCCGCGAGAGCGAGGCCCGTCCGCGAGGCGCGGCCGCGCGCCACCTGGATCGCCGTGTCGGCGGTCAGGCCGGCCAGCACGTGCGGGGCGAGCTCGCTGGTGAGCCAGCCTGGGAAGAACCCGAGGGCCCCGCCGCGGTAGCCGGGGAGCGGCCGGATCGCGTTCGCGACGAGTGCGGCGTTGACCAGCTGGCGCCCGGTGAATCCCATGATCCGGATGCTAGCCCTTAGTGTTGACCCAGGTGGAACAGGTTCTAGGCCTGGTCACGACGCCCGAGGGGGATCCGCGATGGAACGGTTGTCGGGGCTCGACGCGAGCTTCCTCTACCTCGAGACGCCCGCACAGCTCATGCACGTGTGCGCGGTGATGGTGCTCGACCCGAGCACCATGCCCACGGCGTACCGCTTCGACGAGATGCTGGCCGAGCTCGACCGGCGGGTGGCGGGCGTGCCCGCGTTCAAGCGCAAGATCCGCTCGGTCCCGCTCGGCCTGGACCACCCGGTCTGGGTCGAGGACAAGAGCTTCGACATCGAACGGCACGTGCACCGGCTCGCGCTCCCCACGCCCGGTGGGTACGCCGAGCTGACGGACCTCTGCGCGCACCTGGCCTCGCTGCCGCTGGACCGCTCGCGACCGCTGTGGCAGATGTGGGTCATCGAGGGCTACCGCCCCGACGGCGAGGACGGCGCGGAGAAGGTCGTCGTCTTCACCAAGATGCATCACGCGACCGTCGACGGGGTGTCCGGCGCGAGCCTGATCTCCTACCTGTGCTCGCTCGAGCCCGATGCGGCGCCGCTCGCTCCCGAGGGTCTGTCCTCGCTGCGCGACCCGGGCCGACGCGAGCTGCTCGGCCGGGCCGTGCTCGGTACGGCGGCGCGTCCGGTCACGCTCGTCAAGGTGCTCAAGCCCTCGGCCGCCCTCGTCACGCGGACCATCGGCCGTGCCCGGCAGGGGACCGCCATGGCGGCGCCCTTCTCGGCCCCGCGCACCTCGTTCAACGGCACCATCACCGGCCACCGCTCGATCGCGGTGGCCGACATGGAGCTGGACGACATCAAGGCGATCAAGAAGGCGACCGGGACCACCGTCAACGACGTGGTGCTCGCGGTCTGCGGAGGCGCCCTGCGCGCCTACCTCGAGGAGCGCGACGAGCTGCCGGCGGCCTCGTTGCTGGCCACGGTGCCGGTGAGCGTGCGCGGCTCCTCGAAGCGAGCCGGTGGCGCGAACAAGGTCTCCGCGCTCTTCACCAAGCTCGGCACCGACGTCGAGGACCCGATGGAGCGCCTCGAGATGATGGCGGAGCGCAACCGCAACGCCAAGGACCACCACAACGCCATCCCGGCCGACGCGCTCCAGGACTGGGCCGAGTTCGCCGCACCGCGGACCTTCGGGCTCGCCGTGCGTGCCTACGCCAACCTGCGGCTCGCCGAGCGGCACCCGGTCGTGCACAACCTGGTGATCTCCAACGTCCCCGGCCCGCCGGTGCCGCTCTACTTCGTGGGCGCGCGCATCGACGCGCTCTACCCGCTCGGCCCGGTGTTCCACGGCGCCGGCCTCAACATCACGGTGATGTCGAACGCCGGTCAGGTCCACGTCGGCGTCATCGCGTGCCGTGAGTCGGTGCCGGACGCCGACGCGCTGATCCGGCACTTCCCCGAGCAGCTGGCGCGGCTGAAGGCGGCCGTCGAGACCGGGTGAGCCGTCCCGTGCGCGCGGTACTAGAACACGTTATAGTTTTGTCTCGTGGACAACGAGGCGATCAGCGCAGTCCGGAGCGTCGTGGCCGAGGTGCTCGACCGTGAGGCGGATGCCGCCTCCTGGTCGGCGTGGGCGGCCGCCGGGCTGACGGCCGCACCCCTGCCCGAGGAGTACGGCGGTGCCGGGCTCGGCCTGCCCGCGGTGGCGGTGCTGCTGCGGGAGAGCGCGCGGCGCGGCGTACGGGTGCCGGCATGGGAGACGCTGTGCTGCGCGGCGCTGACCCTGGCCGACCACGGCACCGACGCCCAGCGCAAGGACCTGCTGCCCGCGATCGCCGACGGTTCCCTGCTGGTCGCGCCTGCGCTGCGGGACGCCCACGGCGCCACCACGACCTTCGACGGCGCAGCCGTCACCGGCCGCAAGGTCGGCGTCACGGGTGCCGCGACCGCGGGCCGGCTGCTGGTACGCGCCGGCGACGTCGCCGTGCTGGTCGACCCGGCCGGACCGGGCGTCACCATCGTGGGGTCGTCCGCCAGCAGCGCCGAGCCGCAGCACACGGTCGTGCTCGACGGTGCGCCCGCCGAGGCGCTCGGTGACGGGTCGGGAGCGCGGCTGCAGGAGCTCGCGACCGCCGGTCTCGCGGTCACCGCGGCCGGCGTGCTCGCCGGTGCGCGGGACCTGACGGCCGACTACGTCAAGGGCCGCCAGCAGTTCGGGCGGGCGCTCGCGGAGTTCCAGGCCGTGAGCCTGCAGATGGCCGACGTGTACGTCACCTCCCGCACCCTCGACCTCGCCGCGGACAACGCGGTCTGGCGGGTGGCCGAGGGGCTGCCGGCCGCCGACGACCTGGCGGTCGCGGCCTACTGGGCCAGCCGCGTGGCGCCGTACGCACTGCGCACCTGCCACCACCTGCACGGCGGCATGGGAGTCGACATCACCTACCCGCTCGTCGGCTACACGACCTGGGGCACCGACCTCGCGCACGCGCTCGACACCCACGGCGCCGAGGTGCCGGTCGAGGACGGCGCGGCCAAGAACCTCGAGCTCACCGAGGACCAGCGAGCGCTGAAGGCCGAGCTGCGCAGGTACTTCGGCGGCGTCGCGGCCGACTTCCACGGCTTGCAGGACCCCGTGGCGCTAGCCGACGGGGAGCGAAGCGACCGACGTCTCCCGGTCGAGGGCGCGTGGAACCGGCACGGACCGACGTACGAGCGGATGATCCGGCGGCTCGGCAGCGACGGCTGGATGGGTGTCGGCTGGCCGAAGGAGTACGGCGGCCACGGGCTCGGCGAGATCGAGCAGACGATCTTCGCCAACGAGGCGCAGTACGCCGACGTGCACCTGCCGTCGGTCACGCTGCAGACCGTCGGGCCGACCCTGATCCGCTACGGGACGCCGAAGCAGAAGGAGCTCTTCCTCGAGCGGATCCTCAAGGGCGACGTGCACTTCGCGATCGGCTACAGCGAGCCGGACGCCGGCACCGACCTGGCGTCGCTGCGCACCACCGCCAAGCTGATCCAGGGCGACGGCGACCCGTACTACCTGGTCAACGGCCAGAAGATGTGGACCACCGGCGGCCACCAGGCCGACTACCTGTGGCTCGCGGTGCGGACCGACCCGGACGCGCCCAAGCACAAGGGCATCTCGATCCTCATCGTGGATACGAAGGACCCCGGCTACAGCTGGACGCCGATCATCACCGCGGACGGCTCGCACCACGTCAACGCGACGTACTTCAACGACGTCCGGGTGCCTGTCGACATGCTGGTCGGCGAGGAGAACGAGGGCTGGAAGCTGATCACCACCCAGCTCAACCACGAGCGCGTCATGCTCGGGCCGGCCGGCCGGATCGAGGGGCTGCGCGACCGCGTCGTGCGGTGGGCCGACGCCGCCGGCGTACGGGACCTGCCGGACGTGCGGGAGCTGCTCGGGAAGACGACGGCGGTGTTCAGGATCAACGAGCTGCTCAACTGGGAGGTCGCGCGCGCCGCCGCCTCCGGCGAGATCAAGGTCGCCGACGCGTCGTCGTCCAAGGTCTTCGCATCCGACCAGGTCCAGCACCTGCTCGCGGACCTGGTCTCGCTCGTCCACCGGTACGGCGACACCTCCGACCCGGACACGCGCGAGCTGGTCGACTACCTCGACGCCCAGGCCAAGCGGAACCTGGTGCTGACCTTCGGAGGCGGAGTGCAGGAAGTGCAGCGCGAGCTGATCGCCATGTTCGGTCTCGGCCTGCCGCGGGTGCCGCGATGACGGACCTGGTGGCACCCGAGGTGCACGAGAAGGTGATGGCTGAGGCCGAGCGGATCAAGGCGTGGGGCGAGGCCGCCGAGCGGACCGCCCGCGACGAGGTCAACCAGCCGACCATCAACAACTGGCTCGAGGCCCTGGGCGTGGACAACCCGCGCTTCACGGCCGGCGAGGCGCCGCCGTCGATGGCGCAGGTGTGGACGATGTACGGACTGGGCGGGAAGCCGTCCGAGGACGACCCGCTGCACTCGATGATGCGGGTGCTCACCGACGCCGGCTTCACGGCCGTGCTCGGCACCAACTGCGAGCAGTCCTACGACCGCTACCTGCGCGTGGGGGAGCGGGTCCGGGTCACCACGGCCCTGGACTCGGTGGTCGGCCCGAAGGCGACCGGCATGGGCGTGGGCTACTTCGTGACGTCGCGCAACACCTGGTACGTCGGCGACGAGCGCGTCGCGACGATGCTGTTCCGGGTGCTGAAGTTCATCCCGAAGGCGACTGAGCGAGCGGCAGCGACCGAGCGAGGAACGAGCTCGGAGGCGCTGGCCGCGAGCGAGGGAGCCGCGCGAGCGCAGCGAGCGCAGGGGAGCTCGTGAGCGGCCCGGTCCGTCCGGTCGTGAACCGGGACAACGCCTACTTCTTCGAGGGTACGGCGATCGGCGAGCTCCGCATCCAGACCTGCAACGCCTGCGGCGTGCTGCGGCACCCGCCCGGCCCGGCGTGCCCGGAGTGCGGTGCCTTCGACCGCGGTCACGTGGTCGCCGCCGGCACCGGCACCGTCTTCTCCTACCTGGTGCACCACGCACCCCAGGTGCCCGGGAAGGTGCTGCCGCTGACGATCGCCCTGGTCGACCTCGACGAGGGCGTGCGGATGGTGGCCGAGATGACGGGGCCGGTCGAGATCGGCGACCGGGTGCGGGTGGGCTGGAACCGCATCGACGACGAGCTGACGCTCCCGCTGTGGAGCCGTGTGGACGAGGAGACGAAGTGAACGTCGGCGACAAGCTCCCCGAGTGGAGCCTCCCGATCACCCCGACGCTGGTGGTCTCCACGGCGATCGCGACCCGCGACTTCCAGGACGTGCACCACGACCGCGACATCGCGCAGGCCGCCGGCTCGAAGGACATCTTCGTGAACATCCTGACCTCGACCGCGCTGTGCGAGCGCTACGTGACCGACTGGGTCGGCCCGGACGTGCAGATCCAGGGCATCGCGATCCGGCTGGGCGCTCCGGCGTACCCCTACGACACGTTCACGTTCTCCGGCGAGGTCACCGAGGTCGAGGACGGCGTCGCCACCATCAAGGTCGTCGGTGCGGTCAGCCTCGGCGACCACGTCATCGGCACCGTGCGGGTCGCCGCATGAGCCGCACGCTGAGCGGCAAGGCCGCGATCGTCGGCATCGGCGCGACCGAGTTCTCCAAGGAGTCGGGTCGGTCCGAGCTGCAGCTCTCGGTCGAGGCGGTCCGGTACGCGCTGGCCGACTGCGGCCTGACGCCCGCCGACGTCGACGGCCTGACGACCTTCACGATGGACAGCTCCTCCGAGATCGCCGTCGCGCGCGAGCTGGGCATCCCCGAGCTCCGCTTCTTCAGCCGGATCAACTACGGCGGTGGTGCGGCCTGCGCCACGGTCCAGCAGGCCGCGATGGCCGTCGCCACCGGGGTCGCCGACGTCGTCGTCGCCTACCGCGGCTTCAACGAGCGCTCGGGCGACCGCTTCGGCCAGGTCTCGCAGTGGGCCGCCGCCCAGGTCAACACCAACGGCCTCGACAACGCGTGGACCTACCCGCTCGGGCTGTCGACGCCCGCGGCGACGGTGGCGATGCAGGCGCGCCGCTACATGCACGAGTACGGCGCCACCTCGGCCGACTTCGGCCGCGTCGCCGTGGCCGACCGGCGGCACGCCGCCACCAACCCGGCGGCGTTCTTCTACGGCAGGCCGATCACCCTGGAGGAGCACCAGGCCTCCCGGATGATCGCCGACCCGCTGCACCTGCTCGACTGCTGCCAGGAGTCCGACGGCGCCGTGGCGATCGTCGTCACCTCGGCCGAGCGGGCGCGCGACCTGGCCCAGGCACCGGCGTACATCACGGCGGCGTCGCAGGGGAGCGGTCGCGACCAGTTCGTGATGACCTCGTACTACCGCGACGACATCGGCATCCCCGAGATGGGTGTCGTCGGCCGCGACCTGTGGCGGCAGAGCGGGCTGACCCCGGACGACATCCCGATGACGGTCCTCTACGACCACTTCACGCCGTACGTCCTCATGCAGCTGGAGGAGCTCGGCTTCTGCGGCCGCGGCGAGGCGCCCGACTTCGTCAAGGACGGCGCCATCGAGATCGGCGGCCGGCTGCCGATCAACACCCACGGCGGCCAGCTCGGCGAGGCCTACATCCACGGCATGAACGGCATCGCCGAGGGCGTCCGCCAGATCCGCGGTACGTCGGTCAACCAGGTGCCCGACCCGCAGCACGTGCTCGTGACGGCGGGTACCGGAGTGCCGACCTCGGGGCTGATCCTCGCGCGGTGACAATGGGGGCGTGAGTGCTCCGGTGGTCGTCTGGATCCACGTCGCGAAGGGGTCGCGCCTGCCGATGCAGGACAAGGCGTCGGTGGAGGTGGAGGCCGGCAAGGGGATCGTGGGGGACCGCTACCACGGCACCCGCCACCGCCACGTGACCGTGCAGAGCCGGGAGAGCCTGGACGAGGCGGCCGCGGTGTTCGGCTCGGACGTCCCGAGCGGGCTGACCCGGCGGAACCTGACGATCAGTGGCGCCGAGGTGCCCCGGGAGCCGGGGTCGCTGCTGCGGATCGGCGACGTGCTGCTCGAGGCCGTGCGTGTCGCGGCGCCGTGCAAGCTCCTCGACGACACCATCGGCCGCGGCGCGCAGGAGGCGCTGCGCCGCCGGGCGGGCACGGTGTTCCGGGTGCTCGAGGGTGGCACGGTGACGGTGGGCGATCCCGTCGAGATCAGCGTGCCTCGAGCAGAGTCCTGACCTCGGCGTACGTCCGGGCACCGAAGCACACCAGCTGGACCTCCTCGAGACCCCGGCCCGCGACCTCCAGCGCGGTGAGGGCGGCGTGCACCGACTCGGCGACGGACCAGCCGTAGACACCGGCTCCGATCAGCGAGCACGCGACGGTGCGGGCACCGATCTCCTCGGCGACCTCGAAGCTGCGGCGGTACGCCGACTCCAGGAGTGCCGGGTCGTCCTGGCCGGCGTGCCGGTTGGGGCCGACGGCGTGGATGACCCAACGACTGGGCAGGTCGCCGGCGACCGTCGCCCCCGCGTCGCCGGTGGCGAGGCCGTGCGGGAACCGGGCGACGCAGTCCTCGAGGATGGCGCGGCCGCCGCGCGAGTGGATGGCGCCGTCGACACCGCCGCCACCGCGGACCCGGGAGTTCGCGGCGTTGACGATCGCGTCCACGGCAAGGGTGGTGATGTCGCCCTCGACGGCGACGATCCTCGGCTCGCTCATTGCTCCACTGTGACCACACCCGCGGCCACCCGCAACGTCCGCGTGGTGTGCACGGCGGCGAGCATCCGCCGGTCGTGGGTGACCAGCAGCAGGGTGCCCGGATAGCTGTCGAGCGCTTGCTCCAGCTGCTCGATGGCCGGCAGGTCGAGGTGGTTGGTCGGCTCGTCGAGGACCAGCAGGTTCACGCCTCGCGACTGCAGCAGGGCCAGGCCGGCGCGGGTACGCTCGCCCGGGCTGAGGCTGTCGGCCGGGCGGGTCACGTGGTCGGACCTGAGGCCGTACTTCGCCAGCAGGGTGCGGATCTCCTCGGGCGCCTGGTCCGGCACGTGCTGCTGGAACGCGTCGACCAGGGGGGTGTCGCCCTCGAAGAGCCGGCGCGCCTGGTCCACCTCGCCCACGACCACCCCGGGGCCGAGGTGCCGGCTGCCCTCGGCGAGCTCGACCCGGCCCAGCAGCGCGGCGAGCAGGGTCGACTTGCCCGAGCCGTTCGGTCCCACGATCGCGACCTTCTCGGCCCATCCGATCTCCAGGTCGACCGGACCCAGCCGGAAGTCGCCCCGGCGTACGACGGCGCCGCGGAGCGCTGCCGTCACCGCACCCGAGCGGGGCGCGGCCGCGATCTCCATCCGCAGCTCCCACTCCTTGCGGGGCTCCTCGACGGCGTTGCGCTCGAGCCGCTCGATCGCCTTCTCCGACTGGCGGACCTTCGAGGCCTGCTTCTCGGCGGAGTCGGCGGCGAAGTGCTTGACGAACTTGTCGCGCTCGGTGGCCTGCTTGCGCCGGGCGTTGCGCACTCCCTGGCTCGCCCAGCTGCGCTGCGTGGTCATCCGGTCACGCAGGTCGCCGAGCTTGCCGGCGTACTCCTCGTAGGCCTCGCGGGCGTGCAGCCGCGCGATCTCGCGCTCCTGCAGGTAGGCGTCGTAGCCGCCGCCGTACAGGTTGACCTGGTGCTGGTGCAGGTCGAGCTCGAGCACCCGGTTGACGCTGCGGGCGAGGAACTCGCGGTCGTGGCTGACCAGCACCACGCCGGCCCGCAGGTCCGCGACGAACCGCTCGAGCCGGTCGAGTCCGTCGAGGTCGAGGTCGTTGGTGGGCTCGTCGAGCAGGAGGACGTCGTAGCGGCTGAGCAGCAGCGAGGCGAGGTTGGCGCGCGCCGCCTGCCCACCGGAGAGGCTGGTCATCAGCGCCTCCTGGCCGACGGTCAGGCCCAGGTCGGCGAGCACCGCCTCCGTCCGCTCCTCGAGGTCCGCCGCACCGAGGGCGAGCCAGTGGTCGAGGGCCTCGGCGTACTCCTCCGGGTCGTCGTCGTACGCCGCCGTGGCCGCGTCGTAGCGCGCCTGGGCCGCGGCGACGCCGGTGCGCCGCGCCAGGAAGTCGCGCACGCTCTCACCCGGCCGGCGCTCGGGCTCCTGCGAGAGATAGCCGATCGACGCGCTCGGCGGGCTCACCGTCACGCTGCCCGCCTCCGGCGCCAGCTCGCCCGCGAGTGTGCGCAGCAGCGTCGACTTGCCGGCGCCGTTGGGGCCGACCAGGCCGACGACGTCCCCGGGGGCGACGACGAGGTCGAGGCCGTCGAAGAGCGCCTTGGCGCCGTACCCGCAGGAGAGATCGTGGACCTGCAGGGTGGCGCTCATGGAGGACAACGCTAGTGCGGGCGGCCTACGCTCGGCACGTGGATATCGATGACGTCGCTCGCATCGTCGCCACCTTCCCCGAGGTCGAGGAGGGGGAGCGGCGTGGCAACCTCGCATGGTCGGTCGCCGGCAAGGGGTTCGCGTGGGAGAGGCCGTACACGAAGGCGGACATCAAGCGGTTCGGCGATCAGCCCTACCCCGCCGAGCCGCTCGTCGGCGTACGCACCGCCGGCCTCGCGGAGAAGGAGGCGCTGCTCGCCACCAGCTCCGATGCCGTCTTCACCATCGAGCACTTCCACGGGTACGCCGCCGTGCTGGTCGACCTCGCCCACGTGACCGAGCAGGAGCTGACCGAGGTCCTCGCCGACGGCTGGCTCGCGATGGCGCCCCCACGCCTGGTCGCCGAGTTCCCGGGAGTCGCGTCCGACGGGGGATAACGTCACGAGGGTGATGCCGCTCACGATCATCCAGGCGAACTCGGTCGACTACCTGATCCTCGCGACGTACTTCGTGTTCGTCCTCGGGATCGGATGGCTGGCGCGGTCCAAGGTCTCGGACTCCGTCGGCTTCTTCCTCTCGGGGCGCTCGTTGCCCGCGTGGGTCACCGGTCTGGCATTCATCTCCGCGAACCTCGGCGCGGTCGAGATCATGGGCATGTCCGCCACCGGCGCCCAGATCGGCCTGCCCACGGTCCACTACTTCTGGGTCGGCGCCATCCCCGCCATGCTCTTCCTGGGCGTGGTGATGATGCCGTTCTACTACGGCTCCAAGGTCCGCTCGGTGCCGGAGTTCATGCTCCGCCGGTTCGGGCCGGGTGCGCACCTGGTCAACTCGTTCTCCTTCGCGCTGGCCCAGCTGCTCATCGCCGGCGTCAACCTCTACCTGCTCGGCACGATCGTGCACGCGCTGCTCGGCTGGCCGCTGTGGATCGCGCTCGTGGTCGCCGCGCTCGTGGTGCTGTCCTACATCACCCTCGGCGGGCTGTCGGCCGCGATCTACAACGAGGTCCTGCAGTTCTTCGTGATCGTGGCCGGCTTGCTGCCGCTCACGATCATCGGCCTGCACAAGGTCGGCGGCTGGAGCGGGCTGATGGACAAGCTCGCCCCGCAGGTCAAGGACGGCGCGGTGGCCGCCACGGTCGCCCAGCAGAGGTCGTCCTGGCCCGGGCAGGCGCTGTCCGGCTTCGACTCGTCGTTCTGGTCGGTGGTCGGGATCGTGTTCGGCCTCGGCTTCGTGCTGTCCTTCGGCTACTGGACGACGAACTTCGTCGAGGTCCAGCGGGCCATGGCCTCGGACTCGATCTCCTCGGCGCGCAAGACGCCGATCATCGGTGCCTTCCCGAAGATGTTCGTCCCGTTCATCACGATCGTCCCGGGCATGCTGGCCGCCGTCCTGGTGACCGAGATCGCCCAGCTCAAGGCGGGCGGGTCACCACGCGGTGGTGCGTCCGGCGACGGCGTCGCGTACAACGACGCGCTGCTCTACCTGATGCGCGACCTGCTGCCCAACGGTCTGCTCGGCGTCGCGATCACCGGCCTGCTCGCGGCGTTCATGGCCGGCATGGCCGCGAACATCTCCGCGTTCAACACCGTCTTCAGCTACGACCTGTGGGGGACGTACGTCGTCAAGGACCGTCCCGGCGCCTACTACGTCACGATCGGCCGGATCGCCACCGTCGCCGCGACCGTGATCGCGATCGCGACCGCCGCGGTGGCCTCCCACTTCTCCAACGTCATGGACTACCTGCAGACCCTGTTCGGGTTCTTCAACGCCCCGCTGTTCGCGACCTTCATCCTCGGCATGTTCTGGAAGCGGATGACCGCCACTGCCGGCTGGGTCGGGCTCGTGGCCGGCACCTGCGGCGCGGTCGTCGTGGCGATCCTGGCCGACGGGACGCTCGGCGGCCTGTCCCAGGGCGTCATCCCCATCAGCGGGCAGGGCGCCGCCTTCCTGTGCGCCTCGACGGCGTTCGTGGTCGACGTCGGGCTGAGCGTGCTGGTCTCGCTCGTCACGAAGCCGAAGCCTGCCGCCGAGCTGCGCGGGCTGGTCTACTCCGAGACACCCCGGGAGGAGCGGACGGATCCCTTGGAGTCGACGTACGCCTGGTACCGCCGACCCGTGCCGCTGGCCGGCATCGCACTGGCCATGGTCATCGTCCTGAA
Organism: Nocardioides maradonensis; assembly: GCF_054777115.1. Lineage (NCBI taxonomy): Bacteria > Bacillati > Actinomycetota > Actinomycetes > Propionibacteriales > Nocardioidaceae > Nocardioides > Nocardioides maradonensis. Next base: position 92,703 of record NZ_BAAHAZ010000008.1, on the reverse strand, counting down.
CGCGATCTTCTGAGGAGGCTGAGATGAGTGACGACACGAGCCCGCACACCGCCGGCGCCTTCGACATCCGCAACGTGATCGGCGTGCTGCTCGGCGTCTACGGGATCATCCTCGTGGTCACCGGCCTGGTGAGCCACCAGGCGCCGGCGCTCACCGGTCAGCTGCACGCCGACCTGTGGGCCGGTGGCGCGCTGGTCGTGGTGTCGGTGGTGTTCCTGGCCTGGGCGAGGCTGCGGCCGATCGTGGTCGGGCGCAGCCCCGCCGACGGCGCTACGCCGTCTCGAGAGCAGCGTCCAGGCTGATCTCGCCGACGCCCGCGAGGGCGCGGCTGACCGGGCAGCCGGCCTTGGCCGCTGCCGCTGCGGCGGCGAAGCCCGCCTCGTCGAGACCTTCGACCTCGCCGCGGACGGTGATCGTGATGGTGGTGATGGTGGGCGCACCGTCGGCCTGACCGAGCGTGACGTCGACGGAGACGTCGAGTGCCTGGGGCGTGCCGCCGGCCTTCGCGATCTCGTTGGACAGCGACATCGCGTAGCAGGCCGAGTGGGCGGCGGCGATGAGCTCCTCGGGGCTCGTGGTGCCCTGCGCGTCGTCAGCCGCGCGCCGCGGGAAGTCGACGTCGAACGTGCCGGCGCCGGAGGAGGTCAGCTCGACCTGGCCGGAGCCGTCCTGGAGTCCGCCGTTCCAGGCGGTGCGTGCGGTGCGAGTGGGCATGGGGCTGCCTTTCGTGGAGGTCTGCAGATTTCCCAAGGGATGTAGGAAAGCCTGCACCTCCCATGCGTTGCATGGCCAGGGGAGCGCAGAGTTCGCTGCATCCCTTGGGAAATCTGCAGCCGGTCGCGTCAGCGGGCGGTGAGCAGGCAGTCGGCCAGCGCGGGCCGGGCGTCCTCGCCGACGGTCGCCGCGGCCACGATGCCCGCGTCGGTCTCCCAGGCGTTCACCGTCAGGGTCTCGCCCGGGAAGACGACGCCGGCGAACCGGGCGCCCCAGCCGGCGACCCGCGACGCGTCTCCGTCGAGCAGCCCGTCGGTGAGCTCGCGCAGCACGATGCCCCAGGTGCACAGCCCGTGCAGGATCGGGGCGGGGAAGCCCGCGCCCTTCGCGAAGGCCGGGTCGGCGTGCAGCGGGTTGCGGTCGCCGCAGAGGCGGTAGAGCAGCGCCTGCTGCGGCGTCACGGCGTACGACGTGGTGAGGTCGGCCGGCCGCTCCGGGAGCTCGACCGCGGTGCTGGTGCCGCGGTCGCCGCCCCAGCCACCCTCGCCCTTGACGAAGATCGAGGAGCGGACGCGCCACAGCTGCTCGCCGGTGTCGTCCGACGTCGCGACGCCCTCCTGCCAGATCACCGCCGCCTTGGTCTTGTCCCAGATGTCGGTGATCGTGGTGCGGATCGTCGCGGAGCCTGCTGTCGGGATCGGGCCGCTGACCGCGATCGACTGCGAGCCGTGCACGACCTGGGCCAGGTTGATGTCGCAGCCGGGCAGGTCCAGCGGCGGCGGGTCGGTCTCGTGGAAGGTCGGGGCCACGACGCCGAAGGACGGCAGCACCTGGAGCGACGCGTCGTCGAGCGTGTAGCGGAGGGCGGCGGGGGACAGGTTGTCGCCCGGACGCGCGCCGGCGCCGATGCCGAGGTGGTAGAGCAGCACGTCGCTGTCCGACCACGAGAAGGACCGCGCGCCGAGGTCGGCGCCGATGGCGATCGAGGGATCAATGGGCATCGGCGATGTCCTCCGCTGCGAGGTAGCCGAACACGAGGGCGGGGCCGATGGTCCCGCCCGGGCCGGGGTAGGTGTTGCCCATGACGGCCGACGAGACGTTGCCGGCGGCGTACAGGCCGGGGATCACGGCGCCGTCCTCGCGGAGGACGCGGGCCTTCTCGTCGGTGACGAGCCCGCCCTTGGTGCCGAGGTCGCCGGGCACGATCTTGACCGCGTAGAACGGGCCCTTCTCGATCGGCGCGAGCGAGCAGTTCGGCTTGACGGTGGGGTCGGAGTAGTACTTGTCGTAGGCGCTCTCCCCGCGGTGGAAGTCCTCGTCGACACCCGCGCGTGCGAAGCCGTTGAACCGCTCGACAGTGGCGGTGAGGTTCTCGGCCGGCACCCCGACCTTCGCCGCGAGCTCCTCGAGGGAGTCGGCGCGGACGACCACGCCCTCCTTGTACCAACGTCCCGGGAAGGGCTGCCGCCCGGCGACGCCGGCGAAGAGGTAGCGGTTGCGGTAGGTCTGGTCGAAGACCATGTACGACGGCACGTGGCCGACCCCGGTCGCCTCGCCCTTGTAGATCTCGTGCGTGGCCTCGACGTACGGCAGCGCCTCGTTCATGTACCGCTTGCCTGCCGAGTTCACGATGATGGAGCCGGGCAGGTTGCGCTCGGCGAGGCAGAACCAGGCGCGGCCCGGGAGCGGGATCGTCGGGCCCCACCAGGCGTCGTCCATCAGGTCGGTGGCCGCGCCCGCGGCGGTGCCGGCGAGCAGGCCGCCGCCGGTGTTCGACGCCGCGCCGGTGGACCAGGTGGTCGAGGTCGGTGGGGGGAGGAACTTCTCGCGCAGCTCCTGGCTGTGCTCGAAGCCGCCCGAGCCGAGGATGACGCCGCGCGTCGCGCGGACCTCACGTCGCTCCCCGCCCTGCTCCACGACGACACCGAGGACGCGGCCGTCCTCGACGAGCAGGTCCAGGAGCGCGGTCTCGTACTCGACCGGGACGCCCGCGTCGCGCAGCCCCTGGCGCAGGCCGATCGCGATGGCGTTGCCCATCGCGTACATCTTCTTGCCGGTCGCGATGGCGAGTAGGCGCTTGAGCATCACCTTGACCATCGTGAGCGGGCCGCGCAGGGTGCGCAGCCCGAGGCTGATCTTGCGGAAGTCGGCCTGGGTCACGATGAGGTTCGCCGGCGCCTTCGTGTACGGCGGGTGCAGCCGCTCCAGCTCCTCGCCGAGGAACCGCGCGTCCAGCGGCACCGGCTCGACGCTGCGCCCGCGGGGACGGCCGCCGGGCTGCTCGGGCAGGTAGTCGGCGTACTCCGGCACCCAGGTGAAGGTGACCGGGGTGTTGTCGCGGATGAACTCCAGCACCTCGGGCCCGCGGTCGAGATAGGTGTCGCGGCGGACCTTCGGGACGGTGTCGCCGACGATCGCATCGAGGTAGGTCTTCGCGGCCTCCCGGTCGTCGGGATCGACCTGGCCCGCCGCCTCCAGGGCGTAGTTGCCGGGGATCCACACCCCGCCGCCCGAGCGCGCGGTGGAGCCGCCGAAGTACGGGCTCTTCTCGACCAGCACGGTGTCGAGGCCCTTGCGGGCGGCGGCGAGCGCGGCCGACATGCCGGCGCCGCCGGCGCCGACCACCACGACGTCGTAGGAGTCCTTCATGCGAAAAACTGTAACAGGTTCTAGTATGGGTCGCGTGACCTCTCCCGACGTGATCTCTGCCGCCGTCGAGCGGCTGGCCGTTGCCCAGGCGACGCGTACGCCGTGCGCCGCGGTGCGCGACCTGATCGGCACCGACGACCTCCCGGCGGCGTACGCCGTGCAGCAGGGTCTGGTGCAGGCGCGGATCGCCGACGGGGCAGCCGTGGTGGGCCGCAAGATCGGTGCCACGTCGAAGGCGGTCCAGGACCAGCTCGGTGTCGACCAGCCGGACTTCGGCTACCTGCTCGACGACATGGACGTCTCCCACGGCGTCCACGGCGAGCCGATCTCGATGCGCACGCTGGTGCAGCCGCGCGTGGAGGCCGAGGTCGCGTTCCGGCTCGGCGCGGACATCGCGCCGGCCACCGAGGAGGAGATCACCCTCGACCTGGTCCGCTCGGCGGTCGAGGTCGCGCTGCCGGCGTTGGAGATCGTCGACTCCCGGATCGAGAGCTGGGACATCACTTTCACCGACACGGTCTCCGACAACGCCTCCAGCGGCCTGTTCGTCATCGGCACCGACGGCCGCACGCTCGACGAGCTCGAGCCGCGCGGCGTCGAGATGGAGCTCACCATCAACGACGAGGTGCGCTCCAGCGGCAACGGCGCTGCGTGCCTCGGCGACCCGCTCGAGGCGCTGCGCTGGCTGGCCGTGCAGGCCTGCCGGTTCGGCGACCCGCTGCGGGCCGGCCACCTGATCCTGTCCGGGGCCCTGGGCCCGTTCGTGCCGTTCGCCGCGGGGGACCGCGTCACGGCGTCCATCAGCGGCTTCGCGCCCCTGACCGTCACCTTCGAGGAGTGAACATGGTTGCGACCCCTTCGACAAGCTCAGGGACCGAAAGAAGGAGCGGAGGGAAGCTCACCGCAGCGATCGTCGGGCCCGGCAACATCGGCACCGACCTGCTCTACAAGCTGCTCCGGTCCGACGTGATCGAGCCGCGCTGGATGATCGGCGTCGACCCGGCGTCGGAGGGCCTGCGCATCGCGGCCGACAAGGGCCTGGTGTCCAGCCACGAGGGCGTCGACTGGCTGCTCAAGCAGGACGAGCTGCCCGACCTGCTCTTCGAGGCCACGTCGGCCTACGTGCACCGCGAGTACGCCCCTCGGTACGCCGAGGCCGGCATCCGCGCCGTCGACCTGACTCCGGCCGCGGTCGGTCCGGCGGTGATCCCGCCGGTCAACGGCGAGGCCCACGTCGACGCCCTCAACGTCAACATGATCACCTGTGGCGGCCAGGCCACCATCCCGATGGTCAACGCCGTCTCGCGGGTCACCCCGGTCAACTACGCCGAGATCGTCGCCTCCGTCTCGTCGGCCTCGGCCGGCCCCGGCACGCGCGCCAACATCGACGAGTTCACCCGGACCACCTCGGCCGGCGTGGAGTCGATCGGTTGCGCCGAGAAGGGCAAGGCGATCATCATCCTCAACCCGGCCGAGCCGCCGATGATCATGCGGGACACGATCTTCTGCGCGGTCGACCCGGACGCCGACACCGACGCGATCGCCGAGTCCGTGCACCGCATGGAGAAGGCCGTCCAGGAGTACGTCCCGGGCTACCGGCTGCTCCAGGAGCCGCAGTTCGACGGCCCGTCCGACTTCACCCGGGGCATGCGCCGGGTCTCGATCTTCGTCGAGGTCGAGGGCGCGGGCGACTTCCTGCCGCCGTACGCCGGCAACCTCGACATCATGACGGCCGCCGCGACGCAGGTCGGCCAGAACATCGCCCGCTCGATCCTGGGGAGCAACTGACATGAGCATCAACGACCTCGCCCGCACCTGGTCCGGCATCCACGGCGACGAGCCGTTCGGCACGCTCGACCTGCGCCTCACCGACACCTGCCTGCGCGACGGCTCGCACCACAAGAGGCACCAGTTCACCGGCCAGGAGGTCGAGGACATCGTGCGCGCTCTCGACGAGTCCGGCGTCCCCGTCATCGAGGTGACGCATGGCGACGGCCTCGGAGGGTCGTCCTTCAACTACGGCTTCTCCCGCACCCCGGAGCAGGAGCTCATCAGGATCGCCGCCGAGACCGCGCAGCGCGCCAAGATCGCCTTCCTGATGCTGCCGGGCCTCGGCACCAAGGACGACATCCGCGCGGCCCAGGACAACGGCGGCCAGATCTGCCGCGTCGCCACCCACTGCACCGAGGCCGACGTCTCGATCCAGCACTTCGGGCTGGCCCGCGAACTCGGCCTGGAGACCGTCGGCTTCCTGATGATGAGCCACACCCAGCCGCCGGAGGTCCTGGCCAAGCAGGCGCGGATCATGGTCGACGCCGGCTGCCAGTGCGTGTACGTCGTCGACTCGGCCGGCGCGCTGATCATGGAGCAGACCGCCGACCGCGTCGGGGCGCTCGTCGCCGAGATCGGCCGCGACGCCGACGTCGGCTTCCACGGCCACGAGAACCTCGGCCTCGGCGTCGCCAACACCGTCATCGCGGCCCGTGCCGGCGCGACCCAGATCGACGGCTCGGTCCGCCGGTTCGGTGCCGGCGCCGGCAACACCCCGCTCGAGGCCTTCGTCGGCGTCTGCGACAAGCTCGGCTGGACCACCGGCGTCGACTTCCTGAAGATCGTCGACGCCTCCGAGGACGTCATCAAGCCGGCCATGCCCGAGGAGTGCCAGCTCGACCGGATGACCCTGATGATGGGGTACGCCGGCGTCTACTCGTCCTTCCTCAAGCACGCCGGCAACGCGGCCGAGCGGTTCGGCGTCTCGGGCGCGGAGATCCTGCTCGAGGCCGGCAAGCGCAAGCTGATCGGCGGCCAGGAGGACCAGCTCATCGACATCGCGCTGATGCTCAAAGCGGCGCAGGAGCAGCCCGCCGGCGTGTGAGTGGCGTGTGAGAGTAGGGGCATGGCCTCGTTCATCTCGCACACCACCGTCGACTGCCACAACGCCTACGAGCTCTCCGAGTGGTGGAAGCCGCTGCTGGGGTACGTCGACCTCCCGGATGACCCCAACCTGCCCGGGCACGAGGAGTGCATGATCGTCGACCCGGAGGGTGTCGGGCCGCAGGTGCTGTTCATCGAGGTGCCGGACGAGAAGGTGGTCAAGAACCGCGTCCACTTCGACCTGCGGCCGCGCGAGCGGACGCGCGACGACGAGGTGGCGTGGGCGCTCGCGCAGGGTGCGACCCAGGTCGAGGACCACCGCGGCAAGTACGGCCCCGGCACCGGCTGGGTCGTCCTCGCCGACCCCGAGGGCAACGAGTTCTGCATCCTGCGGTCCGAGGCGGAGGTCGCGGCCACCGCACCCGCGAACCCGTCGTCGTGACGCCCGCTCCGAGGCGCGGTCGAGGGAGATGTCTTCCGCACCTCACTCACATGTGAGTGAATCTCGTTCACTCACATGTGAGTGAGGGGACGAGGGCTCGTCCCGGCCTGCCGACACCGCCGCCCCGGCGAGTCCCTCGACGTGACGCGCGCCACGCGGGAGGATCGGCCCCATGCGCAGCACGATGCAGGACGCCCAGCTCACCATCGGCTCGATCCTCGAGCACGGCACCGGCTTCCACCGGGACTCCGAGGTCGTCACCGCCACCGCCGACGGCACCCGCAGCCAGTCGTACGCCGAGCTCCGCGGCCAGGTCGGCCGCCTCGCCAACGGCCTGCGGAGCCTCGGCATCACCGGTGACCAGCGGGTCGCCACGTTCCAGTGGAACAACGCCGAGCACCTGGCGGCGTACCTCGCCATCCCGTCGATGGGCGCGGTGCTGCACACGCTGAACATCCGGCTGTTCCCCGAGCAGCTCGTGTACGTCGCCAACCACGCCGAGGACAAGGTCGTCATCGTGGACGACTCGCTGGTCGGGCTGCTCGCCGCGCAGCTGCCGCACCTGACCACGGTCGAGCACGTGCTGGTCGCCGGCCCCGACGCCGCCTCGGCCGACCTCGACGCGCTGCGGGCCTCCGGCAAGCAGGTGCACCTGTACGACGAGGTCCTGGCCGCCCAGGACGAGGACTTCGCCTGGCCCGACGTGGACGAGCGCGACGCCGCCGCGATGTGCTACACGAGCGGCACGACCGGCAACCCGAAGGGTGTCGTCTACAGCCACCGCTCGGCCTGGCTGCACTCGCAGGCCGTGTCGACCGGCAACGTCGCCGGCCTCACCTGGGCGGACCGGATCCTGCCGATCGTGCCGATGTTCCACGCCAATGCCTGGGGCATGCCGTACGCGGCGCTGATGAGCGGCGCGTCCCTGTGCATGCCCGACCGTTGGCTGCAGGCCGAGCCGCTGGTGCGCTTCATCCAGGCGACGAAGCCGACGTTGTCCGGTGCCGTCCCGACAATCTGGAACGACGTCCTCATCTACCTCGACGCGCACCCCGACATCCGGATCGACACCATCCGGCGGATCCTGTGCGGCGGATCGGCGGTGCCGGTCTCGCTGCAGAAGGCCCTGAAGGAGCGGCACGGGCTGGAGATCCGGCAGGCCTGGGGCATGACCGAGACGTCGCCGGTGGCCAGTGCGGCCGGCGTACCTCTCGGGGTGAGCGGTGAGGACGAGTGGAAGTACCGCGGCGGCCAGGGCCGTCTCGTGTGCGGAGTCCAGGGCCGGATCACCGCCGACGACGGCAGCGTGCTGCCGAGCGACGACGAGGCGGTCGGCGAGGTCGAGGTGCGCGGGCCGTGGATCACGGCCGGCTACTACGAGTCCGACGACCCCGACGTCGACAGCAAGTTCCACGACGGGTGGTTGCGCACCGGCGACGTCGGCCGGATCAGCCCGCTCGGCTACATCACGCTCACCGATCGCGCCAAGGACGTCATCAAGTCCGGCGGCGAGTGGATCTCCTCGGTGGACCTGGAGAACGCGCTGATGGCGCACCCCGACGTCGTCGAGGCGGCGGTGGTCGCGATCCCGGACGAGAAGTGGCAGGAGCGGCCGCTCGCGTCGGTCGTGCTCAAGGAGGGCGCGACGGCGAGCCCCGAGGACCTGCGTGCGTTCCTGGCCAAGGACTTCGCGAAGTGGCAGCTGCCCTCGGCGTGGGCGTTCATCGACCAGGTGCCGCGGACCTCGGTGGGCAAGTTCGACAAGAAGGTCCTGCGCAAGGAGTACGCCGACGGTGACCTCGAGATCCGCACGACCGACGGCTGACCGGTGACCGGCTGGAGCCGTCGGGCGGTCGTGGCTGCGGGTGGGATGGGCGCGCTCGCAGCCTGCGGGAGCCCGACGCCGCGGCCGAGCGCGAGCCTGTCGACACCCCCGGTCGCGCCGCCGCGCTGGGCCCAGCTGCGCCGGCACCTCACCGGCACCCTCGCGCGGCCCGGCGATCCGTCGTACGACCGCGTCCGGCTGCTGCAGAACTCGCGGTACGACGCCGAACGGCCGCTCGCGGTCCTGTCCGCCCGCACGCCGCGCGACGTGGCCACCGGTCTCACCTTCGCCCAGGACCACGCGATCCCCGTCGCGATCCGGTCCGGCGGCCACAGCTACCCGGGTTGGTCCGGCGGGGGCCGGCCGCGTGCCCTGGTCATCGACGTCCGCCCGATGGCGGCGGTCACCTGGGCCGGCACGACCGCGACCATCGGCGCCGGCGCGGCGCTAGCCCACGGCTACGCGCAGGTCGCGAGCCGAGGCCGGGCGATCCCCGGCGGCTCCTGCGCCACGGTGGGCATCGGAGGCCTGGCCCTCGGCGGGGGAGTCGGCGTCCTGACCCGTGCGCTCGGGCTGACCTGCGACGCGGTCCGGTCGATGACCGTGGTGACCGCCGACGGGCACCGGCGTACCGCGTCGGCCGACGTGGAGCCCGACCTGTTCTGGGCGCTGCGCGGCGGGGGAGGCGGCCACCTCGGGGTCGTGACCTCCTTCGACGTCGCGACCTCGGCCGCCCCGACCGTGACGAGCTTCTACCTGGCCTGGCCCTGGGCGCGCGCCGACGAGGTCGTCGACGCCTGGCAGGGCTGGGCTCCGACCGCCGACCGTCGGCTGTGGTCGACGCTCAAGCTGCTCGGCGGCGCCACCCACCCGCAGGGGCCGACGGTGTTCGTCTCCGGCACGTGGACCGGCGCGAGCACGCAGCTGGACGGACGACTCGCACCGTTCCTCCGGCACCTCCCCGCTCCGTCGGCCCGCAGCGTGCACGTGCGCAGCTTCGGCGACGCCATGGCCGCCTACGGCGGCTCGGGCGGCGCGCGCGAGGCGTTCGCCGCCACCTCCCACGTCGCCTACGACGCGCTGGACGCCACCGGGATCGCCGACCTGACGAGTGCCGTGGAGGCGGTCAGCAGCACCGGCCTCAAGGAGGTCGGCGCCTCGATCGACGCCCTCGGCGGGGTGGCGGGGGAGCCGGCGCCGGGCGACACCGCCTTCGTCCACCGTGCCGCCCTGGCGACCGTCCAGTACACGGCCACCTTCCCGCCCGGCACTCCCACGACGGCGGACGCCGCCGTCCACCGGCTCCGCTCGACCATGGCGCCGCACTGGGGCGACCATGCCTACGTCAACTACGCCGACGCGTCGATCCGCGACTACCGGTCGGCGTACTTCGGCGCCAACGCCGCCCGCCTCGCCCAGGTCCGGGCCACCTACGACCCTCACCACTTCTTCACCCAGCCGCAGGACTTCTGACGTCCCTGGTGCGGACCAATCGTGACGCCTGGGGCCGAACGGCAGCCCGAGGGTGTCGTGCAGCCCCACCGGTCCCGATCGGTCCGCCCGAGGGCCGGCCTGTGGCCCGATGTCCCGTTCCACATCGCTGGCGCCCTCGGTCTAAGCGCGACACGCTGACACGATAGAACCGGTTCTCGCGCAAAACGAGAACGTGTTCTAGTATTGGCGACATGACTGATTTCGCCCCCGAGGTACAGGCCGTCCTGGACGGCGTCAGGGACCTGCTGCCGACCTTCCGGGACCGTGCCGACGAGGGTGACCGGCTGCGCGTCGTCCCGGACGCGTCGATCAAGGAGCTGGAGGAGACCGGCTTCTTCCGCCTCCTCCAGCCGAAGCGGTACGACGGCCTCGAGGCGGACCCGGTCGCGTTCTACTCGGCGGTCCGCGACATCGCCGGCGCCGACGGCTCGACCGGCTGGGTCTCCAGCGTGGTCGGTGTCCACCCGTGGCAGGTGGCACTGTTCGCCGACGAGGCGCAGCAGGCGGTCTGGGGCGAGGACACCAAGACCCGGCTCAGCTCCAGCTACGCGCCGACCGGCAAGGCGGTCGTGACCGAGGGCGGCTTCAAGCTGTCCGGCAAGTGGAGCTTCTCCTCGGGCAGCGACCACTGCTCGTGGGTGCTGCTCGGCGGCCTCGTGTTCAACGAGGAGGGCCAGGTCATCGACTTCCGCACCTTCCTCGTCCCGCGCGAGAAGTACCAGGTCGTGGACGTCTGGAACGTCGTCGGACTGCGCGGCACCGGCTCCAACGACATCGTCGTCGAGGAGACCTTCATCCCCGAGGCGTTCACGCTGTCGATGGGGGAGACCGGCGCGTGCAAGGGCCCCGGCCAGGCGGTCAACACCAGCGACCTCTACAAGCTGCCTTTCCACTCGATCTTCACCACCACGATCGCCACCCCGATCGTCGGCATGGCCAGGGGTGCGTACGCCGAGCACGTCGAGATGCAGCAGAAGCGGGTCCGGGCGGCGTACCTCGGCGAGAAGGCGTCGCTCGACCCGTTCGCCGCGGTCCGCATCGCGCGTGCTTCCTCCGAGATCGACGCGGCGTGGGCGCTGCTGATGAGCAACATCCGCGAGGAGCAGGCGTACGTCGCCCGGGGCGAGGCGATCCCGCTCGAGCTGCGGCTGCGGGTGCGTCGCGACCAGGTGCTCGGCACCGCCCGCGCCATCGAGGCCATCGACGCTCTGTTCGAGGCGTCCGGCGGTCGTGCGCTCGCCGAGGGCACGTACCTGCAGCGCGCCTGGCGTGACTCGCACGCCGGTCGCGTCCACGCCGCCAACGACCCCGAGCGCGCGCTGCAGATGTACGGCGCCCAGCAGTTCGGCCACAAGATCGATCCCGGGATGTACTGATGGCCCGAGGTCAGCTCGCGAAGGAAGATGTCCGCCGCTCGGCCAAGGCCGGCGACATCACCCTGAACTATTACGAGGCCGGGCCTGAGGGCGGTTCGACGGTCGGTGGCGGCCTGCCGCTCGTGATGCTGCACGGCGGAGGGCCGGGGGCCTCGTCGTGGAGCAACTTCGGCTCCGCCCTGCCGCGGTTCGCGCAGACCTTCCGCACGCTGCTCGTCGACCAGCCGGGCTTCGGCCAGTCCGACAAGCCACCGGTCACGGCGAACTACTTCCGGCACTCGGCCGACTACCTGGTCAAGCTGCTCGACGAGCTCCAGATCGAGAAGGTCCACCTGCTCGGCAACAGCCTGGGTGGCGGTACGGCGACGCGGTTCGCGCTGTCCTACCCCGACCGGGTCGGCCGGCTGGTGCTGATGGGCCCGGGCGGGCTCAGCCTCAACCTCTTCCACGCCGACCCGACCGAGGGCGTCCAGCGGCTCATGGAGTTCTCGATGGACCCCACCCGCGAGCGGCTGCGCGCCTTCATCTCCAGCATGGTCGTCAACCAGGCCCTCGTCACCGACGAGCTGGTCGAGGAGCGCTTCGCCGACGCCACGGCGCCGGGCTCGCTGGAGGCGATGCGCTCGATGGGCGCCTCGTTCTGGAACCCGGAGTGGGCCGAGGACGGCATGCTCTGGCGCGAGGTCCACCAGATCCGCAAGCACACCCTGCTCACCTGGGGCCGCGAGGACCGGGTCAACCCGCTCGACGGTGCCCTGGTCGCCCTCAAGCAGATCCCCAAGGCGCAGCTGCACGTCTTCCCGAACTGCGGCCACTGGGCCCAGATCGAGGCGGCCGAGGAGTTCGCCCAGGTCTGCACGGCCTTCCTCTCCAACCACCGGGAGCGCGCATGACGATCGACATCAAGTCCATGGGCTACGTCCGGGTCAACAGCACCGACCTGGACGCCTGGACCACCTTCGCCGGCAAGGTCCTCGGCCTGGCCGAGGGCCGCGGCCCGAACCCGGAGCACCAGTACTGGCGCATCGACGAGGTCAGCGCCCGCCTGGTCGTCGTCCCGTCCGACCGCGACGAGCTCGCGGCGACCGGCTGGGAGCTCGCCGACCACCGCGCCCTGCAGGAGGCGCGCGAACACCTGCAGAAGGCGGGCGTCGCGTTCGAGGAGGGTACGCCGGAGGAGCTGGCCGAGCGCCGCGTCCAGGAGCTGATCCGCTTCAGCGACCCGTGGGACAACGTCTTCGAGCTGTTCCACGGCATCACCTACGAGAGCCGGCCCGTCGTCACGCCGTACGCCGCGACGTTCGTCACCGGCGACCAGGGCATGGGGCACATCGTGGTGCCGGTGCTCGACGACGTGGAGGCGCTGCGCTTCTACACCGATGTGCTGGGCTTCCGGCTGCGCGACTCGATGAGCATGCCGGGGGAGTTCGTCGGCAAGGAGCCGGGCTCCAAGGTGTGGCTGCGCTTCCTCGGCGTCAACCCGCGGCACCACTCGCTGGCGTTCCTGCCCATGCCCAACCCGAGCAAGTGCGTGCACATCATGCTCGAGGTCGAGGAGCTCGACGACGTCGGTCGCGCGCTCGAGCGCGTGCGCAAGCACAAGGCGCCGCTGTCGGCGACCCTCGGGCGGCACATGAACGACGAGATGGTGTCCTTCTACGTCAGGTCGCCGGGGGGCTTCGACGTCGAGCTCGGCACCGAGGGCCTGCGTGTGGACGACGACCGCTGGGTCGCCCGTGAGTCGACGGCCGTCTCCTACTGGGGACACAACTTCGGCGGGAACGGCTGAGTCGATACCGTGACGACCATGTCCGACGAGCTGCCCGACGGCATGAGCCCTGACGCCCGTGCCACCTGGCCGCACCCCTCGCTGATCGGGGACTTCCTCGGCGACGCCGAGGTCGACTTCGAGTTCCGGCCCGGCGAGGACGTCGTCGTCCACGACGACCCCGCCGCGCGCGAGGCGGCACGCAGCTTCCGCGACGTCCTCGGCTGCTTCGCCTCCGGCATCACGGTCATCACGACGATGAGCCCCGACGGACCGGTCGGCATGACCTGCCAGTCGTTCTCGAGCGTGTCGCTCGAGCCCCCGCTGGTCACGTTCATCCCGGCCCGGACCTCCCGGGCCTGGCCGATGATCCACCGGGCCGGACGCTTCTGCGTGAACATCCTGTCCGCGGACCAGGAGCACGTGTCGGCCCAGATGGCGACCAAGGGCGCCGACAAGTTCGCCGGCATCGAGTGGACGCCCGCCGAGGTGACGGGCTCGCCGGTCATCGCCGGCACTCTCGCGCACCTCGACTGCACCATCCACACCGTGCACGAGGCGGGCGACCACTTCGTCGTCATCGGACGGGTCGAGCACCTGACCCAGGGCGTCGAGGGCGAGCCGCTGCTCTACTTCCAGGGTCGGTACCGCACCACCGACTGATCCCGGATCCGGGATGAGACGGCCGTCACTGTCGACCGGGTCGCGCGTTGAACCCTTGCTATGGGGGCTCCACACATGCACACGACATCGCACGCCGTACGCCGCACCGTGGCCGGTCTGGCCGCAGCACTCGCGCTGGCGGCCGGCTCGTCGGTCGTCGTACCACCGACGCCTGCGCAGGCCGACGGTGTGGTGCAGCCGCTCGGTCGGATCGCGGCGATCCGGGCGTACTGGACGCCGGCGCGGATGCTGGCCGCCGTCCCGGTCGACTCGCCCACGACGACCGCGCGGACGAGCGGCCGCACCACCGCGGTGACCACGAACACGGTGCAGGCAGACCCGACCGTCTACACCCCCAAGACCGTGGGCAAGCTGTTCTTCTCCGACGGTGGTTCGGACTTCGTGTGCTCGGCCGCGGCGATCATGACGAAGAGCCGCAACCAGGTGCTCACGGCGGGGCACTGCGCGCACACCGGCCCCCACCCCGAGGGCGGGCTGCTCGGTCTCGGCCTGCTGGCCGGCCCGCCGCGCTACTACTCGAACTGGGTGTACGTGCCGCGCTACAACCACGGCCGGGCACCGCTGGGCAAGTGGGTCGTCACGCACGCGTACGTCGCCACCGGCTGGACCGCCGACGAGAGCTTCCAGCAGGACCAGGCCATCCTCACCGTCGCTCGGCGGAACGGGAAGCGGCTCGTCGACGTCACGGGAGGCAACCGGGTCGCGCTCGGCGCGGGCACCACGCACCCAGGGGTGCGGATCTGGGGCTGGCCCGCCGACACCCCCTTCGACGGCGAGACGGCCTGGCGCTGCGACGGCCCGACCCGCGCCTCGTCGGTGTCGACGTCAGGGGACTCCTCGATGACCTGCGGTCTGAACGGGGGTGCGAGCGGCGGCCCCTGGATCCTGCCGGGCGGACGCACGGCCAACGTCGGCACGATCTACGCCGTCACCTCGCGGATCACCACGACCGGCCCGCACCTGATCCTGGCCCAGCCCCTGCCGACCTCGCTGCGCCAGCTGATCAACCGCGCCGGAGGGTAGGCCAGGTCACACCCCTCGTCACCGCGTGACGGGACGCGGCGTCTGCGACGATGCTCGGGTGCACAGCCTGGAGCCGACGGAGGACTTCGCGATCGTCCTCGTCCGGCGGTTCCTGCGGCTGTGCGAGCACCCGCGCACGCAGGCACGGATGCTGCGGATGATCCGCAACGCCACCCGGCACGGTGAGGACAGCCCGCGCCTGTACCGCTGGATCAACCGGGTCGTGCTGCACCCGGCGGCGCCGGCCCGGATGCGGTCGATGTCGGCCATGAAGGCCGAGCTCGTCGCCTCGCAGCTGGTCGGTCTGGCGATGGTGCGCTACGTGCTGGAGGTCGAGCCGCTCGCGTCAGCGTCGGTCGACGAGGTCGTCCGGCTGGCGGCACCCTCGGTGGCCGCAGCGCTCCAGGGCGAGGAGGCGTTCTCGGGCCTGGTCGAGGCGCAGCCGATCGTCGCGACCGACGAGGTGTAGGGCGCGCCCGGAACGAGTTGTGGCCCCTTGCAAGCGCCGACTCGCAAGGGGCCACTACCCGGGTCGTAACCCGACCGTCGAAGTGAAATCCGCGAGTCCGCGGACCGGATCTTCCAGAGCGCTGGGGGTTGTTTCCCTGGACGATCCGATCGTTGAGCTGTTGTCCCCACCCCGACGTACAGATCGTACCAGGAATTTGTCATGAGAATTCGCCAATTTGTGACACGATCGGGCGGAGCGGACCTACCGCGTTCTTGGGGAAGGGACACACCACCATGAAGAACATCAAGCTCGCCATCGCCGCCCTGCTCACCGTCGTCGCCACGTCCGGCGCAGTTCTCGCCGCTCCCGGCGACGCCGGTGCGATCTCTGCGAACGAGGTTCACTGCTGCTGAGCCGAGGGCTCAGCCGACGGGAACACCTGTCGTTCGCAGCTGTCGCTGGAGCCCGGTCGCCTCGGCCGCCTGGCGATAGGCGAAGCGCGCGGTCGTGTGGTCGTCGGCGTCCTCGAGGAGGCCGGCGAGGTCGAACCAGAGCTGAGCCGCGGCCCTGCTTGCACCCATGGCCTCGAGCGCCGCGACGCCGCGGTGATAGCTCAGCAGAGCCGCGTCGGTGTCTCCCTGCGCCGAGCGGGCGCGACCGAGGGTGACCCACCCCTCGATCTGGGCCAGCATCGCGTCCGGCGGACAGGTGGCGAGTGCGCGCTCGGCGATCTCGGCCGCCAGCTCCGCGTCTCCCGCCTGCAGGTGTGCCTGGGCGAGGGTGAGGTCGTTCATCGTCACGTCGGCAGCGCTCGCACTCGTCGTGGTGAGCTCGGCCCGCGCCGTCTGGGCCTGACTCAGGATGAGGTTGGGGTCCGGCTCGTCGGTGCGCAGCATGAGGCGGGTCACCTGGATCCTCAGCCGGGCGAGGTTGCGCCGGTCGTTGCCCTCGGCGAGTAGCGCAAGGGCGCGCCCGGCGAGCTGGCTGGCAGCGGCGACATCGCCTCGACGAGCCTGGACGATGCTGGCCTCCCAGTAGGCGGCGCTGCGGGCAGCGGGCGAGTCGAGCCGCTCCGCAGTCTCGATCGCGCGGTTGCAGCGGCGGGCGGCCTGGTTCAGGTCTCCGCGCTCGTAGAGGGCCGCGGCGATCGTCATCGCCAGCCGCACCGCGTCGTCGGTGCCGTCGAGCCCGCTCGTCGTGATCGTCGCCTCGATCCGCTCGCCCACCTCGATGGCCAGCGCCAGGTCGCCGGACTCCCGGTAGCAGCGGGACAGCGCGATGCCGGCCGCGATCAGGTCCGGTCCGGCAGCGCGCTCGATCGCGCGCTCCCAGATCTCGATGGCCTCGTTGAGCCGGCCCTGGTTCTCCAGGCCGCGGGCGACGAGGGACTCCGCTCGCAGCGCGAGGGCGTCCTGCCCGGCTGCCCGGGCGCGCTCGAGCGCGGAGCGCGCCTGGCTCTCCGCGTCGACGGCCTCACCGTTCTCGAGGGCGAGCTCGGCGTAGTCGAGCGCGAGCCGCAACTCGTCGTACGCGCTGCCCGAGATGCCGCGGAGCAGGTGGTCGACGGTGGTGTCCAGGCGCTGCGCGAGGGTGGTGAGCACGGCAAGGGTCGGGCGGCGCTCGCCGCTCTCGATCCGGGAGACGTAGCCGGTCGAGACACCGTCGCCGCCGAGCTGGCTCTGGGTGAGCCCCCGCGCCACGCGTGCGGCGCGCACGCGCGCGCCGAGCGTCGCCGGGTCCAGGTCATGGAGCAGGGCGGCATGTTCTTCGTGCATGCGCTCCATCATCAAGGAATGTGACCGTCCGCGCACCCCTTGTGGCAAAAATGTTGACAAGGTCCCGGGGATCAGAGGGCGAGGGCCGCCCGGTGGACGTGCGCGGCGCTGAAGAGCTGTCCCAGCGCGTGCGCCCGCTTGAACACCAGGTGGGCGTCGTGCTCCCAGGTGATCGCGATGCCGCCGTGCAGCTGGATGCACTCCCCGGCGAGGTGCTGGGCGCCGTCGAGGGCGTACGACGCCGCGGCGTGCACCTGCTCGGCGGCATCGTCGGCGCCCTCGGCGAGGGCGTACGCCGCCGACCAGGTCACCGAGCGAGCGAGCTCGGTGCGCGCCAGCATGTCGGCCATCCGGTGCTTGAGCGCCTGGAAGGAGCCGATCGGCCGACCGAACTGCACGCGCTCCTTGCTGTACGCGACCGTCATGTCCAGAGCACGCCGGCACAGACCCGCGGCCAGCCCGGCCGACGCCGCCGCGCCCACCAGCTCGGCGCGGGCGAGAGCGGCAGTGGCGTCGCCGATCGGGGTGGTCGTGGCGGTGCCGCGGTCCACGGTCGCGAGCCGGATGGTCTGGTCCATCGACTCGACCCACGTGGTGGCGGCGCCGGTGAGCTCGACCAGGTGGTCGCCGTCGACCGCGAGCAGGATCGAGGCCCGGTCGGCGTCCAGGACCGGTCCGTCGCCGGTCACCAGGGTCGCGACCTCGCCGGCGGCGATCCGGGGGAGCAGCCGCGCCTTCGCCTCCGCCGAGCCGCCCGCGAGCAGCGCCTCGGAGGCCACGGCCGACGCGAGCAGCGGTGTGGGCGCGATGGCCCGGCCGAGCTCCTCGAGGACCACGGCGGTCTCGAAGAAGGTGGCGCCGACGCCGTCGTACTCGTCCGGGATGGCGAGCGCCGGCACGCCGACCTGCTCGCACAGCGTCGACCATGCGACGTCCGGGTCGGCCTGCTTGGCGAGGACCGACCGCACGGTGCCGGCGAGCTCGGCCTGCTCGGGGCTGAGGGCGAAGTCCATCAGCGGCGCTCCGCCAGCAGGGACGAGAGGATGCGCTCGCGGTGGAACGCCGGCGTGCCCCAGGCGGTCACGAGTGCGCGGATCTTGGTGATCCAGACGCTCAGGTCGAGCTCCTGGGTGTAGCCGATGGCGCCGTGCACCTGCAGGCCGTGCCGGGAGGCGAGGTACGCCGCGTCGCCGGCCGCCACCTTCGCCGCCGACACCGCGCGCGGGCTCGGGTCCAGGGCGGCGCCGTGGATCAACGGACGGGCGAAGTCGAGCGCGATCCGGACGTCGGCCAGCTTGTGCTTGATGGCCTGGTAGGACCCGATCTCCCGGCCGAACTGCTTGCGCTGCTTGACGTAGCTGACGGAGTCCGCGAGCACCCGCTCGCCGGCACCGAGCAGCTGGGCGGCCGTCGCCAGCACGGCCAGGTCGAAGGCCGCGTCGTCGACGGTGCCGGCGCCCTCGACGGCGTACAGGCGGCGGGTCCGGTCGACCGACACCAGGAGGTCACCGGTGCGGGTCGCGGGGGTGGTGCCGACGTACGCGTCGGCGATGTCGGCGTCCAGGGCGTACGGGACGACCGGGGGGAGCGCGACGGTGGCGATGCTCTCGACCTCGTGACCGAGTGCGATCGGGAGGTACGCCGCCGACTCGACCCACGGCCCGGGCACGGCGTGCCGGCCGAGCGCCTCGAACGCGATGCAGACCTCGACCGGCGATGCCTCGGTGGCGAGCATGGTGACGCCCTGCTCGGCGAGCCGGTCCCACAGCTTCAGGCCCGGGGCGTGGTCCCCCTCGGCCCAGGCGCGCGCGGCGCCGACGGTGTCGGACGAGGCGAGCAGCGACTCGAGGGAGGCGGCGAAGTCGCGCTGGTCGGTGGTGAGCTCGAACCTCACTTCTGGGCTCCCTTGGGTTCGCGAGGAAGGCCGAGGATGCGCTCGGCGATGATGTTGCGCTGGATCTCGTTGGTGCCCGCGTAGATCGGGCCGGACAGCGAGAACGTGTAGCCGTCGAGCCAGCGCGAGTCGAGCTCGGCCTCGGGACCGAGCAGGTCGAGCGCGGTCTCGTGCAGGGCGACGTCGAGCTCGCTCCACCACACCTTGTTGACCGAGCCGGCGGCGCCGATGTCGCCACCGTCCTTCAGCTTCGAGACCGTGCCCCAGGTGTAGAGCCGGTAGGCCTCGGCGCGGGTCCAGGCGTCGACGACCGCGTCGGCGCGGCGCGGGTCGGGCGCGGCGGCGTACAGGTCGAGGAGGCGGTCGGCGGCGGCAGTGAAGCGGCCGGGGGAGCGCAGCGAGAGGCCGCGCTCGTTGCCGGCGGTGCTCATGGCGACCCGCCAGCCGTCGCCGGGGGCACCGAGCACGTCGGCGTCCGGGACGAAGACGTCGTCGAAGAAGATCTCGGCGAAGCCGGCCTCGCCGTCGAGCTGCGCGATGGGTCGCACCGTGATGCCGGGAGCGTCGAGGGGGAACAGGAAGTAGGTGAGCCCGGCGTGCTTCTGGGCCTCGGGATCGCTGCGGAACAGGCCGAAGCCCCAGTGGGCGAGAGCCGCGCGGGAGCACCAGATCTTCTGGCCGTTGAGCACCCAGCCGCCGTCGGCCCGCCGCGCCGTCGACGTGAGCGAGGCCAGGTCGGAGCCCGCCTCGGGCTCGCTCCAGCACTGCGCCCAGACGACCTCACCGGTCGCCATCGACGGCAGGAGCCGGTCCTGCTGGTCCTTCGTCCCGTGCTCGAAGATGATCGGTGAGAGCAGGAAAATGCCGTTCTGGCCGACCCGCAGCGGCGCGCCGGCGCGGTAGTACTCCTCCTCGAAGACGACCCACTCGACCAGGGACGCGCCCCGGCCGTGGTACTCCTCGGGCCACGAGACGACCGACCACCGGGCAGCGGACAGCTTCGCCTCCCACGCGCGGTGCAGCTCGAAGCCCTCCGCGGTGTCGAGGGACGGCAGCGGCTCGGCCGGGACGTTGGCCGCCAACCAGGCCCGGGCCTCGTCCCGGAACGCCAGCTCGGACGGGGACAGCTCGAGATCCATCAGGAACGCTCCTTCGGTGGTTGAGTAGCGGCCGAGGGACGAGGCCCCGTATCGAAACCCCTCAGCTCACCTTTCAGGACCTTGCCGGACAGGTTCCTCGGCAACGCGTCGAGGTGCTCGACGTACCGCGGCACCTTGAAGTTGGCCAGTCGCTCCTTGGCGAAGGCGATGACGTCGGCCTCGGCGGCCGACCCGACGACGTACGCCTTGCCGACCTCGCCCATCCGCTCGTCCGGTACGCCGACGACGGCCACGTCGGTGATGCCGTCCATCCGCAGCAGTGCCTGCTCGACCTCGGCGGGGTACACGTTGAAGCCGCCGGAGATGTACATGTCCTTGAGCCGGTCGGTGATCCGCAGGTTGCCGCCCTCGTCGAGGACCCCGATGTCGCCGGTGTGCAGCCAGCCGTCGGCATCGATCGCCTCGGCCGTGGCCTGGGGGTCGTCGAGGTAGCCCAGCATCACGAACTCGCCGCGCACCAGCAGCTCGCCGTTCTCGGCGATGCGCAGCTCCATGCCGGGGATGGCGCGTCCGTTGGTGGTCGCGACGGTCTCGGCGGAGTCGTCGGCGCGGCACATCGTGACCACGACGGCCTCGGTCATCCCGAAGGCGGTGACGACGTGCTCGATCCGCAGCTCGTCGCGCATCCGCTCGATGAGCACGACCGGCACGCTCGCCGCGCCGGTGACGGCGAGCCGCAGCGAGCTCAGGTCGTAGCTGTCGCGGTTCGGGGAGGCCAGGATCGACTGGTAGATCGTGGGCGCGCCGGGGAGCAGGGTGATCCGCTCGTCCTGGATCAGCCGCATCGTCTCGTCGACGTCGAAGGCAGCGACGGGGTAGAGGGTGGCGCCGGTCAGCAGGCCGACCAGGATGCCGATCTTGTAGCCGAAGGAGTGGAAGAACGGGTTGACGACCAGGTAGCGGTCGTCCGCGGTCACCCCGCCCAGCTCGGCCCAGGCCCGCGCGACGCCGATCGACTGCCGGTGCGCGCTCATCGCGCCCTTGGGCTTGCCGGTGGTGCCGGAGGTGAAGAGGATGTCGGCCACGTCGTCGGGAGAGACGTCGCCGTGGCCCCCGCCCTCGCTCGGGTCGGCCGCAGGCCCCACCAGGTCGGACAGCCGGGTGATGCGGCGGTCCTCGACGCCGGCGGCGATCAGCTCGCCGACCTGGTCGCGTCCCAGGAAGCCGTCGTGGACCACGACCAGCGCTGCGTCGGTGCGCTCGATGATGTCGGCGACCTCGGTGCCGAGGTAGCGCGAGTTCACCGGGATCAGCACGTTGCCCGCATAGGTGACGGCGAGCGCCGCGACCACCCAGTCGATGCTGTTCGGACCCCAGACCACGATCTTGTCGCCGCAGCAGGCCCCGGCGTCGACGTACTTCCAGCTGGTCTCCTCGACCAGGTCGAGCAGCTCTGCGTAGGAGACGGTGCGGTCGTCCTCGACGTACGCCGGCTTGTCGCCGTACGTCGCTGCCGCGTGCCGGAGCAGGGCCGGGATCGTGTCCATGCCGACACCCTACCAAGCATTTGCTTGGTAGGGTGTCGGCGAGGCGGAGGATCAGCCGGCGAGCTCGGGCACGGGCTCCTCCGGCACCGGAGCGCGGACCCCCTCGATGGTCAGGGCGGCGAGGACCGAGACGCCGGAGGCGAGGGCGATGAAGAGCCAGCCGTTGCGCACGTCGTCGAGCCCGACAGCGCCCGTGCCGAGGATCCCGATCAGGATGCTGACGCCGAGCGCCATGCCGACCTGGCGGGCCATGCTGGCGATGCCGCTGCCGGTCGAGGCCTGCTCGGGAGGCAGCCCCGCGGTCGCGGCGGCGACCAGGTTCGGCATCGCGAGGCCGACGCCGATGCCGCCGAGTAGCCAGCCGGGGAGGTAGGTCGTGGCGTACGCCGGCGTGGCCGAGATGACGGCCGCCTGCCACAGGGCCGAGATGCCGAGCAGGAGGCTGCCGGCGGCGATGAGCCGGCCGGGGCGGACCCGGGGGAGCAGACGCGCGGCCAGGATCGAGGTCGGCGGCACCATCAGCGGGCCGGCGGCCACGGCGAAACCCGTGCGCAGCGCCGAGTAGTCCCAGGCGTGCTGCATCCACAGGATGCCGAGCAGCAGCGAGGAGCCGAACGCGGTGTTGTAGGCGAGCGCGGCGAGGTTGGCCCAGCGGACCTGCCGTACCCGGAGCAGCGCCGGGTCGATGACCGGTGCGGTGTGCCGGGCGCTGACGAGGACGAACCCCGCGAGAAGGGCGGCCGAGGCGGCGAACGACCCCAGGACGGCGGCCGAGGTCCAGCCCCAGTCGTTGCCCTGGACGATGCCGAGGATGAGGGCCGCGATGCTGCCCGCGACCAGGGTGGCGCCGAGCAGGTCGGGCCGCGGGGCACCGTCGTTGTGGCGCACGTCCGGCACGAAGCGGATGGCGGCCAGCGCCAGGGCGGCGCCGATCGGGACGTTGATCCAGAACGCCCAGTGCCAGGAGATCTGCACCAGGCTCCCGCCGGCGGCCGGGCCCAGCGCGGCGGCGACCGCGCTGGCGAGCGCCCAGATCCGGGCTCCGGCGGCGCGACGCTCCGGCGGCAGGGCGCCGAGCAGGAGGCCGAGGCTGGAAGGCGTCATCGCGGCGGCGCCGACGGCCTGGAGCACCCGGAACGCGACCAGCGCCCACACGTTCTCGGCCAGGCCGCAGGCCAGGCTCGCCAGCGCGAAGACCGCGATGCCGGCGACGAATCCCGCCTTGCGCCCGTAGCGGTCGGTGAGCCGGCCCATCGGGATGAGCAGGGCGGCGAAGACCACGGCGTACCCGTTGAGGACCCAGCTGAGCTGGCCGAGGGTCGGAGCCGAGTCGTGGGCGGCGAAGTCGCGGCCGATGTCGTCGAAGGCGACGTTGACGATGAACAGGTCGAGCCCCGCGAGGAAGGTCGCGCCGGTGAGGAGGGCGGTGACGAGACCGAGTCGGGTCTGGCTTCGGGTGGACATAGCCAGACCGTACGACTCTGGCTATGGAAATGACAAGCCAGATGTCGATAAGATCGCGGCCATGAGCATGCGGATGGGTGGGCGGCTGGCCGAGCGGGGCGACGTACCGCTGGGAGAGGCGTGCCCCATCGACCGGGCCATGGGGCTGCTCGGCAACCGCACGGCGATGCTGCTGCTGCGCGAGGTGTTCTACGGGGCGAACCGTTTCGACCAGCTCGTCCGCCGCGTCGGCGTGACCGAGGCGGTCGCGTCCCAGCGGCTGCGCGAGCTGGTCGCCGCGGGGGTGCTGGAGAAGCAGCCCTACCGCGAGCCGGGACAGCGCACGCGGCACGAGTACGTCCTCACGGAGTCCGGCACGGCCCTCGCGCCGGTGCTGATCGGGCTGCTCGAGTGGGGTCGCACCTACCTCCCGGACGACCGGAGCCGCCTGGCCCTCACGCACGCCGACTGCGGCGCGCCGGTCCACGTGGCGCTCTGCTGCGCGTCCGGCCACGAGGTGCCGGAGTCCGACCTGGTCGTGACGGGTCGGCGGACGAGACCTGGTTCCGACTGATCACCAAGCAAATGCTTGGTAGGGTGGCCTCGTGGACCTGACCGAGAGCCCCACCGACCGCGCCTTCCGTGACGAGGTGCGGTCCTGGCTCGCCGACAACCTCGCCGGTGAGTGGGGTGCGCTCAAGGGCCTCGGGGGGCCGGGGCGCGAGCACGAGGCGCACGACGAGCGGCTCGCCTGGAACCGGCACCTCGCGCAGCACGGCTGGACCGCCGTCGGGTGGCCCGAGGAGCACGGTGGGCGGGGGCTGTCGCTGTGGCAGCAGGTGATCTTCCACGAGGAGTACGCCCGCGCCGACGCGCCCGCGGGGGTCAACCACCTCGGGGAGCAGCTGCTCGGCCCGACCCTGATCGCGTTCGGCACCGAGGCCCAGCAGCAGCGCTTCCTCCCGAAGATCGTCGCGGTCGAGGAGCTCTGGGCCCAGGGCTACTCCGAGCCCAACGCCGGCTCCGACCTTGCCAACGTCCAGACCCGTGCCCGGCGCGACGAGGCGACCGGCGACTGGGTCCTCGACGGCCAGAAGGTGTGGACCTCGATGGCCCACGTGGCCGACTGGTGCTTCGTCGTGGCGCGCAGCGAGCCCGGCTCGCAGCGCCACCACGGCCTGTCCTTCCTGCTCGTCCCGTTGCGCCAGGACGGCGTCGAGATCCGCCCGATCGAGCAGCTCACCTCCGGCTCGGAGTTCAACGAGGTCTTCTTCACCGGGGCCCGTACGACGGGCGACCTGGTCGTCGGCGAGCCCGGCTCCGGCTGGGGCGTGGCCATGGGCCTGCTCGGCTTCGAGCGCGGTGTCTCGACGCTCGGCCAGACCGTCGGCTTCGCCCGCGAGCTGCACAGCGTCGTGGAGCGTGCCCGGGCCAACGGCACCATCGACGACCCCGTCGTCCGGGACCGGCTCGCGAACCTCAAGGCCGAGCTGACCGCGATCCGTGCGTTCGCGCTGCGTGCCCTGAGCACCGTCGAGGGCGGCCAGGACTCGGCGGCCGGTGGCGGCGCCGGCTCCATCTTCAAGCTGGCCT
Source organism: Nocardioides maradonensis (assembly GCF_054777115.1). Classification (NCBI taxonomy): domain Bacteria; kingdom Bacillati; phylum Actinomycetota; class Actinomycetes; order Propionibacteriales; family Nocardioidaceae; genus Nocardioides; species Nocardioides maradonensis. The sequence goes on along the minus strand of NZ_BAAHAZ010000008.1, from coordinate 68,051 downwards.
GGGCCAACTGGCACCGCCGGCTCGGCGAGGTCGCCATGGACGTAGCCGGCCGCGAGGGCCTGCTCGCCGGGCCGGGCTACGACCTGGACGCCCACCAGCGCCTCTTCCTCTTCTCCCGCGCCGACACCATCTACGGCGGCAGCGACGAGGTGCAGAAGAACATCCTCGCCGAGCGCGTGCTCGGCCTACCCCGAGAGGCCCGCGCATGACGGTCACCCGCCCCGAGCAGCCCACGCCCGACTACGTCCCTGGTCACGACCTGCTGGCCGGCAAGGTCGTCGTCGTGACGGCCGCCGCCGGGGCCGGCATCGGCGCTGCCGTCGTACGACGTGCCCTGGAGGAGGGCGCGAAGGCCGTCGTCTTCTCCGACACCCACGCGCGGCGGCTCGCCGAGGCCGAGGAGGCCCTGGCCGCGGAGTTCGGCAAGGAGAGGGTCCGCCAGCTGGTCTGCAACGTGACCCAGGAGGCCGACGTCCAGGCGCTCCTCGACGCGGCCGAGGAGTTCGGCGGCGTCGACGTCATGATCAACAACGCCGGCCTCGGTGGCACCGACGACATCCTCGACGTCACCGACGAGACCTGGAACCGGGTCATCGACATCACCCTCACCGGCACGATGCGCTGCACCCGTGCGGCCGGCCGGCGGTTCGTGGCGGCGGGCAAGAAGGGCGTCATCGTCAACAACGCCTCGGTCATCGGCTGGCGTGCCCAGGAGGGCCAGGCCCACTACGCCGCCGCGAAGGCGGGCGTGATGGCGCTGACCCGCTGCTCGGCGCTGGACCTGGCCCCGCACGGCATCCGCGTGAACGCCGTGTCCCCGAGCCTGGCCATGCACCCGTTCCTGGAGAAGGTCACCTCGCCCGAGCTGCTCGTCGAGCTCAAGCAGCGGGAGGCGTTCGGGCGCGCCGCCGCGCCGTGGGAGGTCGCCAACGTGATGGTGTTCCTCGCGAGCGACTACTCGTCGTACCTGACCGGAGAGGTGATCAGTGCCAGCAGCCAGCACGCCTAACCGCCGCGAGGAGCTCCTGCGGATCGCGGGGGAGCAGTTCGCGTCCAAGGGCTTCAAGAACACGACCGTCCGCGACATCGCCGACGCCGCCGGCATCCTGTCCGGCAGCCTCTACCACCACTTCCCCTCCAAGGAGTCGATGGTCGACGAGCTGCTGCGGGACTTCCAGGAGCAGCTCTTCGGTCAGTACGACGAGATCCTGGCCAGCGACGACGACGCGCGCACCAAGCTGGAGCGCGCCTTCCGGGTCTCCTTCGAGGCCATCGAGAACCACCCGGCCGAGGTCGCGATCTTCCAGAACGACGCCGACCACCTGGGCCGGCTCGAGGGCTTCGGCTACCTGGCGGACCGCAACGCGCAGTCCCGCCAGGTGTGGGTGACCCTGCTCGAGGAGGGCGTGGCCTCCGGGGTGCTGCGCCAGGACCTCGACATCACGCTGACCTACCGCTTCATCCGCGACACCGTGTGGGTCGCCGTCCGGTGGTACCGCCCCGGCGGCGGCCTGACCCACACCGAGGTCGCCGACCAGTACGTCCGCATCCTCCTCGACGGGATCTCCCAATGACCACTGCGTACATCATCGACGCCGTCCGCACCGCGGTCGGCAAGCGCGGGGGAGCCCTCGCCGACGTCCACTCCGCCGACCTCGCCGCCCACACGCTGAGCGCGCTCGTCGACCGCACCGGTATCGACCCCGGCGCCGTCGACGACGTGATCCTGGGCTGCTGCGACACGATCGGCTCGCAGGCCGGCGACGTCGCCCGCACCGCCTGGCTGGTCGCGGGCCTGCCCGACCACGTCCCGGGCGTGACGATCGACCGCCAGTGCGGCTCCTCGCAGCAGGCCGTGCACTTCGCGGCCCAGGGCGTCATGTCCGGCACCCAGGACCTCGTGGTCGCCGGTGGGGTGCAGAACATGAGCGCCATCCCGATCTCCGCCGCGATGATCGTCGGTCAGCAGTACGGCTTCTCCACGCCGTTCGCCGAGTCCCCTGGCTGGGCGAAGCGGTACGGCGACCAGGAGGTCAGCCAGTTCCGGTCGGCCGAGATGATCGCCGAGAAGTGGGACATCAGCCGCGAGGAGATGGAGGCGTTCGCACTCGCCTCCCACGAGCGGGCCCGTACGGCGATCGCGGAGGGCCGGTTCACCGGCCAGATCGCGCCGTACACGCTCGCCGACGGGACCGTCTTCGACACCGACCAGTGCCCGCGCGAGACCTCGCAGGAGTTGATGGCGGCGCTGCAGCCGCTCGCGCCCGGCGGCCGGATCACCGCGGGTGTGGCCTCCCAGATCTGCGACGGCTCGGCGGCCCTGCTCGTCGCGTCCGAGCGGGCGGTCAAGGACCACGGGCTGACACCGCGTGCCCGGATCCACCACCTCTCGGTGCGCGGCGACGACCCGGTCTGGATGCTCACCGGGCCGATCGAGGCGACGAAGCACGCGCTGGCCCAGGCCGGCATGGCGATCGACGACATCGACCTGTTCGAGTGCAACGAGGCGTTCGCGTCGGTCGTGCTCGCCTGGATGAAGGAGACCGGCGCGCCGCACGAGAAGGTCAACGTCAACGGCGGCGGCATCGCCCTCGGTCACCCGATCGGCGCGACCGGCGCCCGCCTGATGACGACCCTGCTCGACGAGCTGGAGCGCACCGGTGGCCGCTACGGGCTGCAGACGATGTGCGAGGGCGGCGGCCAGGCGAACGTGACCATCATCGAGCGCCTCGGTTGACCTGCCTGCGCTCGGCGTCGAAGGCGGCGCGCCGCAGCGTGTCGGCGTTGGCGTTGGCCTCGGGGAACATCACCCCGATGCCGACGCCGCCCGGATAGGGCACGTGGCGTACGACGGTGCCGGGGCCGGTCAGCTCCGCGCCGTCGACCGCCAGCGTCGTGTCCACGACGCTGCCGACTGCCGGGGGATCGTCGCGCAGCAGGGCCAGCACGCCGCCCTCGCTCACATCGACCGTGAACGCCTCGCTGTGCACGTCGTCCCAGCTCAGCCGCAGCGGCACGGACATCCGCACCCGGAAGTGACGGCGCTCCTGGACCCGGCGGGCAGGCCCGCGCGGCGAGAGCACCCAGACGGCTCCGTACGGACGACGACCGGGCCGGGTGGCCACCGGGCAGCTCACCCGGCCCAGCGGGTGGGTCCAGGACAGCTCGGCCTCGAAGTGGTGCTCGGAGGCGTCGACGTCGGCCGGGCACGCGACGATCACCACGGCCGCGTCCGCCCGCCGCTCGAAGTCGAGGACCCGCGTCGGTGCCACCACGACCACGCCGCTGGTGCGCTGGACGCGCACGGTCACCGGTTGCAGGACATCCAGCAGGTCGTCGATCCCGTCGTACGCCATGCCCTGCCCATCGGCAGGAACGGGATCGGGATTAGCGCAGGACGAGCCAGAGGCCGACGGCCAGCGGCAGCACAGCGGTGAGGTGCCACCAGGACGTCAACGGGCGCTTGTTGATGCCGAGGACCGCGGCGACGCCGACGTTCCAGAACAGGACGCCGATGACGACGAGGCCGATCTGCACGCCGACGGCGGCGTGGTCGGCGTCGAGCACGGCAGCCAGGATCATGCCCGCCGTCAGGTGCGCGATGGTGGTCATCGCGAGCACGGACACGACCCGGCGCTGCACCTTCTCGAGCCGCTTCACGGCCTCGGGGTCGCGCTGGACGCGGGGTGCGTTCGGGTCCATCAGGTGCCGACGCCGCGGCGCCGTCGAGCTGCCCGAGGTCGTCTTCGCATCCATGGGGCCAGGGTATCGACAACGGCTGCGTCGCCCCCAACCACGGAGCGTGGTCGGACCTACGTCACAGGTCTATACCGATGGACGCTCGACCCGCGATTTCGCCGGATGGCGGGGTCGAGAACGGCGCCGCTTCAATGGAGGGGCGACTCGGGCGCACGGCTCCCAACGACGAGAGGCTTCCCGATGTCGCACCGCATCCCCATCTTCCGCATGCCCACGCTGATCGCGTTCAGCCTCGCCGCGGCACTCGCGCTGCCCACCACCGCGGTGGCCAAGCCACCCGGTGGGCCGACCGGCGGTACGACGACCACGATCGCCACGGCGTACTCCGGGCACGCCTACGGACTGTCCGCCGCGGCGACCGCCCTCGCCGACCTGGTCAAGGTGGGGCCGGTGGTCGTGTCCGACACCGGTGAGCTGCCGAGCACCGGCGGCGAGGTGGAGCGTGCCCTCCTGACCGCCAACGTGGCGCTGTCCGGCGTCGCGCTCGACGCCGACGTCGTCGACGCGCTCGTCGTGGGGTCCGGCCTGACGACCGACGCCAACGCCGAGACCGTCGGCCTGACCGGGGGCGTGGACGGGCTGCTCACCATCAGTGCCGGAGTCATCCAGGCGCAGTCGACGGCGAGCTGCCCGACGACCGGGACGACCCCGGTCTTCGCCGGCCACGCGAGCCTCGCCAACGTGGCCGTGACCCTGCTCGGCCTGCCCGTGGCGATCGCGGCCAACCCGGCCCCGAACACCACCATCAACCTGCTCAACGGTGTCGTGAAGATCGTCCTCAACGAGCAGATGATGGTCGGCGGACGGCTGGTCGTGAACGCCCTGCACATCACCGTGAACGGCCCGCTCAGCCTGCTGAGCACCGTGGCCAGCGCGGACATCGTGGTCTCCCACGCCGAGGCCGGCATCACCTGCGCGACCAGCACCACGGGTGGCGGCCAGTGCCCGGTGAAGGACTTCATGACCGGCGGTGGCCAGCTCCGCTCCAGCACCGGCGCGGGCGTCAGCTTCGGCTTCGTGGGCGGGATGAAGAACCCCGGTCTGATGGGGCACTTCAACGCCGTCGACCACGGCACCGGCCAGCACATCCAGGGCTCCACGGTGAGCGCCTACACGGCCACCGGGCCGACGTCGCGGCAGATCACCTACGACAACGGCGCGCTCGTCGCCAATGCCGCCGACAACGGGGAGCCGGGCACCAACGACACCCTGTCGTTCACCGGTGGCTACAACGGCAACCCGATCGCCTACGGCAACATCCAGCTGCACCACCCGGCGGGCTGCCCGGCCATGACCACCTCGGGCGGTGGCAAGAACCACTAGTGGCGGTACGCCGCCGCGCGGCCGAGCTCCACGGCCGCGCGGCGCACCACCCGGTCGATGAGCTCCTCGCAGGTGGGCAGGTCGTCGATGACACCGACGACCTGCCCCGAGGCGAGGACTCCGGCGTCGGTGTCGCCGTCCACCAGGCCGGCCTTCAGCATCATCGGCGTGTTCGCGGCCAGGGTCATCTGGGCCAGGGTGCGGCCCTGCTGCTTCTTCATCTCGCGGCCGTCCCTGGCGAGCTGCGTCCAGCTCATCCCGGACTCGCGCTTGAACGCCAGCGTGCGGCGCAGCGTCGGGCCCATCCGGCGTACGGCGCTGGTCTCCTCGAGCTCCTCGACGAGGTCGGTGCGCAGCATCCGGTGGGGCATGCCGTCGACCTTGGCGGTGACGACGGTGTCGGTGAGGCTCTTCGACAGGTAGAGCTGCTTGACGGCGTCCGGGACGGCGGAGTCCTGAGTCAGCAGGAACCGGGTGCCCATGCCGACCCCGGCTGCGCCGTACGCGAGCGCGGCCGCGAGGCCGCGGCCGTCGAAGAAGCCGCCCGCGGCGATGACGGGGATGTCGACCGCGTCGAGCACGGTCGGCAGCAGCAGCGTGGTGGGCACCGGGCCGGTGTGGCCGCCGCCCTCGCCGCCCTGGACCATCACCGCGTCCGCGCCCCAGCTCGCGACCTTCACCGCGTGCTTGGCCGCGCCGATCGACGGCATCACGACGATGTCGTGCTCCTTGAGCATCGCGATGAGGTCGGGCTTCGGCGCGAGCGCGAACGAGGCGACCTTCACGCCGTGGTCGATGAGCAGCCGGCAGCGGTCCTTGGCGTCGCCCGCGTCGGCCCGCAGGTTGACCCCGAACGGCTCGTCGGTGCGGCTCGTGACCTCGATGATCGCCTTCTCCAGCTCGGCGAAGGTCATCGTGGCCGAGGCCAGGATGCCCAGGCCGCCGGCGTTGGCGGTGCCGGAGACCAGCCGCGGTCCGGAGACCCAGCCCATACCGGTCTGGACGATCGGGTGGCGAACGCCCGTCAGCTCGGTGAAGGGTGTTCGCAGAAGCTGCTCAATCACGGGGCACGTCCCGGAAGCGCAGGCCCTTCGGGTCCAGCACCTCGTTGATGATCGTCAGCTCGGCGACGCTCGGCTCGCGGGTGGTGGGGACGCCGGCGGGGACCTCCAGCGTGAAGCCGGTGTTCTCGACGATCTCGTCGACCGTCACCCCGGGGTGGACCGAGAGCAGGCGCACGGTGTCGTCGGCACCCTTGACGTCGAAGACCCCGAGGTTGCTGACGATCCGGTGGATGTCGTTGTACCTGCTGGCGCCGGGCCCGGCAGCCTTCGCTCGCTTCGGGCCGACGCCGGTGACGATGTCGACCTGCTCCACGAAGACACGGGTGCTGTGCTTCGGCACCCAGTACGACGTGCGGTTGTTGACTGTGTTGCCGGGAGCGCCCCGACTGCCGAGCAGCTGCCGCTTCGGCTGGGCGAAGTCGCCGATGGCGGAGATGTTCTGGTTGCCGTCGCGGTCGACCTGGGTGGCGCCCATCATCACGTGCCGCTTGCCGTGGGCGACGACGTCGAACACACGGCGGAACGGGATCCACCCCTCGACCACGTCCGCCTTCGCGAACAGCGGTGGCACGCCGCCGAGGAAGAGCGACTCACCGTCGGAGATGACGAGGTCGGGGTTGCTCGTGAGCCTCGCGAGCCGCACCCCGAGCATCGGCAGCATGCCCATCGGACTGGCGAAGATCTCGCCGTCGTCCTTGAACGCGTCGGCGATGGCGGCGGCGCAGACGTCGGCGCGCTCCACGCCGGTTGTCGAGCTTGTCGAGACACTCACTGGGCCGCCTCCTCGGCGAAGGCCGCGACCGCGGCCTGGTAGGCGTCCTCGTCGCCCTCGAGGAACCGTGCCGAGAACGAGGCCCAGTCCTCGTCGGAGCCGGAGGCCGCGGCGGCGTACGCCTTCTGGAAGGGCTCGTCGCGCTCGTAGTCGGGTGTGCAGGTGGTGAAGTGGGCGCCGTTCGGGGTCTCGACGACGCCGGTGACGTCCATCCGGCTGATCAGCAGTCGCTGGACCGGCGCGTCCACGGTCAGGCCTGCGGTGTCGACGACCTGCTCGCAGCTCACGTAGGCGCGGTCGGCCGCCTGGACGAACAGGTCGTCGAAGTACGGGTCGGGCCCGAGGTAGGTGGCGTTGCCGTGGGCGTCGGCACGGTTCATGTGCACCAGCGCCACGTCGAGCTTGAGCGCCGGGACGGCGGTGAGCTCCTCGAACGCGCCGTCCTCGTCGGCGTACGGGCTGGTCACGGTCCTGATCCAGGGGTTGTTGACCAGCACGTCCGAGCCCAGGCCCGCGCGCATCGGCAGGAACGGCAGTCGCTGCGCGGCGGCGTACAGGCCGGTCTGGAACATGCCCTCGTCGAGCTCGACCACCTCGGGGATCGACTTCTCCTGGCGAGCCTTCTGGAAGCTCGGCTCGAGCGGGATCGAGTCCAGCGAGACGAAGGCGTAGACCAGCTTGCGGATCTTGCCCGCGCGGGCCAGCAGGCCGACGTCGGCGCCACCCCAGCTGACGATGGTGAGGTCCTTCAGGTCCGACCGGAGGATCGCGCGCACCAGCGCCATCGGCTTGCGCCGCGGGCCCCAGCCGCCGATGCCGATGGTCATGCCGTCCTCGAGCGTGGCCACGACCTCGTCGATCGTGATCCGCTTGTCGCGGGGTTTCGTCACTTCTTTGCTCCCTTGTCGGTGCCCGCGAAGTCGTCACGGAGCTCGTCGGACACGCCCATCAGGTTCAGCTCGAAGGTGAACCCCTGCTCCCAGCGGTAGGACTTGTTGACGTCGATGGGGTCGATCCCGTTGAGCGCCTCCTTGGCGGCGCGGATGACCAACGTGTTCTTGGCGGCGATCTCGCCGGCGACCTTCAGGGCGGCGTCGAGCAGCTCCTCCTTCGGCACCACCTCGAGCACCGAGCCGAACTGCACGAGGTCGGTTGCCGGGATCGTCCGCGCGGTGAAGTAGAGGGTGCGCATCATGTGCTGCGGCACCAGGCGCGCCATGTGGGTCGCGGCGCCGAGGGCACCCTGGTTGACCTCCGGTACGCCGAAGAAGGCGTCCTCGCTCGCGACCACGATGTCCGCGTTGCCGACCAGGCCCACCCCGCCACCCACGCAGAACCCGTTGACCGCGGCGACCACGGGGACGCTGCACTCGTAGACCGCCTTGAACGCCGCGTAGCAGCCCTTGTTGGCGCCGAGCAGGGCGTCGAATCCGGTCGTGTTCTGCATCTCCTTGATGTCGACGCCCGCGTTGAAGCCCTTGCCCTCGGCGCGGAGCACCACGACCTTGGTGGCCAGGTCGGCACTCGCCTCGTCGAGGGCGGCGGCCACGTCGAACCAGCCCTGCACGGTCAGCGCGTTGACCGGGGGAGCGTCCATGGTGACGACGCGGATCCCGTCGGGCCGCAGCTCGCTTGTGATCACGTGACCTCCGTTGGTTGACCTTGTCGAAGCCACCCTACCAAGCATTTGCTTGGTAGGGTGGTGACATGCCACTCAGCATCGACCTCACCGGCCGCGTCGCCCTGGTCACCGGGGGAGCTCGCGGGATCGGGCGTGGGATCAGCGAGGTCCTGCTCGCCGCCGGCGCCACGGTCGTGACCTGCGGCCGATCCGAGGCGACGCCGCCCGAGGGTGCCGAGCACCGGCGGTGCGACGTCCGCGAGGCCGAGTCCGTCGCCGCGCTGGTGGACGGGATCGTGGCCGCGCACGGACATCTCGACGTCGTGGTGAACAACGCCGGGGGAGCGCCGTACGCGCTCGCGGCGGAGTCCTCCGCCCGCTTCCACGACAAGATCGTCGGTCTCAACCTGATGTCGACGCTGTTCGTCAGCCAGGCTGCGAACCGGGTCATGCAGCAGCAGCCCGCCGGCGGCGCCATCGTCAACATCTCCTCGGTCTCGGGTGTCCGGCCCTCACCCGGGACCGCGTCGTACGGCGCTGCGAAGGCCGGTGTCGACTCGTTGACCACCTCGCTCGCGCAGGAGTGGGGGCCGCGGGTGCGCGTGAACGCGGTCGACGTCGGTCTGGTGCGGACCGCCGACACCGCCGACCACTACGGCGGCGACGCGACCGTTGCCGCGATCGAGGCCACCATCCCGGTCGGCCGGATGGCCGACGTCGTCGAGATCGGTCAGGTGGTGGCGTTCCTGGCCAGCGACCTGGCGTCGTACGTCTCCGGGGCTCGCGTCGCCTGCCACGGCGGCGGCGAGCAGCCCGTCTTCCTCCACATCGCCCAGAACGCAGCACAGAAGGAGCACCAGTGAGCAGGTTGCTGGAAGGTCGCGTCGCGATCGTCACCGGAGCGGGCCGCGGCATCGGCCGGGCGCACGCGCTCGAGCTCGCCCGGCACGGCGCCAAGGTCGTCGTCAACGACTACGGCGTGTCGAACAACGGCGAGAAGACCGACTCCCCGGCGCACGAGGTCGTCGCCGAGATCGAGGCGATGGGCGGCGAGGCCGTCGTCAACGGTGCCGACGTCGCCGACTTCGAGCAGGCGGCGGCGATGGTGCAGCAGGCGATCGACGCCTTCGGGGGCCTCGACATCCTCGTCAACAACGCCGGCTTCGTGCGCGACCGGATGCTCGTCAACGCCACGGAGGACGAGTTCGACGCCGTCGTGCGGGTGCACCTCAAGGGCCACTTCGCCCCGCTGCGGCGCGCGGCGGCGTACTGGCGGGCGGAGGCGAAGGAGGGCCGCCAGCGGGTCGCCCGCGTCATCAACACGACCTCGGGCGCCGGCCTGCAGGGATCGATCGGCCAGGTCGTCTACTCAGCCGCCAAGGGCGGGATCGCGACCATGACCCTGGTGGCCGCCGCCGAGCTCGGCCGCATCGGCGTGACCGTCAACGCGATCGCGCCTGTGGCGAAGACCCGCATGACGGAGGGCGCGTTCGACACCTCCGCGATGGCGCTGCCCGAGGACAACTCGCCGATCGTCGCGTGGCTCGCCTCCGAGGAGGCCGGCGACGTCACCGGTCGGGTCATCGAGGTCGACGGCTCGACGATGACCGTCGAGAACGCCTGGTCCCACGGCCCCGCCGCGACCGCCGACGGCCGCTGGGACGCCGAGAAGGTCGGCCCCGCGCTCGTGGAGCTGATCGCCGCGGCGCCGAAGCCCGAGCCCGTCTACGGCACCGGCTCCTGAGTCGCCGAGACCCGGGTTTGTCGCGTCCGAGCCTCGGGCTTGTCGCGCTCCAGACCCCGGGTCTCGGCGGTGACCAACCCGGGTCTCGGCGGTGACAAACCCGGGTCTCGGCGATCAGGTGCGGCGGCGCCAGAGGGTGGTGTCGTCGGGGTCCGGGGAGGTCCAGCCGCGCCAGATGGCGAGGAGGCGCCAGCCGATCGTGACGGCGGCGGCGACCGGGACCACCAGCGCGTCCGGCTGGTCGGTGCGGTGCCCGAGCACGGCCAGCCCCGCACCGACCGCGGCCGGGATGGCGTAGAGCTCGCTCTTGCGGAGGACCAGCGGCACCTGGCCGGTCAGCACGTCGCGGAGCACCCCGCCGCCCACGCCGGTGACGACGCCGAGCGCGATGGCACCGATCGGCGTCACCCCGTGGTCGGCCGCCTTCAGGGCACCGGCGACGCTGAACAGACCGAGACCGAAGGCGTCGAAGACGTTGATCGGCCGGCCGAGCCGACCGAGCTGCGGGTGGAAGAGAAAGGTGGCGAGACCGGCCACGATCGGGACCACGACGTACCGCCAGTCGGTGAGGGTGACCGGGGGAGTCGCCCCGATGAGGACGTCGCGGATCAGCCCGCCGCCGATGCCGGTCACCGCGGCCAGCACCATCACCCCGACGACGTCCATCCGGGCCCGGACCGCGGTCAGCCCGCCGGACACCGCGAAGACGAGCGTCGCGAGGAGGTCGACCGTCAGCACGAAGGGCCGGTGCCGTCGGCGGCCGAGCGCACGAGGTCGGCCACGAAGTCGAGCTTGTCCAGCACCGGGGGCGCGATGACGAAGGGGTAGAGGTCGTCGCGCCCCATGCTGCGGTTGATGACGTTGAGCGCGAGCGACAACGGCACCCAGACGCCGGTGACCACGTCGCGGAACAGCGTGAAGGCGCTGGGCGCCGCCACCGGGGTGAGCCCGTGGGCCGCCGCGGACTCGAGGGTGTCGGTGATGTGCAGGTAGTGCGCCCAGGTCTCCGCGAAGTCCTCGAACGGGTGCATCGTCGCGTACGTCGAGATGTACGACGTCTCCCAGTCGGCCGGCGGGCCCTGTGAGTAGTGGCGCTGGAGCGCCTCGTCGTACGACGCCTCCTCGTCGCCGAAAACGGCGCGACACCGCTCGATGAGGTTCCCGCCCCGGACCAGCTGCCACTCGTAGTAGTGCCCGATCTCGTGCCGGAAGTGGCCGAGCATCGTGCGGTACGGCTCGGCCAGGCGGGCGCGGATCTTCTCCCGGTACGCGTCGTCGCTCTCGGCGAGGTCGATGGTGATGACGCCGCCGTCGTGGCCGATGGTGACGTCGGCGGAGACGCTGGAGAGCAGGTCGAAGGCGAGCCCGTCGGTCGGGTCCTCCTCCTTCGTGCGGATCGGCAGCCCGAGGGTGTCCAGCTCGACGACCAGGTGGCGCTTGGCCTGCTCGGCCTCGGGGTAGTTCGCCAGCCCGACCGGGTCGTCGTCGCTGGGCCGGGTCCGGGTGAGGTCGCAGCTGAAGCACTGCCCGCCCTCGACGGTCGACAACCAGGTGCACCCGGACAGGTTGAGGTTGCGGCAGACCCACCACACCAGCCCGCCGGCGTCGACATAGCGTCCCTGGGCGTCGACGGGGACGATCGCGCCCTCGCCGCGCGAGTAGCCCAGCGCGGTCCCGCACGAGACGCACACCGAGTTCTCGAAGAACAGCCGGTTGCCGCAGGCGCGGCACGAGAAGGCCTTCACGGTCACGAGCGTGCCATGCGCCGCGAAGCCCGGTCTAACCCACGGGCGCGACGTCGACGGACACCTGCAGCGTCGACTTGCGGGCGTCGGTGAAGATCACGCCCTTCACCGGCGGTACGTCGGCGTAGTCACGTCCCCACGCGACGGTGACGTAGCGGTCGTCGGCCCACTGGTCGTTGGTCGGGTCCACCGCCAGCCACTCGTCCCGACCGGGGAGGCGTACGGCGACCCAGGCGTGCGAGGCGTCGGCGCCGACGAGGCGCTCCTGACCCGGCGGTGGGACGGTGGCCAGGTAGCCGCTCACGTAGCGCGCGGCGAGCCCGTGCGAGCGCAGGCAGGCGAGGGCCAGGTGCGCGAAGTCCTGGCACACGCCGGCGCGTGCCTCGAGGACCTGGGCGACCGTGCTGGTCACCGTCGTCGCGGTCTTGTCGTAGGCGAAGTCCGCGTGGATGCGCGCGACCAGGTCGGTGACGGCCTCGCCGATCGGGCGGCCCGCCACCAGGGACGACGCGGCGTACTCCCGGGCCTCGGCGACGTGCTCGGCCTGGGAGGACGGCAGCGCGAAGTCGGTCGCGAGCCACGCGTCGGGCGGGGTGGTCACGCCCAGCACCCGCGCCTGCTCCCAGGGTCGGGCCAGCGCCTCGGCGTCGTACGTCGGCGTGGTGACCGTGACGTTGCTGGTGGCCGTGATCTGCAGCTCGGTGTGCTGCTCGCCGACCTGGAAGTAGGAGACCGTGTTGCCGTAGTAGTCCTCGTCGAGGGCCGTGTCGGAGGCGCGGGGCTGCAGGTCGACCCGGGTGTCGGCGACCTCCTGCCACGGCAGCGCCCGCGGCACGAGGTGGGCAAGCCCGAGGCTGTCCGTCACGGGCTTGTCGTAGGTGTAGGTGGTGCGGTGGGTGACGCGGTACCTCATCGCACCGCCCCCGCCTGCACCTCGGTCAGGGCGAGCGCGGTCAGCGGCTGCGGGGCCGGGCCGCTGGCGAAGTGGACCTCGGCGATCGAGGCGGCGATCTGGTCCAGCTGCGTCGTCGTCTCGGCGAGGAAGCGCTCCAGGTAGGGGCGGCTGGTGCCGCCGATGGCGACGAGAGCGGCGACGTCGACGTCGGCGAGGGTCCGGGCGAGCTCCTCGACCATCCGCTCCGGCCGGGTGGACCCCGTCGACGCGGGCAGCGCCCCGAGGTGGTCGGGCAGGCTCGCCACGCAGAAGCGCAGCGACCGGGGGTTCTCCGGATCGGTGAGCAGCAGCTCCAGGACGCCGCGGGAGCGGACGTAGCCGCGGTAGCGGCGCCGGTGGGTGACCTGGCTCTCCGCCGCCGCGAGCACGCCGTTGAGCACCTCCCGGTCGACGTCGATGCCGCGCCGCACGGTCGTGGTGCCGAGCAGCGTGCAGAGCTGGAGACCCCGCTCGATCGCCCGCCCCGCCTCGAGCAGGTGCCAGCCGGGGTCGCGGATCATGCTGGCGGACACCCCCTGCAACGAGAGGATCCCGGTGAGCATGCGACCGGCGGAGTCGGCGACCTGGTGGGTCGCCCGCGACTCGCGCAGCGCCGCCTGGGCCCGCTCGGCGGTGCCGAACACCCGCCAGGTGTCACCGGAGACCTGGTCGCGCACGCCCTCCAGGGCGTCCCGCAGGGCCAGCAGGGACTGCGCCGCGGACCCGGGTCGGTCCGTGTCGAGCAGCAGCGAGCGGAACTCGTCGTCCAGGTCGGGGTAGCGCCGTCCGGCGAGGACCCCGAGCGCGTCCATGAGGATGCGCACCCCGGAGGCACCCGCCGAGGTCGGCCGGGTGTTGAGCAGCTCGGTGCTGGTGTGCGCCGCGAGCACCAGCCGGATCAGGTCCTCGGCACGCTCGGCGTACCGGCCGAACCAGAACATGTCCTCCAGGGCACGCGGCACCAGGACGGTCGAGGCGCGGGTGGCCGTCATCGGGAGCACGTCGGAGAGGCCCTGGTCGGTGTCGGCCGGGTCGGCCTTGAGCACCCAGACGTCCTTGGTCGAGATGGTGCGGTGGTCGTCGTCCAGGACGTCGGCCATGCCACCCATCAGGGGCCGGTACGCCGAGCCGTACCGCAGCGTGATGGTGCGCAGCGTGATCGGGCGCGAGCTCGCCGACCGCGGGTCGTCCGGTGCCGCCTGCCAGACCGGTGCCTGGGAGAGCGGCAGCCGCTGCTGGCCGACGAAGCGGTGCGGCGCCTGCAGGATCCGCGCGCGCAGCTTCTCCGGGCTCAGCCGAGCCAGCCCGGCGACGCTGCCGTCGAGCGAGCGGACGGAGATGGTGCCGAGGTTCGCGAGCACGTGCGCCAGCCCGTCGGGGTCGCCGCACCACCAGGTGTCCGGGCTGCGCAGGCGCAGCTCCTCGCCGAGCAGCGCCTCGCACGCCGCCGGCAGGTAGGGGAGCAGGCCGGGGTTCTCCATCACGCCGGCGCCGAGCCCGTTGACGAGCCGCACGCGGCCCCGACGTACCGCCTCGACGAGACCGGCGACACCGAGCTGGCTGTCGGCACGGAGCTCCAGGGGGTCGCACCACGGCGCGTCGACGCGCCGCAGGATGACGTCGACCCGCAGCAGCCGGCCGCTCTGCGGCCAGCCCGGTGGCTTCATCCAGACCCAGCCGTCCCGGACGACCAGGTCGCTGCCCTGGAGCAGCGGGAAGCCGAGGCTGGAGGCGAGGAACGCCTGGTCGTACGCCGTCTCCGAGTGGGTGCCCGGGCTGAGGACGACCACGCGCGGGTCGGCCATGTCGCCCTGTGCCGACTGGAGCAGCGCGCTCCGCAGGGCGGCGAGGTACGGCGTCAGCCGGTGCACCTCCGCCTCCTGGTAGAGCTCGGGCAGGACCCGCGACAGCACCCGGCGGTTCTCCATGGCGTAGCCGAGGCCCGACGGTGCCTGGATCCGGTCGGCGAGGACGCGCCACTCGCCGGACGCGTCACGGCCGAGGTCGGTGCCCGCCAGGACGAGCCGGCGCGGGTCGATGGCGCTCGGCCGGGCCACGACCCTCGTGAACCCGGCGTGCGCGAGGATCACCGGCGCCGGGATGAGGCCCCGGCGCAGCACCTCCTGCGGTCCGTAGATGTCGGCGAGCAGCGCGTTGAGGAGCTCCGCCCGCTGAGCCAGCCCGACCTCGAGGGGTGCCCAGGTCGCGGCGTCCAGGACCAGCGGGACCGGGTCGAGGCGCCACGGCTCCGGCCCGCGGCCGGGCCGGTTGTAGGTTACCGCGTCGTCGGCGAGGAAGGACTCGATCTCGCCGTGCACGCGACGGAGGTCGTCGGGCGTCAGCTCCACCGCCGCGTGGGCGAGCGAGCGCCACGCCGGACGCAGGCCGCCCTCGGTGTCGACGACCTCGTCGTACCGGGGCGTGCCTCCCAGCGTCGGTTGCCCGACGGACGCCGCGTAGTCGCGGAGCACGGTCAACGGGCCTCCTGCCGCGCTCGCTCGACCCGGCCGGCCCGGGGTGCACGGCGCAGGTCGAGGGTGGACGGGTGGTCCGGGTCGCGGGCGTGGCGGCCGCGCTCCTCGATCGCCGCCACGTCGAGTCGGCCCGCGGTGTGCCCGAACGGCTCGAACCGGCTCGCGCGCCGCGCCTCCGCCTCCTGGGCGTTGACCGGCGGGACCTCGTAGCCGCGACCGCCCTGGTGCATGACGTGGTACGTCGCCCCGCCCAGGCTCACGCCGCTCTCGCGGTCGACCACGTCGAAGTGCAGCGGCGCGTGCACGGGGATGCTCGGGTGCAGGGCCGACCAGGGCTGCCAGGCGCGGTAGCGCACCCCGGCGTACGAGCCGGGTGCGTCGGCCGTGGCACGCGTCGGGGTCAGGGGCACGGGGACACCCTGACACGTCAGCAGCTGGCGCGCGGGGTCCAGGCCACGGACGGAGACCTGGATCCGCTCGAGGCTGGAGTCGACGTACCGCGCGGTGCCGCCGGAGGTCGCCTCCTCGCCGAGCACGTTCCAGGGCTCGATGGCCTGGCGCAGCTCCAGCGCGACCTCGCCCTGCGGGGTCCGGATCGTCGTGGCGCCGATCCGTGGGAAGCGGAACTCCGTGAACGGCGCGAGCCACTCCGGCTCGAAGGCGATGCCGTGCTGGCGGAGGTCCGCGACGACCTCCTCGATGTCGGCCGTGCAGCCCGCGGGCAGCAGGAAGTCGTCGTGCAGGGAGGTGCCCCAGCGGACCAGCGGGCGGGAGTTCGGGCTCTCCCAGAACATCGCGACGAGGCTGCGGACCAGCAGCGCCTGGACCAGGGCCATCTGCGGGTGCGGGGGCATCTCGAAGCCGCGCAGCTCCAGCAGGCCGAGGCGTCCGCGGGAGCCGTCGGGGCTGTAGAGCTTGTCGATGCAGAACTCCGCGCGGTGGGTGTTGCCGGTCAGGTCGGTGAGCAGGTGGCGCAGCGCGCGGTCGACCAGCCACGGTGCCGGGTGGCCGTCGGCCTCGTCGGTCAGGTGCCGCAGCTCGGCAAGCGCGATCTCCATCTCGTAGACCGCCTCGGGGCGGCCCTCGTCGAAGCGCGGCGCCTGGCTGGTCGGTCCGATGAAGCGGCCGGAGAACAGGTAGGACAGCGACGGGTGCCGCTGCCAGTAGGCCACGAGGCTGGCCAGCAGGTCCGGTCGTCGCAGCAGCGGCGAGTCCACCGGCTGGGTGCCGCCGAGCGTGAGGTGGTTGCCGCCGCCGGTGCCGGTGTGGAGGCCGTCCAGGTCGAACTTCTCGGTGGTGAGCCGGGTCAGCCGGGCGGCCTCGTAGAGGCGCAGGGTGAGGTCGCGCTGGTCGCCCCACGACGCGGTGGGCTGGACGTTCACCTCGATCACGCCCGGGTCCGGCGTCACGACGAGCTGGGTCAGGCGCGGGTCCGGCGGCGGGCCGTAGCCCTCGAGCACCAGGCGCACCGGCGTACCGCTCTCGGTGAGGTGGGTCGCCGCGGTCTCGATCGTGGTGAGCAGGGCGGCGTACGCCTCGAGGGTGTCGGTCGGCGGGAGGAAGACGTGGACGACGCCGTCGCGCGCCTCGATGGCCAGCGCGGTGGTGGCCGCACCCACCGGTGAG
The DNA here is from genome assembly GCF_054777115.1 of Nocardioides maradonensis. Classification (NCBI taxonomy): domain Bacteria; kingdom Bacillati; phylum Actinomycetota; class Actinomycetes; order Propionibacteriales; family Nocardioidaceae; genus Nocardioides; species Nocardioides maradonensis. Next base: position 50,989 of record NZ_BAAHAZ010000008.1, on the reverse strand, counting down.
GTGACGGAGACCGTCGGGACCGACGCGACGAGTGGCGGCCCCGCCTCGAGGTACGACGGCTCACCGGGGTGCTCGGGATCCTCCCAGGCGATGCTGTCGAGGGGGAGCCGCAGGCCCACGGCACTGGTGCCGGGCGTGAGCACGAGGCGGCCCCGGCGGAAGCGCCAGGCGGGGCTGGTCCAGTCGCCGCTCGTCGTGACGGGGAGGACCCAGCCGGTCGGCTCGGTCGTCGCCGCGTCCAGCTCGGCCGTCTCGCGGAGGACCTCCTCGGCCGAGGTCGGCTCCTCCTCCGGCCGCGGGCCGAAGGGCTGGCGCAGCTCCGCGGCCACGGCCGCCAGCGGGTCCTCGTACGCCGGGAGCAGCTGCTCGGCCGGCAGGCCGAGGACCGCGGTGATCTGCTCGGCCAGGGCCGCGGAGGTCTCGCCCGCCCGCGGGTCGCGCTCGCCCTCGTCCCACGGGTCGGCGAACAGGCCAGGGTCGGTCCAGAGCGGTACGCCGTCGGTGCGCCACTGCAGCGCGATGTTCCAGCGGGGGAGCGGCTCTCCGGGGTACCACTTCCCCTGGCCGCGGTGGACCGCGCCACCGTCGGCGTACACGGCCCGGAGCCGTTCGGCGAGCTCGCCCGCGAGCCTGCGCTTGTGCGGCCCGTCGGCGTCGGTGGTCCACTCGGGGCTGGTCGCGTCGTCGAGCGCCACGAAGGTCGGCTCGCCGCCCATGGTGAGCCGGACGTCGCCCTCGACCAGGCGCCGGTCGACGGCCTCGCCGAGCGCGTCGATCCGCCTCCACTGCGCGTCGTCGTACGGCTTGGTGACTCGCGGGTCCTCGTGGGCCCGGGTGACCACGTTGACGAAGTCGAAGGTGACCTCGACCGGGTCGGTCGCGCCCTCGATCGGCGCGGCGCTGCTGGGGTGCGGAGTGGCGCTCAGCGGGATGTGGCCCTCGCCCGCGAAGAGCGCGCTGGTCGGGTCCATGCCGACCCAGCCCGCCCCGGGGACGTACACCTCGGTCCACGCGTGCAGGTCGGTGAAGTCGGCCGCGGGGCCGGAGGGGCCGTCGAGCGCCTCCTGGTCGGCCGTGAGCTGGACCAGGTAGCCCGACACGAACCGGGCGGCGAGCCCGTACTGGCGCAGCAGGCTGACCAGGAGCCAGGCCGAGTCGCGGCAGGAGCCCACCGCCAGCTCGAGCGTCTGGTCCGGTGTCTGCACGCCGACCTCCATCCGGACGCTGTAGGCCACCGCGCGGTGGACGGCCGCGTTCAGGTCGGCGAGGAAGGTGACCGTCGGTACGCCGTCCTCGGGCAGCTCGGGGAGCTGCGCGCGCCAGCGGGCCGCCGCCTCGCTGTCCTCCACCGGGCGCAGGTACGGCGCCAGGTCCGCCGCCAGCTCGGTCTCGTAGGCGAACGGGAAGCGCTCGGCGTACTCCTCGATGAAGAAGTCGAAGGGGTTGATCACGACCATGTCGGCGACCAGCCCCACGGTGATCTCGAGCTTGTCGACCTTGTCCGGGAAGACCAGCCGGGCCATCCAGTTGCCGAACGGGTCCTGCTGCCAGTTCAGGAAGTGCTTCGCCGGGGTGACCTCGAGCGAGTACGCGTCGATGGGCGTGCGGCAGTGCGGCGCCGGCCGCAGCCGGACCACGTGCGGCCCCACCGCCACCGGCTCAGCGAAGGTGTACGTCGTGCGGTGCTCGAGCGCGACCCTGATCGACATGGGGCAAGCGTGCACACGTCGTGTTGCATTGCGGTAACGGGGAGGCTGCGGGACCGGTCAGACCTCGAGGTTGGCGCCCCGCCGACGGTTGTCGGTGAGGCTGGCCTCCTCGGCGGCCTGCTGCTCGAGACGGGCGCGGATCTCGTTCCACTCGGTGGCGGAGGCAGCGACGGCGGCCGTGCCTCCCTCGAGCCGGGCGATGGCACGACGGGCGTAGATCTGCTGGACCGTGGCGGTGCGCTCGGAGCGGTCGTTGGTGATGAAGGTGACCAGCCAGTGCAGCAGCGCGGTGAACCGGTTCTTGAAGCCGGTCAGGTAGAGCAGGTGCACGGCCAGCCACATGAACCACGCGATCAGGCCGGTGAAGTGCAGCTTGCCGACGAGCGCGACGGCGTTGAACCGGGAGATGGTGGCCATCGAGCCCTTGTCGAAGTACGAGAACGCCTCCGGGGGCGCCTTCTCCTCGACCCGTCGCGAGATCGTCTTGGCCGCGTACTTGCCGCCCTGGATGGCGACCTGGGCGACACCCGGGAGGTTGTCGAGGGCCATCATGTCGCCGACGACGAACACCTCGGGGTGGCCCGGGAGGGTCAGGTCGGGGTTGACCTGGATCCGGCCGGCCCGGTCCAGGGGAGCGCCGGTCTGGTCGGAGAGCGTCGTGGTGAGCGACGACGCCTGGACGCCGGCGGCCCACACCTTGGTCGCCGCCTCGATCCGGACCGAGGAGCCGTCCTTGTACTGCAGCTCGATGCCGCGCTCGTCGACGTTCGTCACGATGCCGCCGAGCATGACCTCGACGCCGCGCTTCTCCAGGTTCTTCTGCGCGACCTGGCCCAGCTTCGCCCCGAACGGCGGGAGCACCTGCGGGGCGGCGTCGACCATGACCACGCGCGCCTTGCGCGGGTCGAAGCTGCGGAAGTCGTCGCGCAGGGTGTTGTGCGCGAGCTCGGCGATCTGGCCCGCCATCTCGACACCGGTCGGTCCGGCGCCGACGACGACGAAGGTGAGGTAGCGATCCAGCTCCTCCTTGGCCTGGGCGAGCTCGGCGAGCTCGAAGGCTCCGAAGATCCGGCCGCGCAGCTCGAGGGCGTCGTCGATGGTCTTCATGCCGGGCGCGAAGTCGGCGAACTGGTCGTTGCCGAAGTACGACTGCCCTGCGCCGGCGGCGATGATCAGCGAGTCGTAGGACAGCTGGTGCACGCGTCCCTGGATGTCGGAGGTGATCGTCCGCGCCCGGAGGTCGATGGCGTTGACCTCGCCGAGCACCACCCGCGCGTTCTTCTGGTGCGCGAGCACCTCCCGCGTCGGCGGCGCGATCTCGCCCTGCGCCAGGATGCCGGTGGCGACCTGGTAGAGCAGCGGCTGGAACAGGTGGTGAGTGGTCTTCGAGATCAGCGTGACGTCGACGTCAGCGCCCTTGAGCGCCTTCGTGGCGAACAGTCCGCCGAAGCCGGAGCCGATGACGACGACGTGGTGACGGGAGCCCATGTCCCGAGTCTTGCAGGTCCGGACCCCGTGTCGCAGGTAGGAGCTTCAGATCCGCTCGATCACCGTGGCGGTCGCCATCGCGCCGCCCGCGCACATCGAGATGAGCGCGGTGCCCTCGTCGCGCCGCTCGAGCTCGTGCAGCGCCGTCGTGATGAGGCGTACGCCGGTGGCCCCCACGGGGTGACCGAGCGCGATCGCGCCACCGTTCACGTTGACCTTGTCCATGTCGACGCCGTGCGCGCCGGCCCACGCGAGCACGACCGAGGCGAAGGCCTCGTTGACCTCGAAGATGTCGACGTCGCTGATCGCCATGCCGGTCCGGTCCAGCACGCGCTGGGTGGCGGCGATGGGGCCGTCCAGGTGGAAGTACGGGTCCGACCCGACGAGTGCGTGGAACGCGATCCGGGCGCGGGGCCGCAGGCCCAGGCCGCGGGCCTTGTCCTCGTCCATGATCAGCACCGCGGCGGCGCCGTCGGAGATCTGCGAGGACGTGCCGGCCGTGTGCAGGCCGCCCTCGAGGACGGGCTTGAGGCCGGCGAGCGACTCGATGGTGGTGTCGCGCAGGCCCTGGTCGGTGTCGACGTCGCGGTACGCCGCGATCTCGCGCTTGAACCGTCCCTCGTCGACCGCGACGCGGGCCTTCGCCTGCGAGGCGACGCCGAACGCGTCCAGGTCGGCGCGGGTGATGCCGTGGTGCTTCGCGATCCGGTCGGCGCCCTCGAACTGGTTCGGCATGTCGATCGTCCAGTTCTCGGGGCGCGGGTCGCCCATGCCGGCCGGCACGTTGGCGCCGAGCGGGATCCGCGACATCGACTCCACACCGCAGGCGATGCCGGTCTCGATCGACCCGGCCCGGACGAGGTCGTTCACCAGGTGCGCGGCCTGCTGACCCGAGCCGCACTGCGCGTCGAGCGTCGTACCGCCCGTGTGCTGGGCGAGACCTGCGTGCAGCCACGCGCGCCGCACGGTGTCGTTGGACTGCTCGCCGGCCTGGGAGACGATGCCGCCGATGACCTGCTCGACGAGGTCGGAGTCGACGCCGGCGCGGCGCAACACCTCCGACTGCACGAAGCCGAGCAGGTTCGCGGGGTGCACGTCGGCGAGCCAGCCGTTGCGCTTGCCGAGGGGAGTACGGACTGCTTCGACGATGACGGGGTTGCCCATGCGCACCAATCTAGCACCGAACTAGAACGTGTTCTCATTTGATCCGGGACGCAGTTATGAAAGTCTTTCGTATTTCTCCGAGACGCTGTAGCGTGCGAGTAGAACGTGTTGCAGACGATGTCGATCAGGGCCGTCTGCCCGAGCGAAAGCGACCGACGCAGTGACCCAAGCAGCGACGCCCGTGACCGGACTCGACCTCCCCGCGGGATGGGACCCGACCGATCCCGACATCAACGCTGTCGCCCTCCCGCACGAGGAGTTCAAGGCGATGCGTGCCCACGCGCCGATCCACTGGGTGGAGCAGGTCCCCGAGGCCCGTGCCGGCTTCCTGGACACCGGCTACTGGGCCTGCACCCGGCACGAGGAAGTGCGTCACGTCTCGAAGGACAACGAGAACTGGTCCACCGAGGAGAACGGCGTCATCATCCGGTTCGCGCCGGACATGACCCGTGACCAGGTCGAGGTGCAGCGCGCGATGTTGATCCACCGCGACCCGCCGAGCCACACCAAGATGCGCGGCATCGTGTCCCGCGGCTTCACCCCGCGCGTGATCGCGGCCCTCAAGGAGGTCCTCCAGGACCGTGCCCACGAGATCGTCCAGCGTGCCGTCGATACCGGCAGCGGCGACTTCGTCGAGCAGATCGCGGCCGAGCTGCCGCTGCAGGCGATCGCGGACTTCCTCGGCGTACCGCAGGAGGACCGGAAGAAGCTCTTCGAGTGGTCCAACCAGATGATGGGGTACGACGACCCGGAGATCGGCGCCGACCCGGCGATCGCCTCGATGGAGATCCTCGGCTACTTCGACCAGCTCGCGAACGAGCGGCGCGCGAACCCGCAGGACGACATCGTCACCAAGCTGATCAGCGTCGGTCAGGACGACGACCACGGCGCGCTCACCAACGACGAGTTCGGCTTCTTCGTCATCCTGCTGACCGTCGCGGGCAACGAGACGACGCGCAACGCGACGACGCACGGCATGCTCGCCTTCCTGGAGAACGCCGACCAGTGGGAGCTCTGGAAGCAGCAGCGCCCAGAGACCGCGATCGACGAGATCGTCCGCTGGGCGACCCCGGTGACCGTCTTCCAGCGCACCGCCAAGCAGGACACGGTCCTGGCGGGCCAGGAGATCAAGAAGGGCGACCGCGTGGGCCTGTTCTACGCCTCCGCCAACTTCGACGACACCGTCTTCGAGGACCCGTTCACCTTCGACATCCTGCGCGAGAACAACCCCCACGTCGCCTTCGGCGGCCACGGCGCGCACTACTGCCTCGGTGCCAACCTGGCGCGGCTGCAGATCAACCTGATCTTCAACGCGATCGCCGACCTGGCGCCCGACATCAGCCTCGCGGGCGAGCCGCGCCGGCTGCGCAGCGGGTGGCTCAACGCCATCAAGGAGATGCACGTCAACTACAAGTGAGGTAGCCGCGATGGCCGTCGTACTGCCCCCGGGCTTCGACTTCACCGATCCCGACGTGAATTGGGAGGCCGTTCCGCACGAGCACTTCCGTGCGCTGCGGCAGAGCGCTCCGGTGAGCTGGATCGAGCAGAAGCCCGGGTCGTACGACGGCTTCGCGCCCGAGTCGGGCAACGGCTACTGGGCGGTGACCCGGCATGCCGACGTCGCCGCGGTGTCGCGCAACAGCAAGGTGTTCTCCTCCGAGGAGAACGGCGCGATCATCCGTTTCCCCGAGGGCATGACGCGCGAGATGCTCGAGCTGCAGCGGGTGATGATCCTCAACCAGGACCCGCCCCAGCACGAGACGATGCGTCGGATCGTGTCGCGGGGCTTCACCCCGCGCGGGATCGAGCAGATGAGGACGACGATGCGCGAGCGAGCCGTCCGGATCGTCCAGGAAGCGGTGGCGTCCGGCTCCGGCAACTTCGTGGAGGACGTCGCCGCCGAGCTGCCGCTGCAGGCGATCGCCGACCTCATCGGCGTACCCCAGGAGGACCGGAAGAAGCTCTTCCACTGGTCCAACTCGATGCTGGCCAACGAGGACCCGGACTTCGCCGGTGACAACCAGGACGCGGCCGCCGAGGTCCTCATGTACGCCATGGCGATGGCGGCCGAGCGCAAGGCGGCTCCGCGTGACGACATCGTCACCAGGCTGCTCGACGCCGACAACGACGGCCGAGGTCTGACCGACGACGAGTTCGGCTACTTCGTGATCCTGCTGGCGGTGGCGGGCAACGAGACGACCCGCAACGCGATCACGCACGGCATGGACGCCTTCCTCGACAACCCCGAGCAGTGGGAGATCTGGAAGCGCGAGCGGCCGGACACGATGGTGGACGAGGTCGTCCGCTGGGCCACACCCGTCACGGTCTTCCAGCGCACGGCGATGGACGACGTCGAGGTCGGCGGCGTGCCCGTCGCCAAGGGTCAGCGGGTCGCGATGTTCTACGCATCGGCGAACTTCGATGAGTCGGTCTTCGACGATCCGTTCACCTTCGACATCCGTCGCGAGGACAACCCGCACGTCGGGTTCGGTGGCCACGGTGCGCACTACTGCCTGGGTGCCAACCTCGCGCGCCAGGAGATCTGGATGATCTTCAACGCGCTCGCCGACCACGCGCCGGACATCAGCCGGCTGGCCGGGCCGAAGCGGCTGCGGCACGGCTGGATCAACGGCATCAAGGAGCTCCGGGTCAGCTACTCCTGAGGCGCTGTAACACGCCATCCGGCGCTGTAACACGCCATCCGACGCTGTAACACGCTGCTTGCCGCTGTGGGTGGGCCGAGTTGCGGTGTAGTACGGCGAGATCTCGCCGTACTACAGCGACGGACAGCGTGTTACAGCCCGTCGGCGTCGCCCGATCAGACCCGTGTCAGCGCGAAGTGCGGCTCCGGCGGGAGGTCAACGCCGATGGCGGTGCCCGGGGCGACGACACCACCACGGCTGACGATGCCCATCACACCGGCGAGGCGCTCGACGCTGCCGTCGGCAGCACGCCGCACGAGGCGTTCGAGCAGGCCGGGGGAGAAGGCGTCGATCTGCACGCACGGGTTGCGCAGCCCGGTCACCGTGACGACGGCGTCGCCGAGGGTGAGGCGGGTGCCCACCGGGAGGCCGAGCAGGTCGACGCCGCGGGTGGTGATGTTCTCCCCGAGCTGCCCCGGAGCGACGTCGAAGCCGTCGTCCGCCAGGTCGTCGAGCAGCTCGCCGTGGATCAGGTGGACCTGGCGCAGGTTGGGCTGGGACGGGTCCCGGGCCACCCGGGAGCGGTGCTGGACGGTCACCCCGAGGTGCGCGTCGCCCTCGACCCCGAGGCCCTCGAGGAGCCGGATCTCGTCGTACGACGTCTTGCTGAACTCGTGCGAGGCGTGCCGGTGGACCGCCACGACCTCCGCCATCGCGTCAGTCCCGCGCGGTGAGGACGAGCGGGTCGCCGCTCGTGATCGCGACGGTGTGCTCGACGTGGGCGCCGCGCGAGCCGTCGGCCGACCGGATGGTCCAGCCGTCCGGGTCGAACACGATCTCGTCGGTGGAGTGCAGGAACCACGGCTCGATGGCGATCACCAGGCCGGGCTTGAGCTTCAGGCCACGGCCGGGGCGACCGTCGTTGGGCACGTGCGGCTCGCCGTGCATCGTGCGACCCACCCCGTGACCGCCGAACTGCAGGTTGACCTTCAGGCCGGCCTCGTGCGCGACGTTGCCGATCGCGAAGGAGATGTCGCCGAGCTTGTTGCCCGCGCGTGCCGCCGCGATGCCGGCGTCGAGCGCCTTCTGGGTGACGTCGATGAGCTGCTGGTCCTTCGGGTCCGGCGTGCCGACGATGACCGAGAGCGCGGAGTCGGCGACCCAGCCGTCGACGGAGGCGGCGAAGTCGACCGACAGCAGGTCGCCGTCCTGCAGCACGTAGTCGTGGGGGAGGCCGTGCAGCACGGCGTCGTTGACGCTGGTGCACAGCACCTTGCCGAACGGGCTCGCGCCGAAGGACGGGTGGTAGTCGATGTAGCAGGACTCCGCGCCGGCGTCCTTGATCATCGTGTGGGCGAGCTCGTCGAGCTCGAGCAGGTTGACCCCGACGGCGGCCTTGTCGGCGAGGGCGCTGATCACCGACGCGACGAAGCGCCCGGCGGGCTGCATCTGCTCGATCTGGGCGGGGGTACGAAGCTCGATCACGGGTCCAGCCTAGGTGGTCGACGCCCCGCTCGAGGATCCGCCACCGCCCGGGGTCGAGGCGCGCCTGCACCAGGACCATGACCACGACCACCGCGATGACCAGGTAGGTCGAGTAGTGGTCGATCCGGTCGATCACGTCGACGGCCGGCTTGCCGATGGCGTAGCCGAGTCCGACGACCGGTCCCACCCACAGCACGGTGCCCAGCAGGTCCAGGGCGAGGAAGGTCCGCAGCCGCATCCCGGACAGCCCTGCGCCGACGTACACGAGCAGCGACGGGATGGGGAGGTAGTACGCCGACGGGACCAGCGCCCAGCCCCATCGTGCCGCTGCCCGCTCGAGGCGGGCGATGCGTGCCTCGCGCCGCGTGACCTCGCGCGGCGAGGTGCCGCGGCCCAGGAAGAGGTGGAGGGCCCGGTCGCCCCACCGTCGCCCGGCCCACCAGAAGACCCAGTCGAACATCATGCTGCCCGGAACCCCGGCGAGGATCGCCGCCCACAGCGGCAGATCACCCAACCGGCTGTGCGCGCCGACCGTCACCTCGGCGGCGCTCGACCCGCCGAGGACCTCCAGCAGCAGCGGGTGCGACCCGATCAGCGCCGGCGTGAGCGGCCACAGCGCGAGCGTGTAGACCCCCATCACCACGAGCAGCGCCGAGAGAACGAGATCCGCGCGACCATGCGAGGACCGCGTCTCCGGAGGTCGCGAGACTGACGTCATCGGCGCAAGTCTGGCACCGGCGTACGCTGGTGAGGTGGGCCGGCTCTGAACCGAACCGCGCGTCACCTCGTGTCCTCGCCAGGAGGTGCTGACAGCATGCGGAGCCCCGCACTGGTCGTCGGAGGGGTCGTGGTCGCCTTCTTCGGCGCGATCTTCAGCCTGCAGGGCTTCGGGGTGCTCGGGGGCAGCCCGATGAGCAACACCACGTTCTGGTCGGTCGCCGGACCGGTCATCGTGGTGGCCGGTCTGCTCGGGGTGTGGCGTGGAACCCGGGGACCGTCCGCCTAGACGGCCGGAGGGCGCCCCGGTCGGACGACGCCTGGTCCTGGGTCTGCTCGGTCTCGGCGCCGCCGGCGTGGTCGTCGGCAGCACGGTCCAGGACCGGCTGTCGAGCTGGCTCGGCACGCTCGAGATGCACGACCCGACCGGCCTGACCTCGCTCATCCCGCTCGGCGACTCCTTCCGCTACTACTCGGTGACGGGCGGGGTCCCGACGGTCGCGGACGCGGCGTACCGGCTGGCCGTGTCCGGAGAGGTCGCGCGCGCGTCGTCGTACTCGCTGGCGCAGCTGCACGCGCTGCCGCAGACCTCCTTCGTCGAGGAGTTCCAGTGCGTGACCGGGTGGCGGGTCCCGGACGTGGCGTGGAGCGGCGTACCGCTGTCGGTGCTGATCGAGCGCGCCCGCCCGACCGCACAGGCGACGGCGGTGCGGTTCACCTCGTTCGACGGCACCTACACCGAGAGCCTCACCATGGCCGAGGCGATGCGGCCCGGAGTGATCGTCGCGCTGCGGATGCTCGGTGCTCCGGTGACCCATGACCACGGTGGCCCGGTCCGGATGTACTGCTCCGACATGTACGGCTACAAGAGCACGAAGTGGCTCTCCGGGATCGAGCTGACGACCACGGAGATCCCGGGCTACTGGGAGCCGCGCGGCTATCCCATCGACGGGACGATCGAGGGCTAGGAGGATCGCCGTGGTGGTTGCGGTACGTCGGTTCGGCGTGGCTGTCCGCGTCGTGCACTGGACCACCGCGCTGCTGATGCTGACGTGCATCGTCACCGCCGCGATCCTGTACAACGGCTCGCTGGGCATCGCGGTCGGTCATCGCCGACTGGTCGAGCAGATCCACGTGTACGGCGGCTTCGCCCTGCCGGCTCCGATGCTGGTGGGCATGGTCTCCCGGGCCTATCGCGGCGACATCGCGCGCCTCAACCGCTTCACGAGGTCCGACTGGCGGTGGCTGCGCTCGCGCTCCCGGCGCGACGGCACGATCCGCGTGGGCAAGTTCAACGCCGGACAGAAGCTCAACGCCGCGCTCGCGGCCGGTGCGATCCTGGTCCTCTTCGGGACCGGGCTGCTGATGTACTACCCGTCGCTGGTCCGCCTGACCTGGCGCACCGGCGCGACGTTCGTGCACGACTGGTCGGCGCTCGCGGTCGGCCTGCTGGTGCTGGGACACGTCGGCTACGCGCTGTCCGACAGCGAGGCGATGCGCGGGATGCGCACCGGCAGGGTCTCGGCCGCGTGGGCGGCCGAGGAACACGCCCTGTGGGCGGAGGAGCTGGATCAGACCCGGGCCCCGGACCAGCTGTAACCCGACCGACGCACGGGGGGCCTTGTCGTGCCCGTCCCGGCGGGTGAAGGATGCTGGGACGCACGGAAAGGGTGGCCCGCCAGGACCACTGACAACTGCAACCGGACCGGTCTCGGGTCCTCGTACCTCGTGACCGTCGGGAGGGACGGCCATGACCGCGACTCAGAGCGACACCCCGATCGGCGGCCCGGGATCCGGCGGCTCGCTGCACGCCGAGCAGGTCGGCTACAAGCAGAGCCTCGGGCGTCGGCACGTCCAGATGATCGCCATCGGCGGTGCCATCGGCACGGGCCTCTTCCTGGGATCGGCCTCCCGGCTGCACTCCACCGGACCCGCCCTGCTGATCAGCTACGCCTTCGTGGGGGTCATCGCGTACTTCCTGATGCGCTCCCTCGGCGAGCTGGTGCTGCACCGCCCGACGTCCGGCGCGTTCGTCTCCTACATGCGGGAGTTCTACGGGGAGGGCGCGGCGTACGTCACCGGCTGGATGTACTGGCTCAACTGGGCCCTCACCGGGATCGCCGAGCTGTCGGCCGTGGGCCTCTACATGCAGCACTGGTTCCCGACCTTGCACCAGTGGATCAGCGTGATGGTGGCGCTCGTCGTCGTCCTCGGCATCAACCTGCTGTCCGCGCGGGCGTTCGGCGAGTTCGAGTTCTGGGCGTCGCTGCTCAAGGTGGCCGCGATCGTCATCTTCCTGGCGGTCGGGCTGGTCGTCGTCATCGGCGGCCTGAAGGTCGGCGACCACACCGCGGGCTTCCAGAACCTGTGGAACAACCCGGGCGGGTTCTGGCCGACCGGCGACGGCTTCTACTGGTACGGCCCCATTCTGGTGATGTCCGGAGTGGTCTTCGCGTACGCCGCCATCGAGATGGTGGGTGTCGCCGCCGGCGAGATGGAGAACCCGGCGCGTGAGGTTCCCAAGGCGGTCAACGCCGTCATCTTCCGGATCGCGGTCTTCTACGTCGGCTCCATCCTGCTGCTCTGCTCGATGCTGCCGACCTCGACGTACGTCGCCGGCATCAGCCCCTTCGTGTCGGTCTTCGGGCGCATGCACATGAGCTGGATGGGCGACGTCATCCAGGCCGTCCTGATCGTCGCCGCCATGTCCAGCCTCAACTCCGGCCTCTACTCCACCGGCCGCGTGCTGCGCAGCCTCGGCATCGCGAAGCAGGCGCCACGCTTCACCCTGAAGATGAGCGCGTCGGGTGTGCCGTGGGCGGGGATCCTGATGACGTCGGTGGTGTTCGTGCTCGGCATCGTCCTCAACGCGGTCGCTCCGGGACAGGCGTTCGACGTCGCCCTCGAGGCGGCGTCGATCGGCGTCGTGTTCACGTGGGCGACGATCTTCCTGTGCCAGCTGCGGCTGCGACGGCTCTCGGACCTGGGCGTGGTGCCGCCGAGCTCCTTCCGCGCTCCCGGGTCGCCGTGGACGAGCTACATCGGTCTCGCCTTCCTCGCTCTCGTGATCGTGGGGATGGCCGTCTCCGGCTGGCAGTCGAGCCCGTACTTCTGGCAGAAGACCGACTTCATCGTGGTGATCATCGGGATCCCGGTGCTGGCCCTGCTCCTCGGGATCGGCTGGGTGGTGGTCCGGCCCGCCGTCGTCCGCAACACCGGTGGCCAGATGGGATCGGTGTGGACCGACACCGGCCCGAGGTACGCCGACGCCCACGGCGGTGCGAACGAGTTCGACACCGACATCACCGATCTGCCGGAGGTGTGAGAGCGATGCGGATCAAGCAGGCGGCGGTCGCCGTCGCGACAGCGCTCCTCGGATCGGCCCTGGTCGCGGGGTGCGGGACGCCCGCCGTCCCGTCCCCCACGGTGATCAGCAGCGCCACGGTGCCGGGCGGCAAGCTCACCATCGGCATCGACGAGGACCAGCCCGGCCTGGGATTCAAGGCTCCGAACGGCACGCTGAGCGGCTTCGACTACGAGACCGCCACGTACGTCGCCGGGGCGCTCGGCGTCCAGCCGTCCGGCATCACGTGGGTGGAGGCGACCCCGGACAACCGGGAGAAGCTGCTCGAGGACGGGTCGGTGCAGCTGGTCTTCTCGACGTACTCCATCACCGACGAGCGGAAGAAGGTCGTGGACTTCGCCGGGCCGTACTTCGAGGCCCACCAGTCGCTGCTGGTCCGGCTCGACGACGACACCATCACCGGGCCGACGACGCTGCACCGTAAGGTGCTCTGCTCGGTCATCGGGACGACCTCGGCGAAGTACATCGAGGACCACTACAAGGGCGACATCACCCTGCGGGAGTACCCCCGCTTCTCGGACTGCGTGGCCGCCCTCGCCGCCGGGGAGGTCGACGCGGTCAGCACCGACGACGTCATCCTCGCCGGCTACGCGGCCAGCCCGCAGTACAAGGGCAAGCTCAAGGTCGTGGGGGACGGCTTCACCGACGAGCTCTACGGGGTCGGGGTCAGGAAGGGCGACACGGCGATGGTCGACCGGGTGAACGCCGCCCTGACCCAGTACATCGACTCGGGCGCGTGGAAGAAGGCCCTGGAGAAGACGGTCGGGCCGTCGGGCTACACGATCCCGTCGGCGCCGACACCCGGCACCGAGTGACCAACCCAGGATGATCGACGCAGGATGATCGATGCCGAGGGACTGGAGTCGTTCCTCCGGTCCCACCCACCGTTCAGCTCGGCCTCGGACGAGGTCGTGTCCGCCGCCGCCCGGGCCGCGCGCGTACGTCGCTATGCGCGTGGGGCGCTGGTCCTCGACGCGTTCACCAAGGCCAACTACGCGGTCTGGGTGGTCGTCGAGGGCCGGATGGACGTGTGGAACGACGCCGAGCGCTTCACCGACGCCCCCGACGAGGTGCTCGGACCGGGTGGCCTGTTCGGCTTCTCCTCGATGCTCACCGGAGGCGCGATCGGTCCGCGAGCGGTCGCCGGGACCGACACCGTGGTGGCGCGCATCCCGCGCGAGCTCGTGGCGCCGGTGTTCACCTCGGCGGCCGGGGCGGAGTTCCTCGCGGCGCAGATCGCCCGCAAGGCGGTGGGGCGGCAGCGACGGCCGGTGGAGGTGCCGCTGCACGACCGGCTGCAGCAGGCGGAGTCGGTCGAGGAGCTGCGCACCCTCACCGCCCAGACGCCGTTGCTGCTGAGCGAGCTGCTCCACGAGGGGTTGGCGTCCAGCCGGGTCATCGCCGAGTACTCCGCGATCATCGACACGATCGTGCGCCGGGCGATCGGTCTGGTGCTCGCCGGACACCGGGACCTCTCGGTCGACGCGTTCACCTGGCTCTCGCTCGGCAGCAACGGCCGCCGCGAGGCCGTGCCCAGCTCCGACGTCGACGCCGCGGTCGCGTTCGACGACGCGGTGCCGGAGGCGCGGATCGACGGCTACCTGGCCGCCTTCGGCGAGATCGACGACCTCCTGGCGTCGCTGGGGCTGTCCGTCGACGCGCACGGAGCCACCCCCGCCCGCCGGGCGTTCGCCCGCACGAACCGGGAGTGGCGGGACGCTGCGCACCGCTGGCTGGCGAGTCCCGAGCGGGACCAGGGCGCGATCATGACCTCGCTGCTGGTCGACGCGCGGCCGATCCACGGTGACCCCGGCCTCCCGGAGGTGTCCCGGGTCTTCGGCGAGCTGAGGACCCATCCCGGGACGATGCGGCTCCTGCTCCACGAGTCGCTCGCGAAGCGCGCCCGGCGGCGGTCGGTCCGCGACCTGCTGAACGTGCGCCGCGAGGTCTTCGACGTCAAGGAGAACGCGCTGCTCCCCATCGTGAACCTGGCGCGCTGGGCGGCCCTGAGCGCGGGCTCCTCGGTGCTCTCGACCACCGAGCGGCTGGAGGTCGCCGGAGGTACGGCGATCCTGCCCGGGCCGCAGGCCGGTGCGCTCGACGAGGTGTTCCAGGTGCTGCAGCGCCTCCGGCTGCGCTACCAGCTGCGCGAGCTGTCGCAGGGGCGACCGCCGACCGACGTGATCCGGCTCGACTCGCTCTCGCCGATCAACCGCAGCATCATCGTCCGGGCCGCGCACGAGGTCGCCGTCGTCCAACGGCGGATGGACAACGTGTCGACGTACGCCGAGCCCGACTCGTGGACGGCGCCGGAGCGATGACGCGACGGATCGCCCTCATCGGCGACGTCGGCGGGCACCTCGACCCGTTGGCGGCCGAGCTGGGCCGGCTCGGCGTACCCGACGGCGGTGCGGGGGAGATCCCCGCGGACCTGGTCGTGGTGCAGGTCGGTGACCTGGTGCACCGCGGCCCGGACTCGTCGGGGGTCGTGGCGCTGGTGGACTCCCACCTGCGGCGTACGCCGGAGCGGTGGGTCCAGCTGGTCGGCAACCACGAGGCGTTCTACGTCTACGGGCCGCAGTTCCGGCTGTCCGAGCGGCTCGACCGCCGGGCCGCGGGCACCGTCAGCGGCTGGTGGCACGACGGCGTGCTGCGGGCGGCGGTGGCGTTCCGGTCCGGCGGCGAGACCTTCCTGGTCACCCATGCCGGGCTGACCCGGGAGTACTGGCGGCTGTTCCTGGGTGCGCCGGACGACGCCTCCGCGGCCGCCGGCGCGCTCAACGACATGCTCCGCCGTGGCGACGACCGGTTGATCCGCGCCGGCCAGGTCCACGGTGGGGTCGTCGACGCGGCGGCCGGTCCGCTGTGGGCGGCCGCGGACACCGAGCTGGAGGCGGGGTGGCGCGACCACCCCCTGCCGTTCAGCCAGGTCCACGGCCACAGCAGCTCGGTGCGCTGGCCCGAGGGCGAGGCTCCACCACGGAGCGGTCCCGGCGTCGTCGTCGACCGCACGCTCCGCCACACCACCACGGTGCTGAGCGGCGGCCGGATCATCGGCATCGACCCCGGCCACGACGCCGGAGCGGCCGAGGCGTGGGGAGCGCTCGAGCTCCCGCTCGACCCGCCCTGATCCCTGATCAGTCCCGGAAGACCGGAGTGCGCTTCTCCTGGCGGGCCGCGACGGCCTCCTCGAAGTTCTGCGTCATCAGCCGGATCAGCAGCTGACCGGTGCCCTCGGCGTGCATGTGCTGCTCGAGGCTGGACGCGTCGAGCGAGCCCCACAGCGTCTTCTTCGTGAGCTCCACGCCGGGCCGGCTCCACCGGGTGATCGAGGCGGCGGTCTCCAGGGCGGCGTCGACGGCGGTCCCGTCGGGCACGACCCGGGAGACGAGCCCGATCCGGTCCGCCTCGGCCGCGGTGACGTCGCGCCCGGTCAGCATGATCTCGGCCGCCCTGGAGTGCCCGATCGCGCGTGGCAGCAGGTAGGACAGGCCGAGCTCGGAGGCGGTGAGGCCGTTGTTGATCCCCGCCGCCCGGAAGTACGCCGACTCCGCGGCCACTCGCACGTCGCACGCCAGCGCCAGGCAGAGCCCGCCGCCGATGGCCGGTCCGTTGACCGCCGCGATGACCGGCTGGTGCAGCCGCCGCAGCGTGAGGATCAGCTCGTCGAGGATCTCCATCGCCCGAAGCGCGACGGACACGGCCGTGAGGCCGGTGACGCCGGGCATCCGGCCCCGTTCGCCGCTCTGGTCGGCACCGGAGCAGAACGCGCCTCCGGCGCCGGTGAGGACGACCGCCCGCACGTCGTTGTCGCCGCTGAGCGTGGCCAGCCGCTCCCGGAGCGGCACCATCACGTCGAAGGCCATGGAGTTCATCCGCTCCGGGCGGTCCAGCGTCACCACCGCGACCTCGCCGTCGACGCCATGGCGTTCCTCGCGGACGAACTCCGTGACCGGCTCCGACATCAGTTGCTCGGCTTCTCGGCGCCGAGCACCCACATCGAGAAGAACTGCGACCCGCCGCCGTAGGCGTGGCCGAGCGCCCGGCGTACGCCGTCGACCTGGTGCTCGCCCGCGAGACCGCGCACCTGCAGGGCCGCCTCGCCGAAGCGGAGCATGCCCGAGGCGCCGATCGGGTTCGAGGACAGCACGCCGCCGGACACGTTGATCGGCAGCTTCCCGCCGAGGTTCGTCTCGCCGGCCTCGGTCAGCTTCCAGCCCTCGCCCTCGGGCGTGAAGCCGAGGTTCTCGATCCACATCGGCTCGAACCACGCGAACGGCACGTAGATCTCGGCGACGTCGATCTCCTCGAGCGGGTCGGTGATCCCCACCTGCTTCCAGAGGTACGCCGATGCGTCGCGACCCGCCTGCGGGTTGACTTGGTCCCGCTCCGCCGCGGAGGTCGGCTCGGAACGCATGGCGGTGCCGTGGATCCAGGCCGGGTTGGGCGACGCGGCGGCGACGTCCTCGGAGGCGATGACGAGCGCGCAGGCGCCGTCGGAGGACGGGCAGGTCTCGTCGTAGTGGATCGGGTCCCACAGCATCTGCGAGGCGAGGACCTGCTCGACGGTCTTGGCCTCGTGCAGGTGCGCGTAGGGGTTCTTCAGCGCGTTGGTGCGGTCCTTGGCGGCGACGATGGCGCCGATGTGGTTCGGCGCGCCGGAGCGGCGGATGTAGGAGCGCACGTGCGGGGCGAAGTAGCCGCCGGCGCCGGCGTGGACCGGCATGACGAACGGGATCGGCACCGAGAGCGCCCACATCGCGTTGGACTCCGACTGCTTCTCGAAGGCGACGGTCAGCACCTTGCGGTGCACCCCGGACTGCACGAGCGACGCGGCGACGATCGCCGTGGAACCGCCGACGGAGCCGGCCGTGTGCACCCGGAGCAGCGGCTTGCCGACCGCGCCGAGCGCCTCGGCGAGGTAGAGCTCCGGCATCATCACGCCCTCGAACAGGTCGGGCGCCTTGCCGACGACGATCGCGTCGATCTCGTCCAGGGTCATGCCGGCGTCGGCGAGCGCGCGGTCCATGGCCTCGCGGCACATGCCCGCCATGGACACGTCCTCGCGCTTCGCGCGATGGTGGGTCTGGCCCACGCCGATCACGGCGGCAGGGGTCTTGCTCATCGGTGGGCCTCCATCACGCACACGAGGTTCTGCTGCAGCGCGGGACCGCTGGTCGCGGTCGCGAGCGCCCTGTCGGACGTGCCGTCCCAGATCCGCCGAGCGGCCTCACCGATCCGGATCGCGCCCCCGGTGAACAGCGGGTTGCCCGCGAGCGGGCCGCCCGACGGGTTGATCCGTACGTCGTCGGCCAGCCCCAGCGCCGAGCGCACGATGAGCTCCTGGTGGCTGAACGGCGCGTGCAGCTCCGCGGTGTCGACGCCGTCCACGCCGCCGGCCGCGGCGACGGCGCGCTCGGTCGAGGCGGAGCGGGTCAGGTCGCGGGTGCCGAGATGCAGGGCGTCGGTGACGTGGGCGAGACCACTGATCCAGGCGGGGCGGTCGCGCACCTCGCGCGCCCGGTCGCCGGCCGCCAGGACGATCGCCGCCGCGCCGTCGGTGACGGGGGAGGCGTCGTGCTTGCGCAGCGGGTCGGCGAACATCGGCCGGCGGAGCAGGTCCTCGACCGACGAGCCGCCCGAGCGCACGGCGTACTCGTTCTTCTCGGCGTCGGTCAGCGACCGGTTGACGACCTCGGCCATCGCCCGCTCGTCCCAGAGCCCGGCGTCGAGGCCGAGCCGCGCTTGCAGCGCGGCGATGGAGACGGTGTCCGGCCAGAGTGGCGTCAGGGTGTAGGGGTCGAGCTGGAGCGCGAGCGTCCGGCGGAGCACTCCCGCCGACGCCTTGCCGAAGCCGAACACGAGCGCGGTGTCGACCTCGCCGGTCTGGATCTTCAGCCACGCCTCGTAGAGCGCCCACGCCGCGTCCATCTCGACGTGCGACTCGTTGACCGGCGGGAGCACGCCGATCGCGTCGATGGCCGACACGAACGAGAACGAGCGCCCCGCGAGGTAGTCCGACGAGCCGGAGCACCAGAAGCCGATGTCCTTGCGGGTCCAGCCGGTCTGCTCGTAGCACTCCCGGAAGATCGGCACGAGCAGCTCGCCGCAGCTCGGCGACCCGTCGTAGTCCTGCATCTGTCGCTGGGCGAAGCCCACGACCGCAACGTCACGCATCTCTACTTCTTTCCGTTGATCGAGTGCCCGCCGTGAGGGACGAGCGGCGGGTGTATCGAGATCAGAGGTGGTGCTTGTAGCTGTCGAAGTCCGCGTCCGGCTCACCGGTCGGCGCGAAGTGGCTGATGTTCTCGATCGTGGTGCCCCACTCCTCGCGGGGCTTCCAGACCGCCTTCACCCGCAGGCCCATCCGGATCTCCTCGGCGGGGATGTCGAGGATCAGGTGCTGCAGGGCGATGTCCGCACCGTCGAGCAGGATGTACGCCGAGACGTACGGCGGCGTGATCCTCTGCCCGAGGAACGGCACGTTGACGATGCAGAACGTCGTGACGGTGCCCGTGTCGGAGAGCTCGATCTCCTCCTCGGTCGGGACCCCGTCGGTCGGGCACGCCGCCCGCGGCGGGACGTAGACCTTGCGGCAGACCGGGCAGCGCTGGCCCAGGATCCGACCCTCGGCCAGACCGCGGAAGAACGCGGACTCCTCCGGCGAGGCCGCGTAGGTGTAGTCGAGGCTGACCGGCGTGACGATGCCGGTGACGGGCGCGGCGTAGTTCGCGGGGGTCCGCGGGCCGTCGGGCGCCTCGTCGGCCGCGGGCTCGAAGACCAGGTCGGTGATCAGACCGTCTCGCTCCTCGCCCCAGCGCGCCCGGACCCGCATCCCGGTCTCGATCTGGTCGGGGGAGGTGACGTCGACGGCGTGCAGCCACGGCGTGTCGGCGCCGTCGACGGTGATCAGCGCGAACGCGAACGGCCGGTCGAACGGCTGGCCCTTGACCGGCTCGGTCACCCAGGTCCACGACGTGACGACGCCGGTGTCCGGGAGGTCGACGAAGTCACCCACGGCCTGGTGTGAGACCGGGTCGAACTCCGGCGGCGGTACGGCGATCCGGCCGTCGCTCAGCCTCGCCCCGACGATGCGCTGCTCGCGCAGACCGGTCAGGAAGCGGCCCAGGACCGGGCCGACGGATCGGGTGTAGTCGAATGACACCGTCACGGGTGCCGACAGGGTGCGGCTCATGACAGCAAGTAGAACACGTTCTACTATTCGGTTTCAACGACCAACCATCGGAGGTTTCGCATGAAGCTCGGACTGCAGCTCGGCTACTGGGGTGCTCAGCCGCCCACCGGGACCGCGGAGCTCGTCGCCGCCGCGGAGGACGCGGGCTGGGACGCGATCTTCACCGCCGAGGCCTGGGGGAGCGACGCGTTCACCCCGCTGGCGTGGTGGGGCCGGGAGACCTCGCGCGTGCGTCTGGGCACGTCCATCGTGCAGATGTCGGGCCGCACGCCGACCTCGATCGCCATGCACGCCCTGACGCTGGACCACCTCTCGGGCGGCCGGATGGTCCTGGGCATGGGCGTCAGCGGTCCGCAGGTGGTCGAGGGCTGGTACGGCGTACCGTTCGAGAAGCCGTTGGCCCGCACTCGCGAGGTCGTCTCGATCATCCGCCAGGTGCTGGCCCGTGAGGGCGCGGTCACCAACGACGGCCCGCACCACCCGTTGCCGTACGACGGCCCGGGCAGCGTCGGCCTGGGCAAGCCGCTGAAGTCGATCGTGCACCCGCTGCGTGCGGACCTGCCGATCTGGCTCGGTGCTGAGGGGCCGAAGAACGTGGCGCAGACCGCGGAGATCGCCGACGGCTGGATCCCGATCTTCTACACGCCCAAGAGCGCCGGGATGTACCAGCCGTGGCTGGACGAGGGCTTCGCGCGACCCGGCGCGCGGCGTACCCGCGACGACTTCGAGATCGCCGCCACCTGCCACCTCCAGATCACCACCAGCGAGGAGGAGCGCCGCGCGGTCATCGCCGGGATGAAGCCGGTCGTCGCGCTCTACATGGGCGGCATGGGCGCGAAGGACCAGAACTTCCACAAGAACGTCTTCGAGCGGATGGGGTACGCCGCCATCACCGACCAGGTGCAGGAGCTGTTCCTCGCCCAGAAGCGCGACGAGGCCACGGCCCTGATCCCCGACGAACTGGTCGAGGACATGCACATCATCGGCGACGCCGGCTATGTCAAGGAGCGCGTCGCCCAGTGGGAGTCGACCGGCGTCACCACGCTGCTGCTCAGCTGCCGCAACGCCGACGAGGTGCGCCAGGTCGCGGAGGTCCTGGCGTAGGACCTCAGGCCTCCTCGGGCTCCGCCGCCGCGTTCAGGTACGCGTCCGGCGGGCCGAAGAGGTCCCGCAGCTGGACGTCCTCGGCCAGCGGGATGCCGAGGTCGCCGGCGAAGCCCTGGATCTGGAACCAGATCGAACGGGAGAGCGTGAGGATGACGATATCCTGGCTGAGCGCGCCGGCCGGCGTACGGGTCCAGTGCTCGACCATGCCGCGCGCCTGGGAGATGACGCCGTACACCATCGGCTCGAGCAGCTTGGCGTCGATGACGACCTCGCTCGAGATGATCCCGGCCGCGAAGCTGATCACCGACATGACCCGGCTGGCGAGCTGGTCGATGCCCTGCGCGGCCTCGCTCGGCTTGCCGTCGCCCAGGTCGCGAGTCGCGGCCAGGTAGAGCTTGGGGTTGTCCGCCACCCAGTTCACGTACGCCGCCGTGGTGCGCGTGATGATCTCGGGGATCGTGCCCTCGAGGCTCAGGCCGGCGGTGATGGCGTCGTACATCTGCTCGACCAGGCGGCGCTGCACGGTGCGGTTGAGCTCCTCGCGCCCGTTGAAGTGCCGGTACACGACCGTCCGCACCAGTCCCGCACGCTCCGCGATCTCCTGCACCTTGGGCTCCGAGCCCTCCGGAGCGGCCTGGATCGCCTCGATCGCCGCGTCGACGATGAGCTCCTTGCGGTTCGCGTTGTGCTCGTCCCAGCGCGCAGCGCGGCGGGGCGGGAACACGTCGGTCACGCCCGAAGCCTATCGACAGATCTGCTGAGCGACAGTTGCGGGCGGGTTACGCACGACTACCTTCGAGCGCGTCGGCGGCCCCTCGGGAGGATGCACAATGGAGAGCGTGAACACGTGGATCGCGGTGTTCGTCGGCGTCGCCACCATGCTGGCGAGCATGGCCGCGATGTTCCGGCACGCGGTCAAGGCGCTCGACCACCGGATCGATCAGCGGCTCGACCAGCGGCTCATCCCGATGGAGCAGCGCCTGATCGCGCGCATGGACGCCGGCGACGAGCGCCTCAGTGAGCGCATCGACGCCCCCGGCGAGCGCCTCGACGCCGTGGGCGAGCGCCTCGGTGGGCGCGGCGACGCGCTGACCTCGCGGGTGGATGCGCTGGCGTCGCGGATGGACGCCTTCGACACCAAGCTGGACCACCTCGCCGAGGTCGTCGACCTCCGGCTCAAGCCGCTCGAGGAGGACATGGCGCTGATCAAGCGCCACATCCTCGGCCTGCCGGCCGCGTAGCTACCGCGCCGCTGCCGCCCCCAGTGCGTCGCGGTCGAGCAGCTTGACCCGGGGGCGCTCCGCGGCCGCTCCGGCCGCGCGCTCCGCGGCCGCGATCCGCTGCCAGCCGGCCCGGTCGAGGGCGTCCAGGGCGGGCGGGGGAGTCGTCGGTGCGGTCAGCAGCCCGGCCCGCGCGTCGTCGAGCAGCGCCGCCACGGTCTCGGCCGCATCGGTCTTGTTGGTGCCGATGAAGCCGCTCGGCCCGCGCTTGATCCACCCGGCGACGTACGTGCCGGGGGTCACCCGCCCGCGCTCGTTCGGGACGACGGCGCGCTCCTCGTCGAACGGCAGGTCCGGTACGGCGTGCGCGCGGTAGCCCACGGCGCGGATGACGAGGCCCGCCTCGATGACCTCGCCGCTGCCCTTGAGCCGGACGCCCGTCGCGCGGTCGGTGCCGAGGATCTCCTCGGTCTCGGCGAGGAACCGGAACACGATCCGCCGCCGTCCGCCGCCGAGCGGGCTGCGCCCGGCGAGCAGGCGCAGCTGGCGGGTCTTCGCGGTGGTCGTGGGGATCTCGCCCTCGACCACGATGTCGATGTCGTCCTCGCCGGAGAGGCCGATCATCTCGGGGAGCGTGAACGCGGCGTGCTCGGGGCCGCGCCGGCCCAGGACCACGACCTCCTCGATCCGGCTGTCGCGCAGGGCGGCGAGCGCGAGGTCGCTGATGTCGGTGTGCGCCAGGTGCTCGGGCGGCAGCGTGAGGATGCGGGCCACGTCGAGCGCGACGTTGCCGTTGCCGATGACCACGGCGCGCTCGGTCGCGAGGTCGTAGGTGTCGTGGGCGCGCTCGGGGTGGCCGTTGTACCAGGCGACCAGCTCGGTGGCCGACACGCTGCCGGGCAGGTCCTCGCCCTGCACGCCGAGACGACGGTCGGTGGCAGCCCCGACGGAGTACAGCACCGCGTCGTACGCCGCCGCGAGCTCGGCGTGGCTGATGTCGACCCCGACCTCGACGCCGAGCCGGTAGTCGAAGCCCTGCTCCTGCTCGATCTGCGCGAACAGGTCCTGGGCGCGCTTGGTGCGGATGTGGTCAGGCGCGACGCCGGCCCGCACCAGCCCGTGCGGGGTGAGGAGCCGGTCGTAGACGTGCACGGTCATCCCGGGCACCTTGAGCAGCTCGTCGGCGGCGTACAGGCCGGCGGGGCCGGCGCCCACGATCGCGACCCGCAACGGGCGGATGCCGTCGAAGGACGTCTTCGCGACGTGGGCCAGGGGAGTGCGGTCCGCGTGCGGCTCGGCCACGAAGTAGGCCTTGTTGAGCTCGACGAAGGGCAGCTGGTCGGGCGTGAGCCGGGAGACGTGGTCGATCGCGCCCACCGGGCACGCCGTGGTGCAGGCACCGCAGTCCACGCACGCGGCGGCGTCGATGTAGAGCATCTCGGCGGTGCCGAACCCGGGCTCGCCGGGAGCGGGGTGGATGCAGTTCACCGGGCACGCCAGGACGCAGGAGGCGTCGGCGCAGCAGGACTGGGTCACGACGTGAGGCATGCGCACACCGTACCCGCTACAGGGTGTAGCGCTTGCTCGGATTGCACTGTGAAATGCGCCTAACTTTCCGGCATTACGGGCGTTTGCTGGGGTACATGTCACTTGTGACACGCTGTAGCGCTAGCTCTTGTGCAAGCAGGCATACCGTGAGTATGGTCCGTGTTACGAGGAAGTTTCCTCCGGCCGAACGGCCGCGGATTAGGAGGTCCGAAAATCATGTCGACCGCATCGCTGTCCCAGGACACCGTCGAGTACCACGAGCTGCTCCGCACGCTCTCCGAGGGCTCGGTCAACCAGCACTTCGACGCCTTCGTCGACATCGCGTGGGACGAGCCCCGCTTCGCTGTGGTGCAGGACGACGACCGGTGGATCCTGCCGAAGGAGTTCCCCATCGGTCGGCACGAGTGGTACACCAGCCTCCCGCGTGAGCGCCAGATCGAGATCGGCATGGCCTACCAGGCCCAGCTCGCCAAGGTCGGCCTCCAGTTCGAGAGCGTCCTGATCCGCGGCGTCATGGAGTACGTCTTCACCCTGGACAACCAGGACCCGGAGTACCGGTACCTCATGCACGAGGTCACCGAGGAGACCCACCACACCCAGATGTTCCAGGAGCTGGTGAACCGGATCGGCGCTGACGTCAAGGGTGCGCGCAAGCTCCTTCGGGCCATCCAGCCGATCGTCCCGGTCTTCGGCCGGCTGCTGCCCGAGCTGTTCTTCACCGGCGTCCTCGCCGGCGAGGAGCCGATCGACCACGTCCAGAAGGCCGTGCTGCGCGGTGCCGACTCGGCCGACATGCACCCGCTGATGGTGCGCGTCATGCAGATCCATGTCGCCGAGGAGGCGCGGCACATCTCCTTCGCGCACGAGTACCTCCGGCGTACCGTCCCCACGCTGAGCAAGGTGCGCCGTGGCGCGCTGTCGATCCTGTTCCCGCTGGTCATGCGGATCCTGGGCGACGCGATCATGAAGCCGACGCCGGAGTTCTGTGCGGCGTACGACATCCCGAAGCACGTCGTCGACGACCTGTACTGGGACGGCGAGGACGGCACCAAGATGCTGCGCGACATCTTCGCGGACGTCCGCACGCTGGCCGAGGAGTCGGGTCTGATGAACCCGGTCTCGCGGAAGGTGTGGAAGGCGCTCCGGATCGACGGCCGGCCGGCCCGCTACCGCAGCGAGCCCGCCCCGGCTGCGGCCTGAGCGGCGGAGGGAAAGCGACATGCTGAAGTACGAGGTCGCCGGCTCCGGCGCGCCCCTGGTCCTGGTCCACGGCATCAGCCACCGCCGTCAGGCGTGGTACCCCGTGCTCGACCAGCTCGCCGAGCACCGCACGGTCATCCTGTTCGACCTGCCCGGGCACGGCCAGTCGCACGACCTGGTCACCAACGGCCGCCCGGTCACCGAGGTCCTCCACGACGAGCTGGTCGGGTTCTTCGACCAGCTCGGCCTGGACCGCCCGCACATCGGCGGCAACTCGCTCGGCGGACGGATCGCCCTCGAGGCCGCGGCTGACGACCTGGTCGCCAGTGCGACCGCGCTCTCCCCGGCAGGCTTCTGGAAGGGCCCGGTCGACTTCGCCTACACCCGCGCCCTGTTCGCGACGGTCGTCACCGTCGCCCGGGTCGCGCAGCCCCTCGCGCCGACCCTGGCGCACAACAAGTACGGTCGCGCCGCGATGCTCGGCTGGTTGCACGAGCACCCGACCCGGGTCGATCCGGAGCTCATGATTGGAGACGCGCGCGCCATGGTGCGCGCCCGGCCCGCGCTGCGCACGATGATCCGCCAGGCTACCGTCTTCGACCGCCCGATCCCGTCGCACATCCCGGTGACGATCGCGTGGGCAGAGCACGACCGCGTGCTGCCGCCGTACCAGGCGAAGCGGGCCGCGGCCGCCTACCCGGAGCTGGAGCACCTGATGATGGAGGACGTCGGGCACGTGCCCATGCCCGAGGACCCCGACATGGTCGTCAAGGTGCTGCTCGAGGGCAGTGGCGGCGTGCAGAGCCTCCTCGACGGTCAGGCGGGTGTCGCATGAGCGCCTCCTCGGTCAAGCCCACCGTCGAGGTCGACGTCCTCGTCGTGGGTGCCGGCCTGTCCGGCATCGGAGTCGCGTCGCACCTCTCCCGTGACAACGCCGGTACGTCGCTGCTGGTGCTCGAGCGCCGCCAGGCCATCGGCGGGACCTGGGACCTGTTCCGCTACCCGGGTGTCCGGTCCGACTCCGACATGTACACCTTCGGCTACGACTTCAAGCCGTGGCACGGCACGAAGGTGCTGGCCGACGGTGCGTCGATCCGTGGGTACGTCGAGGAGACGGCCCGCGAGAACGGCCTGATGGACAAGATCAGGTTCGGCCGCAAGGTCGTCCGCGCCGACTGGTCCTCGGACACCGGCCGGTGGGCCGTCACCGCCGTGACGGACGAGGGGATCACCGAGACCTACTCCGCGCGCTTCCTCGCCGGCTGCACCGGCTACTACGACTACGACAACGGCCACCGTCCCACGTTCCCGGGCGAGGAGACCTTCACCGGCCAGTTCGTGCACCCGCAGTTCTGGCCCGAGGACCTCGACTACGCGGGCAAGCGCGTGGTCGTCATCGGCAGCGGCGCGACCGCGATCACGCTGGTCCCGGCGATGGCGTCCGGCCCGAACGCGGCCGAGCACGTCACGATGCTGCAGCGATCGCCGACGTACATCCTGTCGCTGCCGTCGCACGACCCGGTGGCGCTGGGCCTGGAGAAGGCCAAGGTCCCCGCGGACGTCCGCTACAAGATCGGCCGGGCGCGCAACGTCGCGCTCCAGCGCGGCATGTACAAGCTGTCCAAGAGCAAGCCGGCCGTGGCCCGGCGCCTCGTGCTCCAGCAGATCAAGGCGCAGCTCGGCCGCAAGGTCGACATGAAGCACTTCACGCCGCGGTACAACCCGTGGGACCAGCGGCTGTGCGTGGTGCCGAACGGGGACCTGTTCCGGGTGCTGAAGTCGCACAAGGCCGACATCGTCACCGACCGGATCGCGTCGTTCACGCCCACCGGCATCAAGCTCGAGGGCGGCGACGAGATCCAGGCCGACATCGTCGTGACGGCGACCGGCCTGGTGATCCAGCTCTTCGGCGGCGCGGAGATGTACGTGGATGGCGAGAAGGTCGAGACGCACGACCACCTGCTCTACAAGGGCACCATGTTCACCGGCGTGCCGAACGCGATGTTCGTCATCGGCTACACGAACGCCTCGTGGACGCTCAAGGCCGACCTGCTCGCCCGCTTCTTCTCCAAGCTCGTGGCGCGGATGCAGAAGAACCCCGGTGAGTACGCCGTGGTCCAGGCCGGCGCCGACGACGCGGACGACCACTCGATCATGGGGGAGTCGCTGACCTCGGGCTACATCGAGCGCGGCGACGTGATCATGCCGCGGCAAGGCAAGCGGATCCCGTTCCGCCAGCTCGACAGCTACTACGCCGACGTCAAGCTGCACAAGGGCGAGGTCGACGCCGACGGTGCGCTGGAGTTCCGGAAGATCGGCGAGCCGGTGTCCCAGGGAACCGGCGCGCCGGTTGTCGCAAAATAGAACACGTTCTACTGTGGGGGCATGACTGACCTGCTCCGCGTCGGATCGCACAACGGCCACCTGATGGTGGCGGCGCTCAGGAGGCACCGGGACCGCCCGGTGATCCACCTGGGCGACGTCACCCTCACCGGCGGCGAGGTCGCCGCCCGGATCAGCCAGTACGTCCAGGCCTTCGAGTCCCTGGACGCCGGGCGCGGTGCGGCCGGGGCGCTGCTGGCCCTGAACCGGCCCGAGGTGCTGTTCATCCTCGGAGCGGGCCAGACCCAGGGCTTCCAGCGCACCTCGCTGCATCCGCTGGGGTCGGCCGACGACCATGCCTACGTCATCAACGACGCGGGGATCTCGTTCCTCGTCGTGGACCCGTACTTCGCCGAGCGCGCCGTCGAGCTGCTCGACAAGTGCCCGGGGCTCAAGCAGGTCCTGACGATCGGTCCGGTGCCGGAGGTGCTGTCGGCGACCGGAGCGATCTGCCGCGATCTCACCGAGGTGGCGGCGACCTTCGCGCCGGCGCGGCTCGAGGCGGCGACCCTGGAGCCCGACCACATCACCTCGATCACCTACACGGGCGGCACGACCGGCAAGCCCAAGGGCGTGGTCGGGACCGTGCGCGCGTTCTCGACGATGGCGCAGATCCAGATGGCGGAGTGGGAGTGGCCGGCCGAGCCGCGCTTCCTGATGTGCACGCCGCTGTCGCACGCGGGCGCGGCCTTCTTCGTCCCGGTGGTGATCAAGGGCGGCACGCTCTTCGTGTCGGCCCGCTTCGACCCCGCCGAGGTGCTGCGCACCATCGAGGAGAAGCGGATCAACTCGCTGATGGTCGTGCCGACGATGCTCTACGCGCTGATGGACCACCCCGACTCGCACACCCGCGACCTGTCGTCGCTGGAGACCGTCTACTACGGGGCATCCGCGATCAACCCCGTGCGGCTCAAGGAGGCGATCGAGCGGTTCGGCCCGATCTTCGCCCAGTACTACGGGCAGTCCGAGGCGCCGATGGTCATCTCCTACTTCCCGAAGGGCGAGCACGTCGACGCGTCCGGTACGCCGATCGAGGGTCGCCTCACGTCGTGCGGCCGCCCGTCGGCGTACCTCCGGACGGCGCTGCTGGGTCCGGACGGCGAACCGGTGGCACCGGGCGAGCCGGGGGAGATCTGCGTAGCGGGGCCGCTGCTCGCCGCGGGCTACTGGAACCTGCCCGAGGCGACCGCGGAGACCTTCCGCGACGACGGCTGGATGCACACCGGCGACGTGGCCCGGGAGGACGAGGACGGCTTCTGGTACATCGTCGACCGCACCAAGGACATGATCGTCACGGGCGGCTTCAACGTGTTCCCGCGCGAGGTCGAGGACGTCGTCGCCGAGCACCCCGCGATCGCCCAGGTCGGCGTCATCGGCACCCCGCACGAGAAGTTCGGCGAGGCGGTGACGGCGGTGGTCGTGCTCCGCGAGGGCGCCACGCTCACCGACGACGTGGTCGCGGAGATCAAGGCGATGGTCAAGGAGCGCAAGGGATCGGTACAGGTGCCGAAGGACGTCATCGCCGTCGACGCGCTGCCCTTGACCGGGCTGGGCAAGCCGGACAAGAAGGCGCTTCGGGCGCGCTTCTGGACCGGGGACCGCTCGGTCGGCTAGCGAGGAGGCTCGCCGGCGAGCCGCTGCCAGACGTACGGCGGTACGCCGGCGAGGACCGCCGACGCGTAGTCCAGCCGCTCCTGGATGTCGGTGGGCGTGTGTCGCCCTCGCCGCACGACGAGCATCGAGTCGCCCTCGAACCGCCAGGCGATGTCGGGGTGCCGACGCAACGTGTCCCGGACCATCGGCTGCAGGACGTCGCGGGCCAGCTCGGGCGACTCCGAGCGCACCGCGAAGTCGCGGTCGAACTCGGCGTCGCCGAGCGCGATGTCGGAGCCGAACAGCTTGCCCCAGAGGCGCTGCAGCGTGGTCGACCGCCCGACCGCCAGCTCCGGGACCGGGACGCCGAGGTGCACGGCGAGGACGGCGAAGCGGTGGGTGTCGGTGGTGCTCTGGCCCTCGCCGTTGGTGGACGTCGTGTCGTAGAGGTACTCGAACGCGGTGAAGCTCCGGCCATGGGCGCGACCGCTCACCACGTTGTGGGCGCGGCGACGCGAGCCGCGCGCGAACGGCTGCCGGCGGAAGCGGGTGACCAGCGCGGCGTCCTCGGTGCGGAAGGCCCACTCGCGCTGGGCCGCCCACGCCCGCAGTGCCTCGACCCGCTCCGCCTCGCGCCGCCGGGTCCGTCGAGCGGAGAGCACCAGCAGGCCGACCAGCACGGAGGCGCCGACGACGATCGCGCCGATGACGTGGGGTGACATGTCCCGAGCCTCGCCGTTGTCGGCGAGCCTGAAACACCGGGCTGCTAGCGCCCCTGGAACACGGCGGGACGCTTCTCCAGGAACGCCCGCGGACCTTCCTTGGCGTCGGCCGACGAGAACACCGCGGCACCGACGCGGGCGTCGTCCTTCCAGCAGTCGTCCTCGTGCTTGCCCTCGGAGTCGCGCATCGTCCTGAGGATGGCCTGGACGGCGAGGGGGCCGTTGGCGGCGACCATGTCGGCGAGCTCGTGGGCCTTGGCCAGGGCCTGGCCGTCGGGGACCACGTGGCCGATGAGGCCCAGCTCCTTAGCCTCCGGGGCACCGAGGGTGCGGCCGGTCAGGAGCAGCTCGGCGGCAACCGTGTAGGGGATCTGGCGGGGGAGCCGGACCGCCGACCCGCCCATCGGGTAGAGCGACCAGCGCGCCTCGGCGACGCCGAACCTCGCCGACTCGCCGGCCACCCGGATGTCCGTGCCCTGCAGGATCTCGGTGCCACCCGCGATCGCGGGTCCCTCGACCGCCGCGATCAGCGGCTTGGTGAGGCGGAAGCCCTTCAGGAGCCCCTTGATCACCGTCGGGTCGTACGCGCCCGACTCGAAGCTCTCCGACGGCGGCTTCTCGTCGGCCGCCTTCAGGTCCATGCCCGCGCAGAAGTAGCCGCCGGCACCGGTCAGGATGCACACCCGGATCTCCGGGTCGGCGTTCACCCGGTCCCAGGCGGACTCCATGATCCGCAGCATCTCCGAGGACAGGGCGTTGCGGCGCTCCGGACGGTTCATGGTGACGACCAGCTTGTGGCCGTCCTGCTCGACGAGGCAATCGCTCATGCTGGTCACGCTAGCGAAAAACTGGAACGTGTTCTAGTCTCGGACGTGTGGCCCTGAACATCGCCGATCTCTTCGAGCACGCCGTCGACGCCGTTCCCGAGAAGCCCGCCGTGCAGGTGGGCGACCGCGTCATCACCTTCGCCGAGCTCGAGTCCGAGTCCAACAGGCTCGCCCACTTCCTCGCCTCCCGCGGCATCGGGAAGGGCGACCACGTCGGGCTCTACGCCAAGAACAGCATCGAGCACGTCATCGCGTTGCTGGCGATCCTGAAGGTGCGTGCGGTCGCCATCAACGTCAACTACCGGTACGTCGCCGGGGAGCTCGAGTACCTCTTCGACAACGCCGACCTGGTCGGCCTGGTGCACGACCGGGTCTACGCGCCGCTGGTCGCCGAGGTCGCCCCGAGGATCGAGGGCCTGGACACGATCGTCGCCGTGCCGAACCCGCTCGACGAGGGCGACACCTCCGACGTCAGCCCCTACGGCGGGGTGCTGCTCGAGGACGCGATCGCCGGGCAGTCCGACGTACGCGACTTCGGCGAGCGCAGCGCCGACGACATCCACATCATCTACACCGGCGGCACGACCGGCTTCCCGAAGGGCGTCATGTGGCGCCACGAGGACTTCTGGCGGGTGCTCGGCGGCGGCATCG
Organism: Nocardioides maradonensis; assembly: GCF_054777115.1. Taxonomy (NCBI): domain Bacteria; kingdom Bacillati; phylum Actinomycetota; class Actinomycetes; order Propionibacteriales; family Nocardioidaceae; genus Nocardioides; species Nocardioides maradonensis. The sequence goes on along the minus strand of NZ_BAAHAZ010000008.1, from coordinate 19,975 downwards.
ACTTCATGACCGGCGACCTGCTCGACGAGTACGACCAGTCCAAGAAGGCGCTGCAGGACAGCCTGGTCACTCTGCCCCTGAGCCCGCTGATGCACGGCGGCGCCCAGGCCAGCCTGCTGATGCACCTCTTCGCCGGCCAGGTCACCATCCTCGAGCCGAAGTTCGACCCGGTCCGGACCTGGGAGCTGGTCGACCAGCACGGCGTCCAGATGCTGTTCATGACCGGTGACGCCATGGCGGTGCCGCTCATCGACGCCTACGAGAAGGGCGGGTTCGACGGGCAGACGCTGTTCGCCATCGCGAGCAGCGCGGCGATCTTCTCCAAGTCGGTGAAGGAGCGCTGGATGAAGGCGTTCCCCAACGCCGTGTTCACCGACTCGATCGGCTCCTCCGAGACCGGCTTCCAGGGCACCGGCCTGCAGGACGCGAGCGCGCTGTCGACGGATGGTCCGGTGATCTCGATCCCGCGGACCACCGTGATCATCGACGACGACGACAAGCTGCTCGACCCGGTCAAGGACGTGGGCCGGGTCGGGCGCACCGCCCGCTCCGGCAACGTGCCGATCGGCTACTACAAGGACCCGGAGAAGTCGGCCAAGACGTTCATCGAGATCGACGGCGTCCGCTACGCGATCCCCGGCGACAACGCCCGGATCGAGGAGGGCAACCGGCTCACGCTGCTCGGCCGCGGTTCCAACTGCGTCAACACCGGCGGCGAGAAGGTCTACCCGGAGGAGGTGGAGCAGGCGATCAAGGCCCACCCCGGTGTGTACGACGTGCTCGTGGTCGGCCTGCCCGACGAGAAGTACGGCCAGACCGTGGCGGCCGTCGTGCAGCCGCGCGAGGGCGCGACCGTCGAGCTCGCCGAGCTGCGCGAGTTCCTGCGCGCCCACCTCTCCGGCTACAAGCTGCCGCGCTCGCTGACGATCGTCGACGAGATCCCGCGCAACGCCACCGGCAAGGCGCAGTACCCGCGGGCCAAGGAGCTCGCGATGGAGAACCGCGTGACCCTGGGAGGGAACAACTGATGCGCACCGAGCTGTGCGATGCCTTCGGCATCGAGTACCCCATCTTCGCCTTCGCCCCGTCCGAGCACGTCGCCGCCGCGGTCTCCCGCGCGGGCGGTCTCGGCGTGCTGGGCTGCGTCCGGTTCAACGACCCGGACGAGCTCGACGCGACGCTGACCTGGATGGACGAGAACACCGACGGCAAGCCGTACGGCGTCGACGTGGTGATGCCGATGAAGGTGCCCACCGAGGGAACCTCGACCGACCTGTCGGCGTACATCCCGGAGGACGCGAAGAAGTGGGTCGACGAGACCCTGCTCAAGCTCGGCGTCCCCCCGCTCCCGGAGGGCGAGGGCCGTGAGGGCGTGCTCGGCTGGCTGCACTCGATGGCGCGCTCGCACGTCGACGTCGCGCTGCAGCACCGGCCGGTGCTCATCGCCAACGCGCTCGGCACGCCGCCGAACGACGTCATCGAGGAGTGCCACGCAGCCGGTCTCAAGGTCGCCGCGCTCGCGGGCGCACCGAAGCACGCCCAGGGCCACGTCGCCAACGGCGTCGACATCATCATCGCCCAGGGCTACGAGGCCGGCGGGCACACCGGCGAGATCGCCTCGATGGTGCTGACCCCGGACATCGTCGACGCGGTCGGCCCCGACGTACCGGTGCTCGGTGCCGGCGGCATCGGCTCGGGCCGCCAGATCGCGGCGTCGCTCGCGTTGGGCGCGGCCGGTGTGTGGACCGGGTCGATCTGGCTCGGCACCGAGGAGTACCGCAACCTGGCCTCCAACAAGGGCTGGGAGACCGCCTTCCTGCGCGCCACCTCGTCCGACACGGTCCGCACCCGGATCTACACCGGCAAGCCGGCCCGCCTGCTGAGGACGAGGTGGACCGAGGCGTGGAACGAGGAGGGTGCTCCCGCGCCGCTCCCGATGCCGCTGCAGAACCTGCTCGTGGCCGACGCGCACAACCGGATCAACGCCTCCGGCGACCCCGACGTCATCTCCATGCCGGTCGGCCAGATCGTCGGCCGGATGAACGAGGTGCGGCCGGTCGCCGAGGTCGTCGCGGACCTGGTGGCGGAGTTCCAGGCGACGGTCAAGAAGCTGGACGGCATGAGTTCCTGATGGGCCGAGCGCGTCTTCGTCGCCCCGGCCTCATCGTCGCGGTTCCGTAGGCGCGTGCGGTCCGAGGCGGCCGCCGCGACTCCCGACGCGCTGCCGACCGGCAGGGCTGAGCTTCAGGCCAGCCGCGTCATCTGCACGTTGACGAACATCCGGGACGTCGCGGCGCCGGTGTAGATGCCGCTGAGTGGGCGGACGTCGGCGTAGTCGCGCCCGGTCGCGACGATGACGTGGCGCTCGCCGGGCTGCTCGTCGTTGGTCGGGTCGTACGCCGTCCAGCTGCCGTCCCACCACTCCACCCACGCGTGGGACTCGCCGTGCACGGCCTCGCCGACGACCGGGTCCGCGGTCGGGAGCAGGTAGCCCGACACGTAGCGCGCGGGCAGGCCGACGCTGCGCAGCGCACCGACCACCAGGTGCACGATGTCCTGGCAGACGCCGCTGCCCTGGGACCACGCGGTGGCCGCCTCGTCGTGGACGTCGGTGGAGCCGGGGACGTACTCGACGGCCTTGCGGACCAGGCCGCAGACGGCGTGTGCCACGTCCGACGGGCCGTCCCCGCTCGATGCGAGCGCGCGGGTCTGCTCGACGAGGTCGGCCGGCGGCCGCACCCGGTCGGTGACGGTGAGGTACTCGGTGAGGTCCTCCGCCGTCGGGCCGTCCAGCAGCTCGGCCCACGTCAGCGGCGTACCGGTCGCGGCCCGCGGCCCCTCCGTCTCCACCATGCACGTGGCGGTGACGGTCAGGCTGCGGTGCGGAGCGAGGACCTCGAAGCCGGTGACCACCGTGCCCCAGTAGTCGCGGTAGGACTGCGTCCAGGGGTGCGGTGTCACCTCCAGCCGGGTGTGGCTGACGGTCTGGTGCGCGGAGGCCTGCGGGGTCATCCGGGCCTCGTTGTACGACGCGCTCACCTCGCCGTCGTACTCGAAGCCCGTGACGTGGACGATCCTCAGCTGCATCGGCTGCTCCTCATCTCGTGCCGTGCCACTCGAGCGCCTCGGAGCCGGAGAAGAAGCGCCGCGTGATCGCGTCGGTGGCCTGCGCGCAGGCCAGCTGGAAGTCGTCCATCGCCAGCGGCAGGTCGTCGACGAGGTCGCTGATGCTGCGGTACTCCAGGTCGGACCGCGCCCGGCCCAGGACCCTCCGTGCGTCGTTGTCCGCGCTGTCGCGGTGGCCGCCGGCCTCCAGGTTCGTGAGGCAGCGCTCGGCGCGGTCGATCGAGTAGGACACCGACCCGGGGAACAGCCGGTCCAGCAGCAGGAAGCAGACGACCTCGCGGTCGGTCTCCAGGCCGCGCCGCGAACGGAGGAACGCCTCGTGGGCACCGGACGCGCGCAGCGTCGTCGTCCAGACGTGGCCGGGGGAGAGCGCGGCGCTCGCGAGCAGCCGTGCGGTCATGTCGGCCCGCTCGATCGACTTGCCGAGCATGAAGAACTGCCACCCCTCGTCGCGCGTCATGGTCGCGTCGGCGGTGCCGCTGATCAGGGCCGCCTGGTCGCGCACCCAGCGCAGGCCGCGCGAGGTCTGCAGGGCACGGAAGGCGCCCGAGCCGATCGCGCGGTGCGTCGTGTTGATCGTGACCCACAGCGGCTCGGAAAGCGTCTCGCGGGCACGACGTGCGCTCTCCCGCGCGGCGTGGAGGCTGGCGGCGATCGACTCGGGGGAGTCGGGGTCGTAGGCCAGCAGGTCGACCAGCTGCGCCACCGTCAGGTCGCCGGGCGGCGCCTCCACGCCCATGATCGACAGCACCGCCCGGCAGGCCGCGGGTACGCCGAGGCCCGGGTCCTCGAGCATGAGCTGGGTCTGCACGTCCAGGATGCGTGCGGTGTCGTCCGCGCGCTCGACGTACCGCCCGATCCAGAAGAGCGACTCGGCGATCCGGCTCAGCATGCTCAGGCCTCCTGCATCTGCGTCTGCATCTGCGTCTGCTCGGCCGCGGGCCCCGCGAGGACCCAGGTGTCCTTCGACCCGCCGCCGCGGGAGGAGTTCACGATCAGCTCGCCCTCGGGCAGCGCGACGCGGGTGAGGCCTCCGGGCAGCACCCAGACCCGCTCGCCGTCGTTGACCGCGAAGGGACGCAGGTCGACGTGGCGTGGCCGCATCGCACCGTCGGCGTACGTCGGGACCGTGGACAGCCCGACGACGGGTTGGGCGATCCAGTCGCGGGGCGCGGCGAGGATCTTCGTGCGGAGCTCGTCGAGCTCGCCGCGCGAGGCGGCGGGCCCGATGACGATGCCCTTGCCGCCCGAGCCGTCGACCGGCTTGAGGACGAGCTCGTCGAGCCGGTCGAGCACCTCCTCGCGGGCCGCCGCGTCGCCCATCCGCCAGGTGTCGACGTTGGGCAGCGCCGGCTCCTCGCCCAGGTAGTAGCGGATCAGGTCGGGCACGTAGGTGTAGATGAGCTTGTCGTCGGCGATGCCGTTGCCGATCGCGTTGGCCAGGGTGACGTTGCCGGCGCGCGCGGCGTTGACCAGACCCGGGCAGCCGAGCATCGAGTCGGCCCGGAACTGGACCGGGTCGAGGAACTCGTCGTCGACGCGCCGGTAGATGACGTGCACCGGCTCCAGGCCCCGCGTGCTGCGCATCAGCACCCGGCCGCGCCGGCACTGGAGGTCGCGCCCCTCGACGAGCTCGACGCCCATGGTGCGCGCGAGGAGCGCGTGCTCGAAGTAGGCGCTGTTGTAGACGCCGGGGGTCAGGACGACGACGGTCGGGTCGCTGACGCCGGCGGGCGCGGCGGCGCGGAGCGCGGCGAGGAGCCGCTGGGGGTAGCCCGCGACCGGACGGATGCGGTGGTCGGCCATGGCCTCGGGGAGCACCGAGCCGATGGCGCGCCGGTTGGTCATCACGTAGGAGACCCCGGAGGGCACGCGCACGTTGTCCTCGAGCACCCGGAAGCCGCCCTGCTCGTCCCGGATCAGGTCGATGCCCGCGACGTGGCAGCGCACGCCGTTCGCGGGGTCGATGCCCGCTGCCTCGCGGTGGAAGGCACCGGAGGAGATCACCGTGCTCCGCGGGACCACGCCGTCGGCGAATACCTGGCCGGCCCCGTACGCGTCGGCGAGGAAGGCCTCCAGTGCCTTGACGCGCTGCTGCACGCCCAGGTCGATGGTCGTCCACGCGGACGGGCCGATGATGCGGGGCACGATGTCGATCGGGAACGCCCGCTCCTCGCCGCCGATGTCGAACGTGACGCCCTGGTCGAGGTACGACGCCGCGAGCGTGTCGATCCGCGACCGCAGCTCGGCTCCGTCGAGGGCGTCGAGCCGGGAGCGGAGGGTGCGGTACTCGGGCCGCACGGTCGTGCCGTCGTACATCTCGTCGTACGCCGTGGCGCCGTCGCCGGGCACCCAGTCCACTGCCGCCTCCATGCCCGCACCATAGGTACGCCATGTGACGGCACCGTTTCGCCGGTGTGTCACTAGGTTGGGTGCATGACGAGGATAGTGCTGATCGCAGGAGCGGGACCCGGCGTGAGCGGATCGCTCGCGCGCCTGTACGCCGCCGAGGGGGCCCGGCTGGGTCTGCTCGGTGCCGACGAGGGCGTCCTGGCCACGCTCGCCGAGCAGGTCGAGCAGGCCGGCGGGTCGGCGACCACGGTGCTGGCCGACCTCACCGACGAGGCCGGTACCCGCGACGTGGTCACCGAGCTCGGCCGCACCTTCGGCTCGGTCGACGTGGCGCACTTCAACCCGTCGGCGTACACGGAGAAGACCCCGCTCGAGCTGACCGTCGACGAGCTGCTCGCCGACGTCCGTCTCGGAGTCGGGGCGCTCCTGCCGTTCGTCCAGGCCGCGCGGCCGTTCATGTCGGCCGGCGCGCGGATCACCGTCACCGGCAGCATGGCCGCCGACAAGCCGTGGTTCGGCGCGTGCTCGCTCGGCGTGCAGAAGGCGGGCATCCAGAACCTGGTCCGCAGCCTCGACGCCCTGCTCAAGGACGATGGCATCCGGGCCGTGTCCGTGACCGTGCGCGGGCTGCTGAAGAAGGAGGGCCCGTTCGCGCCCGACAACGTCGCCGCCGCGCTGCGCGCCGCCATCGACCAGCCGGAGGATGCCTGGCAGGCCGAGATCCCCTACACGGGCTGATCAGCGCGACCAGGTCGTCCCGAGGTCCGGGTCGAGGTCACGCAGCTCGCGCTTGAGCACCTTGTTGGTGGCCGTGCGCGGGAGGTCGTCCAGGACTCGTACGACGCTCGGCCAGGCTTTCGGCGACAGGTCGGTCTGCTCGGCGAGGAACGTCCAGAGGTCGTCCGCGGTGAGCGGCCCCCGCAGGACGAGCGCGCACGCGACCTTGTCGCCGACGCGGTCCGGGAGCGCGTGGACCGCCGCCTCGCCGACCGCCGGGTGGCGGAGCAGGATCCGCTCGATCGGAGCGGTCGCCATGTTCTCCCCGTCGACCCGCAGCCAGTCACCGGAGCGTCCGGCGAAGTAGATCCACCCGTCGGCGTCGCGGTAGGCGAGGTCGCCCGACCAGTACATCCCGCCGCGCATCCGCTCGGCCTCGGCGTCGGCGTCGTTGTAGTAGCCGGCGAAGGCGCCGGCGCCGGTGGTGTTGACGAGCTCGCCGATCACGCCGTCCGCCGTCTCCTCGCCGGTCTCCGGGTCGAGCACCTTCACCCCGTCCAGCGGCCACCCGAGGGCGCCCTCCGGCATGTCGGGCCGGCGCTGGACGATGACCGCGTTCTCGGTCGATGAGTAGGAGTCGACCACGGTGCAGCCGAAGCGGCGGCCGAACTCCGCGATGTCCTTCTCGTTCGCCTCGTTGCCGAACACCACGCGCAGCGGGTTGTCCGCGTCGTCGGGTCGCTCCGGCGTGGAGAGGATGTAGGCGAGCGGCTTGCCCACGTAGTTCGCGTACGTCGCCCCGAAGTCCCGTACGTCGGGCAGGAACCCGCGCGCCGAGAACGGCGCCACCGCGAAGGCGGCCCCGGTGGTCAGCGCCGGCGCCCACCCCGCCATCACCGCGTTGGAGTGGAACATCGGCATCGACAGGTAGTGCACGTCGTCGGCGGTCAGCCCGAGGCGCGCCACCAGGTGGGTGCCGGGCCCGGTGACCTTCTCGTGGGTCACCCGCACGGCCTTCGGCGTACCGCTGGTGCCGCTGGTGAAGATCAGCATGAAGAGCGAGTCCGCCGCGACCTCTCCCCGCGAGTTCGGGCTCGTGGTCAGCCCAATCCCTGGTTTCGGTCGACCAGAGATGGCAACTCGGCTGAGGGCGAGGTCGGGGGAGTCGACGACGAGCTGGCAGTCGGCCTTGGCGATGTCGGCGTCCAGAGCGGCACCGCGCCGGGTCGGGTTGAGGCCGACCAGCACGTGACCGCCGAGCCCGGCCGCGGCGAGGTGCAGGGCGAAAGCCGGCCCGTTCGGCAGGAGGACGCCGACGTGGGGCGGCAGCGACGGGTCGAGACGCGCCTCGAGGTCGTCGGCGAGCCGGGCGGCGGCGGCGACGTACTCACGCCAGGAGAGGGTGCGGACCCTGCCCTCCTCCCGCCAGCGCAGGGCCGGGCGGTCGTCGTCCGCGCGGGCCAGGAGGAGGTCGCGAACCGTCATGCCGCGAACGTGCGGCCGATCTTGAGCGCCTGCTCGGTGGCGCCGCCGAAGAGGAACTCGAAGCGCTTCGGTGAGGTGAAGTAGCGGTGCGCCTCGCCGTCGAGGTCGATGCCGACGCCGCCGTGCACGTGCGTGGTGGTGTGCGCGAGGCGGTGACCCGCGTCGGCGGCCCAGAGCTTCGCCACGGCCACCTCGGTCGAGGCCGGGAGGCCCTCGGACAGCCGCCAGATCGCCTGCCACAGCGTCAGCCGCTGGGCCAGCACGTCGATGAAGCCGTCGGCCAGCCGCTGCGAGACGGCCTGGAAGGTGCCGATCGGACGGCCGAACTGCTCGCGCGTCTTGGCGTACTCCGCGGTCAGCCGGAGCGCGCCCTCGGTCACGCCGAGCTGCTCGGCGGCAGACAGCGCGACGAGCAGGTCCGCGAGGTCCGCGGCGTCCGCCACCCGCTGGCCCGGAGCATCGTCGAAGGTGATCAGCGCGGCGACGTCGCCGTCGCTGGTGTGCTGCGCGTCCCGTCGTACGCCGGGACCGGCCGGGGCGACCAGGTAGACGCCGGCGCCCGAGGCGTCGGTGGCGGTGACCAGCAGGGCGTCGGCGGCCAGACCGGCGCGCACGATCGTCTTCGTCCCGGTGATCGCGCCGGACGCCGAGGCCGTGACAGTCGGTGCCTCGGGCAGGTGGGCGCGCTCCTCGGCCACCGCGGCAGCGTAGAGGCTCGCGTCGGCGCGGAGGCCGGCGCGGGTCAGCAGCGTGACGCAGGCGGCGTGCGTGGCCAGCGGCACCGGCGCGACGTACCGGCCGACCTCGACGAGGACGCGCGCGAGGGTGACCAGGTCCAGGTCGGCCCAGTCGAAGGCGTCGCCCAGCGTCGCCCAGAGGTCCCGGTCGAACCGGTCGCCGGCGGCCTCGACGGCCTTGAGCCGCTCGTTGGTGGTCTTGTCCTCGAGGATGGAGGCGACCAGCTCGGCGGCCTCGTCCTGCTCGGGGGTGAACAGAAAATCCATGTCAGTAGTCCATGTCCTCTGGGTCGTGTCGATCAGGCTCGCTTGGCGGCGGGCAGGCCGAGGCCGACGTAACCGATGATGTCGCGCTGGATCTCGTTCGTGCCGCCGCCGAAGGTCATCACCAGCGACGAGCGGTGGAAGCGCTCGAGGCGCCCTGCGAGCGCGGCGCCGGGGGAGTCGGCGGTGATGCCGGCGTGCGGGCCGACGACCTCCATCAGCGAGCGGTAGACCTCGGTGGCCAGCTCGGAGCCGTAGATCTTCGTGGCCGACGCCTCGGCCGGCGACAGCGCGACACCGTGGTCGGCGTCGGCGGCGAGCTTCCAGTTGATGAGCGACAGCGCCTCGACCCGCGCGTGCGCGCGTCCGAGCGCGATCTGCACCCACTCGCTGTCGATGACCCGCGTGCCGTCGGGGTTGCGGGTCTCGCGCGCCCAGTCCTTGACCAGCCCGAGCGAGTGGACCAGCGGTGCGGCGGACGTGAGGGCGACGCGCTCGTGGTTGAGCTGGTTGGTCATCAGGGCCCAGCCGCCGCCGCGCTCGGAGACGAGGTTCGAGGCGGGCACCCGCACGTCGGAGTAGTACGTCGCCGACGTACCGACCCCGGCGACGGTGTGGACCGGGGTGTAGGAGACGCCCGGCGCGTCGGCCGGGACGAGGATCATCGACAGGCCCTTGTGCCGCGGCGCCTCCTCGGTACGGCACGCGAGCCAGATCCAGTCGGCGTACTGGATGAGCGAGGTCCACATCTTCTGGCCGTTGATGACCCACTCGCCGGCTGCCTCATCGAGGGCGGCCTTCGTCTGCAGCGACGCGAGGTCGGTGCCGGAGCCGGGCTCGGAGTAGCCGATGGAGAAGTGCAGCTCGCCGGCGAGGATCTTCGGGAGGAAGTACTCCTTCTGCTCCTCCGTGCCGAACCGCATGATCGTGGGTCCGACGGTGTTGAGCGTCAGGTACGGGATCGGTACGCCGGCGACGGCCGCCGCGTCGGTGAAGATCAGCTGCTCCACCATCGAGCGGGCCTGGCCGCCGAACTCCTTGGGCCAGCCGATGCCCAGCCAGCCATCGGAGCCGATCTGCCGGATCACGCTCTTGTACACGCCGGCCTCGCCGAACTCGCCGGTCGCGGACGCCAGCCCGGCCCGGATCTCGGGGGTCACGAGCTGGGCGAAGTACTCCCGCAGCTCCTCCTGCAAGGCACGCTGCTGGGGTTCGAGATCGATGTGCATCGGGTCTCCTGTGACCTGGATCGTGGGGCTGGTTGTTGTCACTCTAACCGCAAAACTGTAACGTGTTCTACATGAGTGACACCCGGATGTTGGACCAGGGGACGACGCCGATCCGCTTCGCGCGTGGCTGGCACTGCCTGGGTCTCGCCAGCGCCTTCGCGGACGGCAAGCCGCACGCGATCCACGGCTTCGGCACCAAGCTGGTCGTCTGGGCGGACAGCAACGGCGAGCTGAACGTGCTCGACGGCTACTGCCGGCACATGGGCGGCGACCTCACCCAGGGCGAGGTCAAGGGCGACACCATCGCGTGCCCGTTCCACGACTGGCGCTGGGGCGGCGACGGCAGGTGCAAGGAGATCCCGTACGCCCGACGGGTGCCCCTGCGCGCCCGCACCCACCGCTACGAGACGGCCGTCGTCAACGGTCAGCTGATGATCTGGAACGACCCCGAGGGCTCCGCGGCTGACCGCGACATCCTGCCGCCGGAGCTGCCGGACGTGCTGACGGACGCGTACACGCCGTGGTCGTGGCACACCAAGCAGATCAACGGGTCGCACTGCCGCGAGCTGATCGACAATGTCGCGGACATGGCGCACTTCTACTACGTGCACTTCGCGTTCCCGACGAGCTTCCGGAACATCTTCGAGGGCCACACCGCGACCCAGTTCATGGGCTCCAAGGGCCGGCCCGACAAGACCGAGGGCGGCTACAGCGGGGAGGACTCCACGCTGGAGTCGATCGCGACGTACTACGGGCCGTCGTACATGATCAACTGGCTCAAGGTCGACTACAAGGGCTTCGTCACCGAGGTCATCCTGATCAACTGCCACATCCCGACCGGACCGGACTCCTTCCTGCTGCAGTACGGGATCACGGTCAAGAAGCCCGAGGGGCTCGACGAGAAGACCTGTGCCTACATCGCCGAGCGCTACACCGAGTCCTTCGGTGACGGCTTCCTGCAGGACGTGGCGATCTGGGAGAACAAGGTCGCGGTCCAGAACCCGCTGCTGTGCGAGGAGGACGGTCCGGTCTACCAGCTGCGTCGCTGGTACGAGCAGTTCTACGTCGACGTCGCCGACGTCACCCCGGAGATGACCGACCGCTTCGAGTTCGAGGTCGACACCACCCGCGCCAACGAGTACTGGCACGCCGAGGTGGCCGAGAACCTCGCCCGGCGCGCGGCGGAGGCGGCCGTCCCGGCCGAGTCCTGATGGCGTCCTTCGAGCCGCGCGACCCCGCGACCGTCGAGGAGCAGCGGCGCTACACCCGCGACGGACTGGCGGAGGTCGGGTGCGAGGCCTGCGCGGCGCGGGTGCTGGTGAAGAAGCACAGCGAACAGCACACCTCCATCCAATGGACTTTACAATCACTGGCTACATGTAAAGTGTTCGCCGAGCGGGACGCGTCGCGCGGTCGACGAGACGTGCACCAGTCCTGCCCGAACCTGATGGCTAGCATCGACGCCGCTGTGCGTGACGGCGAGCTGAGCGTCGGCGCTCCTGATGAGTGCTGACGGCTACGAGAGGAACTGGTAGATCGAGGTGGACATCGAGTCCTTCGTGCTGGACGTCGTCGGAGTGGTCGAGGAGACCGCCGACGCGAAGTCCATCAGCTTCGCCGTGCCCGCGGGTGCGGACGAGAAGTTCGCCTACAAGCCGGGCCAGTTCCTGACGGTCGCCGTGCCGTCGGACCGCACCGGGATCGTGGCGCGCTGCTACTCCCTGTCCAGCAGCCCGCACGACGGCGGACCGCTCACCGTCACGGTGAAGCGCACCGCCGACGGCTATGCGTCGAACTGGATCTGCGACAACCTCGCGGTCGGTGACACGCTGCGGGTGCTGCCGCCGTCCGGCATCTTCACGCCCGCGTCGCTGGACGCCGACCTGCTGCTCTTCGGCGGCGGGTCGGGCGTCACCCCGATCATGTCGATCATCCGCACCGCGCTCGCCGAGGGCACCGGGAAGATCGTGGTCTTCTATGCCAACCGTGACGAGAGGTCGGTGATCTTCGCCGACGAGATGCGCGAGCTGGCGGCGGCACACCCGGACCGGCTCCAGATCACGCACTGGCTCGAGTCGGTGCAGGGCATCCCGACGCTCGACCAGATCCGCGCGTTCGTCGCGCCGTACCTGACGTACGACGTCTTCGCCTGCGGCCCCGCGCCGTTCATGAAAGCCGTCATGGACGTCACCAAGGAGGCCGGGCTGCCGCGCAGCCAGCGCCACCAGGAGAAGTTCGTCTCCCTCGGTGGCAACCCGTTCGGCGACATCGAGGAGGTCCGCCTCGCGGAGTCGGAGATCGACGACGCCGACAGCATCGAGGGCGAGGGTCCCGAGGTGCCCGACGGCCCGGTCGGACCGGTGAAGCTCGAGGTTGAGCTGGACGGCGAGGAGTTCGCGTACGACGACTGGGACCCGCGCACCAAGCTGCTCGACTTCCTGGAGAGCAAGGGCGTCAAGGCGCCGTTCTCCTGCCGTGAGGGCGAGTGCTCGGCGTGCGCGGTGCGGCTCCTGTCCGGCGACCTGCGGATGGACCACAACGACGTCCTCGACAAGGACGACCTCGAGGAGGGCATCCGCCTCGGCTGCCAGTCGCGCCCGCTGACCGACACCGTGAAGGTCAGCTACAACTGACCTCCACGGCGCCGTCGACGTCTCGGATCAGCTGGTCGTGAGGGCGGTGTCGTCCACCACGAAGCTGGTCTGCAGCGAGGAGTCCTCGCTCATCGAGAACTTCAGCGTGACCGACGAGCCGACGTAGGACGACAGGTCGATCGTCTTCTGCACCCAGGTGCTGTTCGCGTCCAGGTTCGAGTACGACGCCAGGGTCGTCGTCGTGCCGCCGCTGGTCACCTGCACCTTGGCCGTGTCGTACTTGGTCGTCGACGTGGTCTCGGAGGTGTCGATCCGGATCCAGTAGGTGAGCGTGGCGTGCGCCGCGCCGGCCGGGATCGAGACGGTCTGCGACTCGTTCTCGGAGGCCGTCGTGCCGTTGCCACCGAGCCACATCTTCCAGGTGCCGCTGTGCGCGGGGCGCCCGGTGTTGTTGGTGATCGGGCCGCTGGTGCCGGTCCAGCTGACCGCGCCGGACTCGAAGCCCGGGTTGAGCAGCAGCTGGCTGCCGCCCCCGCCGCCCGAGCCGCTCACGGTCCACGTGAACGACGTCGATCCGGTGGCGCCGGTGGTGTCCTTGGCGGTGACGGTCACCGTGGAGGTGGCGGCCGTGGTCGGCGTACCGGAGATCAGGCCGGTGCTCGCGTTGATCGACTCGCCGGCCGGCAGGCCGGTCGCGGACCAGTTCAGGGTCTGCCCGGCCTGCGAGTCGGTGGCGGTCATCTGCAGGCTCTTGGCCGTGCCGACGGTGCCGGTCTGGTTGCCCGGGTTCGACACCGTGACGGTGTTGCCGCTCGTGGTGCAGGTCGGGTCGCCGGTCTGAGCCGGGACGCTGACCGCGTTCCACGCGGCCTTCACCGTGTTGAACTCGGTGCAGCTGCCGGGGAACAGGTTCTTCGCCGCGGTGAGGGTCCAGGTCCGGTACTTCAGGTACGACGAGGACGAGGTCTTCATCTGCATGGCGCCGTACATGATCTGCTCGGCCTTCTTGATGCCGAGACCGGTCACCGTGCTGCTGTTGCAGGTCGGGCTGGCCGGCTGGCCGTCGGTCGGGTTGGTGCCCTCGGCGAGCAGGTAGAACCAGTGGTTGCCGGGACCGGCCGCCGCGTGGACCTCCTCGGTCGGGACCTTGGAGGAGTAGCAGTTGTCGTCGCCGGCCTTGGACGGGTCGTACATGTAGCGGATCGGGCCGCTGCCGACGAGGTTGACCTCCTCGCCGACGGTGTAGTCGGGGGTGTCGTAGCCGCTCGGCTCGTTGGCGTACCACTCGGTCGCAGCGCCGAAGGTGTCCGCGACGAACTCCTGGGTGCCGTTGCCGGAGATGCCGCCCGGTGTGTGGTCGTCGACGCCGTGGCCCTGCTCGTGGCCCAGCACGTCGAGGGTCGGGATCCAGTCGCCGGCCTGGTTGTGGCCGATCTGCACCTGGGTGCCGTCGTAGTAGGCGTTCACGTCGTTGAGGCCGATCCGGATCGGCCAGCCGTGGCCCGCGCCGTCGAGGCCGTTGCGGCCATCCCACGCCGAGAGCATCGCGTTCTCGGTCTTCTCGACGAACAGCGCGTCGACGCAGCCGGTCTCCTTGTTGGAGGCCACGCCGTTGCCCCAGACGTCGTCGCTGCCCGTGAAGGTGGTGTTGTTCGCCGCGTCCTGGCAGGTGATCCCGTTGCTCGGGTCGGTCGTCGAGAAGGTGCTGCCGGACTGCGTGGTCGGGATGGTGAGCGGGTTGGGCCCGTCGTACGCGCCGGTGCCGGTGCCGTCCATGACGTGCTCGACGGTGTGGATGACCTTGCCGGTGTGGGCGTCGACGTACACGGTGAGCCGGGAGGCCTCGCCCTTGCGGACCCCGCGCACGGTGGTCGCCCAGGCCAGGTGAGAGGCGCGCTGCTGGACGACGACGAGCTGGGTGCCCGGCTCGGCGTGGGCCTGTCGGACCTGCTTGCCGGCAGTACGACGTGCCGCAGCCCTGCCGATCGTCGGTGTGATCGAGCCGAGGCTGGTCCTGCGGTTCTGGGCGACGTTGACGCCGACGACCTGGCCGCCGGCGTCGGTGACGACGGTGAAGTCACCGCCCACGACCGGCAGGCCGCGGTAGGTGCGCGTGTAGGGCACGACCTGCATCCCTGCGGCGTTGGTGATGACGCGGTGGGCGATCAGCCGCTCCTGCGCGGTGGCGCGCACGACGCCCGGACGGCTCTGGACCAGCCGTCGTGCGGTCGCGGCGGCCTTGGTCGGGTCGGGCTTGACCGCCGGGTGGCCGGACGGTGCCGCGTTCGCGAACACCGGCGTCCAGGCCAGGGCTGTCGTGACCAGGGCCGAGGTGACGGCACCGGTGAGGACTCTTCTCATGGGGTTTCCTCAGTGATTCGTGACTCCGGTCGGGAGTCGGGCGAATGTGTCGCGGCCCGGCGCCGTGGAGGAAGAACTTCCCGCGCCGTGGCCGTTTCGCACACTTTCGCCCCGCAGGATTCGGCGTCAACGAGCAAGATCTTCAGGTTCCTGCAGTGCAGATAGTGGGGGGACCTGGCGGCAGCCCGTCCTGGTCGTGGACTGCGGTCGAGTTGGTTAGCGACAGCAACTAAATTTCGTTCACGTGAGCAAGCGGACCGATGTCGGCAGCCCCCGCTACCGGTGGGTCGCGTTGTCGAACACCACGCTCGGGATCCTGATCAGCACCATCAACTCCTCGATCGTGCTGATCTCGCTGCCCGCGATCTTCAAGGGCATCCACGTCGATCCGCTCGGCGCGGGCAACGTCAGCTACCTGCTGTGGATGATCATGGGCTTCCTGGTCGTCTCGGCCGTGCTGGTCGTCATGCTCGGCCGGCTGGGGGACATGTACGGCCGGGTGAAGATCTACAACCTCGGGTTCGTCGTCTTCACCGTTGCGTCGATCCTGCTCTCGCTCGACCCGTTCACCGGCGGCGCGGGTGCGATGTGGCTGATCGTGGGCCGCGTCGTCCAGGGCGTCGGCGGGTCGATGCTGTTCGCCAACTCGACCGCGATCCTCACCGACGCGTTCCCCGCCGAGCAGCGCGGCATGGCGCTCGGCATCAACAACGTGGCCGCCGTGGCCGGGTCCTTCCTCGGCCTGGTGATCGGAGGCGTGCTGTCCGAGATCGACTGGCGCCTGGTGTTCTGGGTGTCGGTGCCGATCGGCGTGCTGGGCACGGTGTGGTCCTACCTGTCCCTCCACGAGACCGGCGTACGCCGACGGGGCAGCCTCGACCTCCCCGGCAACCTGTCGTTCGCGGTCGGTCTGACGGCGATCCTCGTGGCCATCACCTACGGCATCCAGCCCTACGGCTCGCACACGATGGGGTGGACGAACCCGTGGGTGCTGGGCGGCCTGATCGGCGGCGTGCTCGTGCTGGCGCTCTTCTGCTGGATCGAGACCCAGGTGGCGGACCCGATGTTCGCGATGAGCCTGTTCCGGGTCCGGCCGTTCTGGGCGGGCAACCTGGCCGGCCTGCTCTCGTCGGTGGCCCGTGGCGGCATGCAGTTCATGCTGATCATCTGGCTGCAAGGCATCTGGCTGCCCCTGCACGGCTACTCCTACGCGTCGACGCCGCTGTGGGCCGGCATCTACATGCTGCCGCTGACGGCCGGCTTCCTCATCGCCGGACCCGTGTCCGGCGTGCTGTCCGACCGGTTCGGGGCGCGCCTCTTCGCCACCGGCGGCATGGTGCTCGTCGCCCTCACCTTCGTGGGCTTCCTGCTGATCCCGGTCGACTTCCCCTACTGGCTGTTCGCCCTGATCCTGCTGGTCAACGGCCTCGCCTCCGGCCTGTTCGCGGCACCGAACGTGTCCGCGATCATGAACTCGGTGCCCGCCCACCAGCGCGGGGCGGCCTCCGGGATGCGCGGCACGTTCTTCAACGCGGGCTCGTCGCTGTCGATCGGCGTCTTCTTCTCGCTCATGATCGCGGGGCTCGCGGCCAAGCTGCCGACCACGCTGACCGGGGGGCTCGAGGCTCACGGGGTGGCGGCACCGGCAGCGTCGGCGGCCGGGCAGATGCCGCCGGTCGCGTCGCTCTTCGCGTCGTTCCTGGGGTTCAACCCGATCGACACGATCCTGGGTCAGATCAGGGCGGCGGGCGTCCCGCTCGGCTCACCCGACCTGGGCACCCTCACCGGCAAGGAGTTCTTCCCGGAGCTCATGTCGTCACCGTTCCACCACGGCCTGGTCGTGGTGTTCGCGTCGGCCGCGGTGATGTGCCTGCTCGCCGCGGCCGCCTCGTGGCTGGCCGGCGGCAAGTACGTCCACGCCGACGACTGACTACACGTCCCGGCGCAGCAGGACGGCGAGGCCGAGCGCGAGCGCGCCGACGGCGTACGCCGCCAGCACCGCCAGCCCTGCGCCCGTCGACAGCGCACCGGTCAGGATCCCGGCCAGCTGGGAGATCAGCGACTCCGCGATCGAGAGCGGCAGGTACTTCATGATGTGGTCCTGCCACGACGACGGCAGCGCCTGGGCGATGAGGGGGAGGACCAGGACGATGCCGAACAGGGCCGCGATCGCGCCGCCGGTGCTGCGGATCGCGAAGCCGAGGCCGAGGCCCATCAGCCCGACGACGGTCAGGTAGAAGGCGCCGCCGAGCACGGCGCGCAGGGCTCCGGGGTGTCCGATCGACACACCGAGGTGCCAGGTGGACAGCACGGCCTGGCCGGCGAAGAACGCGATGAAGCAGAGCGCCAGCGCCACGACGAAGGTGACGACGGCGAACACCAGGGTCTTGGCGAGCAGCACCGGGAAGCGCTTCGGGACCGCCGTCATGGTCGCCCGGATCGATCCGGTGGCGTACTCGCCCGTCACGAACAGCACGCCCACCACGCCGAACGCGAGCTGCGCGGGCATCAGGCCGTGTAGCGAGAACGCGACCGGGTCGAAGCCCAGCTCGAAGCCGTGCTGGTGCAGGTCCCTTCCGCGCAGCCAGGCGATGAGGACACCGAGTCCGTCGGCGACCAGCAGTGCCACGGCGTACGTGATCCAGGTGGAGCGCAGCGACCGGAACTTGATCCACTCGGCCCGCACCACGCGCGGGAACGTCACCCGCGGCTCGACGGCGGCCATCACGCCACCCCGACGTAGTCGACGGCGTCGCGGGTGAGCGACATGAACGCCTCCTCGAGGGTGGCCGAGTGCGGAGTGAGCACACCGAGCGCGATCCCCGCCTCGAGCGCGACCTGGCCGATCGCTGTGCTCGGCATGCCGGCCACGTCGAGACCGCCGTCCTCGTGCCGCGTGACGGTGACGGTGTCGGAGCGGAGCAGCGAGGCGAGCCGCTCGTCGTCGGTGCTCTCGACGTGCACGCGGTCCTGCGCCGCCCGGCGGGTGAGGTCGGCCACCGACGAGTCGGCGATCAGCCGGCCCTTGCCGACGACGATCAGGTGGTCGGCGGTGAGGGCCATCTCGCTCATCAGGTGCGAGGAGACGAAGACCGTCCGCCCCTCGGTCGCAAGCCGCTTGAGCAGGGTGCGGACCCAGAGCACGCCCTCGGGATCGAGCCCGTTGACGGGCTCGTCGAGGAGGAGGGTCGCCGGGTCCCCGAGCAGCGCTGAGGCGATCCCGAGGCGTTGGCCCATGCCGAGCGAGAAGCCGCCGGCCCGCTTGTGCGCGACGCTGTCCAGGCCCACGATGCCGAGCACCTCGTCCACGCGGGCCCGGGGGATGCCGTTCGTGGCGGCCAGGGCGCGCAGGTGGTTGCGCGCGCTCCGGCCGCTGTGCACGGCCTTCGCCTCGAGGAGCGCACCGACCTCGCGCAGAGGAGCGGCGTGGTCGCGGTAGCGCCTCCCGTTGACGGTCGCCCGGCCGCCGGTGGGGGCGTCGAGGTCGAGGAGGAGGCGCATCGTCGTGGACTTGCCCGCGCCGTTGGGGCCGAGGAAGCCGGTGACGACGCCGGGCCGGATGGTGAACGAGAGGTCGTCGACGGCCCGCTTCTCGCCGTACGTCTTGGTCAGCCCGATCGCCTCGATCACAGCACACCTCCGTCCGGCCGTCGCTCGGCGGCCCGCCCCGAATCTATGCCGCGGCCCCAACCGTCCGCGCTATGTTGCGCGGGTGAGCGACCCGACGCCGGCTTCCGCCATCGACCGCATCCGCGCCGCGTTCCGGACCGGAGCGGACAAGCACCGAACCCTGCACGCCAAGGGTTCGTTCTACGTGGGCACCTTCACCGCCACGCCGCGGGCCGCTGAGCTGTCGCGAGCCCTGCACCTGTCCGGCCAGACGGTCCCCGTGCTCGTCCGCTGGTCGAACGGCGGCGGCAACCCCGCGGTTCCGGACAAGGCGCCGGACGTGCGGGGGATGGCGGTCAAGCTGCAGCTGCCCGACGGCACGGCGACGGACATCCTGGGACAGACCGCGCCGCGCTTCGTCGTCCGCACCCCGGAGGACTTCATCGAGTTCGTGGAGGCGGCGCAGTCGCCGGTGCGGCTCCCGCTCTTCCTGCTCAAGCACCGCGACGCGTTCGGGCCGCTGGTGGCGAACGCGAGGGCCAAGGCGATCGCCGCACCGAGGTCGTACGCCGATCCGACGTACTACCCGGTTCACGCCTACCGCTGGGTCGCCGCCGACGGGTCGGGCGTGTGGGTGCGCTACGTGCTGCGCCCGACCTCGCCCGCGTTCGGCGGCTCGTTCGGCGGTCCCGACCGCCTGCGCGAGGAGATGGAGGCCCGCCTCGCCGACGGTCCGGTGACCTTCACCCTCGAGGCCTCGGTCGCGGCCGAGGGCGACGACCCGCACGACCCCATGTCGGTGTGGAGGACGTCCGAGACCTTCGACGCCGGCACCTTCACCATCACCTCGGTCGCGCCCGACCCGGAGGCCGACGGGGGAGTGACGGTCTTCGACCCGACGCGCGTGGTCGACGGCATCGAGCTCTCCGACGACCCGATCCTGCGCTACCGGCCGCTGGCCTACTCGGAGTCGGTCAACCGGCGGGTCTGAGGGGCTTCGGTGCTCTGCGGGGCTGGTCTGGGGCGGCCGCACCTTAGCCGCCCGGCACCCCGCATCAAGGATGCTCGCTGCGCTCGCCCCGCTCCGCGGCGCTTCGCGTCCTTGACCCGGGGTCCCGACCGGGCGGCAGGACGGCGCGGAGTCGGCACGGGCTCCGCCCGCGCCGCCGCTGCGCGGCCGCCCCCTCGTCGTTGGTTGAGTAGCTGCGAGCGCCAGCGAGCGGCGTATCGAAACCAACCCACACTCGCCGCTCGAAATGTGACGAGTTATCCACCAAACTCACAGGCTTGTCCACTAGACTCGCCTATTTGTTCGACTAGAATAGGTGCATGATGTCGGGCGATCACCACCACATCCTCACCGCCATCAGCGGTGCCGTGGACGCCCGACTGCAAGCCGACGTCGACGAGCTCCTCTGCGTCCTCGCCTGGGCCGACCTCCACACCTCCGAGCCTGAGTCCCGGCCGGGCGGTGACCGGCTGGTGCAGGTCGGCGCAGAAG